>NZ_JARVTE010000011.1:0-68537 GCF_030208815.1 Xanthomonas sp. fls2-241-TYG-148
CACTCACTGCCTAACAACTCATTCAAGCCGAAGTTGCTTCGCAACTCGGCTTAATGCAAGCGTTAGAATTGATGAGAACTTTTATTGCAGTTGTAACAGCATTTCTGGCAGCCGCACTCGCGCCTGCTCTGGCTTTTGTTTTTGCTGGTATGGTTTTGAACGGGAAAGCGCTATGCAGCGGCGAAGACGTCATTTCTTTCCTGGCCTTAATCGGTTTCTGCATGATTTTCGCCATTGCTCATGTAGTTATTCTTGGTTTGCCGGTGTCACTTTGGCTAGTGCATACAAACAAATTCGTGCTCCGCTCAATGCTTTCGGCGGGATTTCTCATCGGATCTCTACCCATCGCATTATTAGCCAACACTCTACTAAGATCTGACTGGGCCGATTATATTCAGCTTGTTTTTAATGCCGGCGCCCTCGGTATAATCGGCAGCACGGCCTTCTACTTCACGTTCAAGGGCATCATCTCTAACAATTCATTCAAGCCGAAGCCGCCTCGCGGCTCGGCTTAATTCAGGCGTTAGGCAGCAAGGAGAGATCATCGTGACTCAGACAGTGACCCCCATCCTTCGGGTAACCAGTGCTTCCGCCAGTTTTCCGTTCTACGTTCAGGGGCTTGGATTCACCGTCGATTGGGAGTATCGACACGAGCCGGATTTTCCGGTCTTTGCGCGGCTTACTCGCGGAGACCAAACGATCTTTCTGACAGAACACGCGGATGACTGTCAGGTAGGTGGTGCCGTCTACTTTGCTGTTCCCGATGTAGACGAGTGCCATCAGGCGTTTCAAGCAGCAGGACTTGTGCAATCTGGCGCGCGGCATAACACCGCATGGAAAACCCGCGAGATCCTAGTAACAGATCCAGACGGCAACAGGCTCACATTCTTCACTGAGCTCGCTTCCTAACAATTCATTCAAGCCGAACCCGCTTCGCGGTTCGGCTTAATTCAGGCGTTAGGGGCGTCTACCATGCGATATCGCAGTCTGTTACTGCTGGTTTGTTGCACCATCGCTGGCCAGGCTTTTGCCGGCTGCGACTCGTTGCCGTGGAAGTTCGGCATGTCTCAGGAAGAGGTCGCGGGTATCACCGAGTGCGGGCCCTACAAGTCGTTTAGTAACGGCGATCTTGAAACGTACAAAGGCGTCTTTGACGGTAAAGAGCAGAATTTCCAGTTCTTCTTCGCAGACAAGCAGCTCCGCCGGATCGGCGTCTATCTGTATGAAGGGCAAGATTCTAAGGGAGGGGCGAAGGTGTGGCTCGCGCTTTACGGCACCATGGCTAAGCTATTCGGGCCTCTTGAAACACCGGACAACGTTGCGCCTGCCACAAGCCAGATGACTGCAACTTCATTTGAGGCTAAGGCTTTGGAGATGGTAGAAAGTCCGGGCAAGACCCAAATGGCGCCACTGTCTCAACCCAAAGACGCTTCCGTATTCTCAAGCTTTATGCGGCGCGAGGTGGACGGTGAGAAGCACTACTACGTCGTATTGTATTTCGACAGACGCCCCTAACAACTCATTCAAGCCGAAGTTGCTTCGCAACTCGGCTTAATTCAAGCGTTAGGCCGCGGAGAGAAGCTGCTTGTGACCAAAGACTCCAAAGCGCGCCTCGTTTATTTCGTGCTTGCCTTGGCTGGCGTCTTCTTGCTTGGGGTAGCAACACCTTGGCTCAAGACTTTTGGTTCAACTGTTTACGTCTCGGCCGCCTTTGCATATCTAGCCGTGTTGTGGGTTGGGCTAAACTGGGTCGCGCACCGTGTCCGTACTAAGGATAATTCGTAGTCACACGCGACTTTTGAATGTGGAGCCGCGGCCTAAGGAACCTCTGAACAACTCGTGGCGTTGCGAACTAACTTGGGATTTCGCTTGATTGCGGCGGTCGCTCATGTTGCAAATCAATAACTTGCGAGTTACGGAGAGTGCCCCAGGGACTGATCGGAAGCTGGCGAAAGAGTTGTGCAGAGGTTCCCTAACAATTCATTCAAGCCGAGCCCACATCAGGGCGGCGCCTAGGTGCACGCCTTCGGCTATATTTGCACTCAATCGCCGCCCTGCTGTGGGCCGGCTTAATTCAGGCGTTAGGCACCGCATGAAAGTTCGATGGCTATTTTTTGCGTGGGGAATTTTGGCAGCTTGGGTTCTTTTGCTTCGTTTCGGAGTGGTCGGTCCACGAGAGTGGCTAATCACGCTTTATGCCGTGGGTAGTCTTGCACTTGCAGGCGGGGCTGGCGCGCTACTCAACATCCGTTTTCGCCAAGATCTTTTGGCCGTTGATCGAGCTGCCTGGGAACACCTCACGCAATTTCCTGGTCTTGGTCCTGGCTACCACAACAATTTTTGTGAGCTGAGCTGGATCACACAGCCGTCGTCTACTATCCCGCCCCACCTCAAACCGCTGTGGCTTCGGGCACGCAAGCTCGTCTGGCTGCCAATTGTCTGGTTTCTAACCACACCGGCAATCTGCGTTGTTGTAGGTGTCGGCAGTGCCTAACAATTCATTCAAGCCGAACCCGCTTGGCGGGCCGGCTTAATTCAGGCGTTAGGTCTCTGATGAGACTTCTCGTACTACTTCCTTTGCTCTTGCCACTCACCGCATCCGCGCGTGATATGGCGTCCTTAAATAATCCAGAGCTTGCTACGGTCCTTGGCCTTTTCCAAGAACTAACAACACCATCAAATTCAGACCATCCCTAAAGCACTCCCGTCATGCTCCCATCATCTCTATATCGTGTCGTACATCAAACGCCGACTATCGAAGCGTATCGTCATCTTCGCCAAGCAAGCGGCTTGAGCCCGAAAGCGTTGGAAGCGGCCGAGCGCGGGTTGCCCAACTCGCTGTTCAGCGTGCAGGTGCTTTGCGATGGCGAGCCGGTAGCGATGGGGCGCGTCATCGGCGATGGCGGCTGTTTTTATCAGGTCGTGGACATCGCCGTTTTGCCAGCGCATCAGGGCCGTGGTCTGGGCAAGGCTGTCATGGGTGAGATCGCAAGCTACATAGAACGCGAAGTACCTGCGTCTGCGTATGTCAGCCTGATTGCGGATGGTGAGGCGTATAAGCTCTACCAGCAGTTCGGTTTTGCGTTGACTGCGCCTGCCAGTGTAGGCATGGCCTTCAAGAGGAAAACATTGAGGACAAGCACGGCGTTTGACGTTCTGAAGAGCTAAAATTGTTCTGCTGCGCTCGCGCCAGTACTCCAATCTGTCATTCCAGCATTACCGCCAAGGAACGCATGTTCTCCATCTTCAAGAAGCAAGCCGCTCCATTACTGATTGTTCGTGCCGATGGGCGGGAGTTGTGTCGCATTAGCCAGAGCGATGTCCCGTGTGAGATCAAGCCTTCCGCATGGTTGAAAGCCGATAGCGTCCTGGAATTTGCCGACTCGGCGGGAGGTGTGCATCGGCATGAACTTGGTACTGCGACAGGATGGTTCCACTTCTCCATTCGCGTACATCCCAACCTGGGGTGCCAGGCAGACTGTGTCATTTCCCAGACCGAGCAGCTAGATCCAGACGCGTTTGCGAATGGGCAAGCAGACGGGATCAGATTTCAGCCGTTCTTCCTGCCGGGCGCCAGCGTCAGCAGTACCGCACTTGCAGGCAAGGGGCTTTTTGCCAGGGGTCTGCACTTCAGTGGACTAGTCACCGGTGGCAACGTGCTGCTTTCCTGTGAATGCGACCACTGCAAACGTTCGTTTCTGATCCGTTCCTACCACGCCGGCTTCAGCAACGCGGGCTATTTCTACTCGGAATCAGGCAGGTACACCATCACGGTGGAGGACCATATTGCGGGCAGTCCGGCTGCATTGACAGAGCCGGACCCCGAGCAGCTGCGTGCACTGGAAGAACGGCTGCCGCTGGCACCGGATGGGTCGGCCTATCGCTATATGAATCCGTTTCGCTGCCCACACTGCGCTGCACCCTATATCGACTTTGCAGCACACCCCGGCCTTCGAAAGAACGAGTACTACGGCAACTACTTTGTCGGCAGCGATCTGCTGCGATATACGCCAGCCGATCCCTGAGCCGTATCTGCTTACGGCGTCTCTGCTGTCGCGGCAGGCAAAGGTATTAGCGGGCTTGGGCCTAAATTTTGCTTAGCTGCGCCTGGTAATAAGAGCATCTGTCAAAACTACTGCGCAGTCGTCAGGCGACCGGTGCTCGGAATCGGTATGTACCCCGTACACTCCGGTTCCTGCGCGCCGTCCGCATACACATGAGAGAGCACGGCGATGGCGCGAGCTGTTGCGAGATCTGGCTGATCGTTCTGGTGCCCTACTTGGCGAAGTAAGCGCTTTTGGCCCTCTGGCAGCAGCGCTTGCTTGGATGAAAGAGCGACCCGACACTCACCAGGTGAGCGCGCGCTCATCAGCCATTCCAGCTCAGTCACCTGGATCGCCATGAAACAGATGTGGGCTTGCCCGACGTGCAGGCGTGCGTTCACGCGAACACATCAGCGGCACGCTTGCGGACTGGGTGACCCGGCGCAGGTGCTGCGCGATCGGCCGGCCGGGCTGGTGGCGCTGTATGGAGCGCTGGAGCAGTTTGTGCGCTCGCTCGGCCCGGTGGAACTTGTGACCCGAGAGCGCTACGTGCTGTTTCGCCGCGACCGGGTCTTTGCCGATGCCATCATCATGTCGGATGCGATCAGGCTGGCCATCCACCTGGAGCGCCGTGTTGCGCATCCACTCTTCGTCAAGGTGGCGACGGACGGGAAGCGGGTTACCGTGGTGGCAAAGCTTCGTCTTCTCGAAGAGTTAGATGAGATGAAGGAGCTTTTGCGAGAGGCTTTTGTCCACGCTACTGCATAAGCCAGGCTCCATGGGCCTGCGGCCGGCTTAGCGCAGCTATCAAAACGACTGCGCAGCCGCCAGGCGGGCGCGGCCGGTGCTCGGAATCGGCATGTACCCACGTACACTCCGGTTCCTCCGCGCCGTCCACACCCACCTGACGGCTGCTCGCTACGTTTTGTTAGCCGCTCTTAGTTCTTGCCTGGAGCCTTGTTGGGGCAGACTAGTCGCTACCAACCAGACCCGAGGTCAAGCCATGTCGCAAGCTGCCAGCTCCGGCTTGTTTATCTATGCCAAGGATCTTGAGCGTGTGGCGGCTTTTTACCAGCGCCTGCTGGGTATGCAAGCGATCCATTCCAGCAAGGAATTGGTTGTGCTGAACGCAGCCGCGTTGCAACTTGTCATCCATGCAATACCTGAGGAAATCGCCGCCTCCATCACCATCGCCGATCCGCCCAGCAGGCGTGAGAACACCGCGCTCAAGTTCTTTTTCACCGTCCCGAGTATCACGCAGCTCGCCGGGCTTGCAGCTGCGCTTGGCGGCGAAATTTTGCCAGAGCAGTGGCGCGGCGCCGGCTTCGTTGCCTGTAATGCCGTTGACCCGGAAGGCAATATCTTCCAGCTGCGCGAACGCGCTGCCTAGAGAGTGGTCGAGCAGCGCATCGGAGCGGCGAGGCTTCGGTCGCGTCGAGGCGCAGTGCTGCAGGGTGTTGTGAGCCTTCGCCCATGCGACGCCACGGGAACGTTCGCTCTGGGCGCACGCAATCATTCAGCCGTCCATGAACCAGATCCCGCTGCACGGCAGCGGCTGCAAAGCGATACTGGCACTGCTGTTCTGGCCTATGCTTCGCATCTTCCGAAACAACGCTTGGCGAATGGATTCACGATGAAGAAGAAAGTGTGGCTCATCTGCTTGCTGGTGTCGGGATCGGCGTTTGCGCAAGGCGTAGCCCCTGCCACGACACGGGAGATCAACCAGCTGTTCGCGGCGTTGAAGAGCTCCAACTGCGAGTTCTCGCGCAACGGGTCGTGGTATTCGGCGCCTAAAGCCAGCGAGCACTTGCAACGCAAGTACGACTACCTGCAGAAGAAGGGCCTGGTTACCAGCGCCGAATCCTTTATCGAGCTTGCTGCGACCAAGAGCAGCATGTCGGGCAAGCCGTACGAGGTGCGATGTGGTGGCGCGGCGGCAGTACCGAGCCAATCCTGGTTCACCGGCAAGCTGCGCGCATTACGCAAGGGCACGCCGGCCTCCGGCAGCTAATACCTCGGCCGAGCGATGACGCGCAAGATTGCAGGCATGTCACCGCCGGCTTCCCTGCGGCACTGAGCACGGCGGAGCGTCTGGATGCTGCAACGGCTAGAAACACGCGTTCCACCGCCTGTGCTGCTTGTGCTGCTGGGCGTGGTCGCCGCCGGCACGGCAGCGCTGTTACCGGGCATCGCTCCCGCTGCCGGGCCGGATGTTGATGGCCGGCACCTGTGTGCTCGGGGGCATCGCGTTGAATGTGCTTCCAAAGCTGACATTTGCCAGGGCCGGGCCACGATCAACCCGCTCACGCCGCAGCGTGCAACGCAGCTGGTAACCACGGGCCTGCATCGCTACACCCGCAACCCGATGTATCTCGGCCATGCGCTGCTGCTGAGCGGCTGGATCGTGTCGCTGCAGCAGGACGCCGCCCTGGTCCTGGTGGGTGCCTACGTGCTGGCAATCACGCGGCTCCAGATCCTGCCGGAGGAGCGCGCATTGGCGGCGCAGTTTGGCCCCGCCTACGCCGCGTATTGCCGGGTGACGCCGCGTTGGCTATAGACCACCACAGTGTTGCTCACGCGGCATGGCGTGCCTGTCTTGCAGCACTCTGCGCTGTGGGCGCTGCGTCTTCTACAAAAAGGCTCACTGCATCTTCCAGCTGTGCGGCATGGTCGCCCATGGCACGCGCGGCGGTGCTGGCCTCCTGCATGCGTAGCACGCCGTCGCGCATGTCGATATCCACGCGACTCAAGGTCTGATGCACCTGCGCGATGCTGCCGGCCTCTTGCTCGGAGGCGACCGCAATCGTGCTCAGCGTGCTGCTCACCTGGCCAATGGTGGTCACGATGTGCTGCATGCCGGCACCGGCGCTGCGTACTTGCTGCACACCGGCTTCAACGTGCGCCACCGACTCGCCGATCAACGCCTTGATCTGGCTGGCGGCGGTGGAGGAGCGTAGTGCCAGCGCGCGCACCTCGCTGGCCACCACCGCGAACCCGCGACCTTCATCGCCTGCACGCGCCGCTTCCACTGCAGCGTTGAGCGCCAGGATGTTGGTCTGGAAGGCCAACCCATCGATGACGGCGATGATGTCCTGGATACGCCGCGAGGCGGCTTCCATCTGTTGCATGGTGCCCATCGCCTTGCCCATGGTGTCGCCGCCTGCACGCGCCGCTTCCGATGCGGCGGCAGCCAGCACATCGGCATCGGCTGCCTGCGCGCTGTGCTGCTGCATGGTGCCAAGCACGGCCTGCATCTGTTGCGCCGCCTCGCCCAGCGTGATCGATTGGCGCCGCACCTGCTGCTCCAGTGCGTCGTTGCCGTGCAGAATGTGGCCGGTGGCCGCATTGATGGCGCCGCTGGAACTGCGGATCTGCACGATGATGCGGGCAAGCGCATCGGCCGTGGCATTGGCATCGCGCTTCATGTGGTCGAACACGCCCTCGCAGGCGCGATCGATGCGTTGCGACAGGTCGCCGTGCGCCAGTGCCGACAGCATGCGCCGCATGTCCTGCAAGCTGTCTTCGGTAACCGCAAGAAAGCGGTTGATGCCTTCGGCCAGCTGGCCCAAGGCGCTGTCGTGCGCATGTCCATGCAGCCGCGCGCCGAGCTCGCCGCGGGTGGCTTGCGCAATCACGGTGGTCAGTTGCGCTTCGAGCAACAAGGACTGGGTGCGGTCCTGCCATTCCACCACCACGCCCAGTGGCGTGCCGTCGTGATCGTGCACGGGCGTGACGCTCTCCTGCAGCTGCAGTGCGCCAAGCGCGCGCGCGCCTGCGCCACTTTCGACAGCACGCCGCTGTGCGGCCTCGGCAAGCGCCTGCTGCACGGTGTGCGCATCGCTGCGCGCGCTCAATTGTGCGAAGGAGTGATTGCGGTAGATCGCATCGCCATGCGTGTCGACGATGGCCACAGCCATGGCCGAGGCATCCAGCGCCAGGCGGATCCGGCGGTTTTCCTGCAGCAGCTGCTGTTGCGTGGTGATGCGTTCCTGCACCTGCGCGCTCATGCGCACCAGCGCCTGCGCCAGCGAACCCCCACGAAAATGCTGCTGCATGATGGCCGGCGGCAAGGCGTCGCCCTTGGCCAGCGTGTCGGCAAGCTGCGCCAGCGCCTCTGCTTCATGGTCCAGCGCGTCCAGCTGGCGTCGCAGTTGCACGGCCATGACGCAGACGAAGGCGGTTTCCACGATCACATAGCCGGCGTGCAGCACGACGATGCCAAACCCGCTGCCGGCACTGAAGGCCTGCACCGGCAGACCACGCGCCTGCAGCCAGTAGAACGCGAGGTGGTGCACGGCAATCGCGGCGGCGGCCACCACCACCGGCAGCCAGTCACGGTAGTACAACAGCAGCGCCAGGATCACGAAAACGCCGAAGTGCATTTCCACCAGCCCGTGTGCCTGCTGGATGGTGGCAGCCACCAAGGCCATCAGCACCAGCGCGGTGGTCACACTGGTCAGCCGCGTGCCGGGATTGAAGCGCGCCTGCCACAGCATCAGCAGCAGGCTGGGCAGCGTGACCGCCAGGAAGGGCGTCCACTGCCCCTGATACCAGGCCAGCGCCAGCGAGCCAGCGCTCTGTAAGGTGGCGAGCCAGAGAAAGAGACGGTCGGCCTTGATCGCCAGCCGGTTGGCGTAGCCCGAGGCCAGCTGCGCGGTGGGTGCGTGCGGTGCGGTGCTGCTCATGCCGACACCCCCGCAGCACAGGCGCACGGTGCCACCAGCGCGGCATCCGCCGGGCGTGCCAAGACCTGCGGTAGCCAACGCGGCCACTCTGCCGCACCGGCACGCCCGCATACCGCGCTGCCCTGCGCGGGGCCGGCATAGCGCGGCTGGCCATCGGCGCCAAGCAGCCACACCGCATAGCCGCTGCCATGCAGGGCCGGCACATCGATCTGCTGGACGCGCCCGCCGCGCGCGCGAACCGCCTGGCTCAATAACGCCCAGTCACGTGCATCGGCGGCGCCGTCGCAATTGCAGGCACCCACGACGCCGACCAGCATCGGTGCGGTCGACAGCGCCGGCAGGCTGGCCTGCACGCGCGCCCAGGCGCTGGCCGCATCGCCGGCAGCAGCCTGCGGCGTGGTCCAGGCAACGGCGATCCAACCGCACCACAGCGCCAGCAAGGCGACGCCGGCGGTGCGCCGGACGGCGGTTGAGGAGGAACCGATTAGGGACATGTGCGCTGGATCCGACGGGCTGGTGTCGCCTTATCGGACTTGGGCGCTTACGCTTGAGCCGGCTTCGATTGGTATTTCCGATCGCTGCGATAGCAGATGACGCTGCACATTGCAGCGCAACGGTTTGCGGTGATGGCCGGTGTGCGCACCCGAAAAAGATGTTTAGTCGCCGCGCGCCTTTGTGAGTGTGTTTTCACGGGCCGATGGCAACGCATGCCCTAGCGGAGCTGCCGATGCATGCAACGGTGGTGGCCCGACTGGATGTCCTGGGCCGTGCCGGTAGTGGGCCAACAACCATCCGCTCAGGTGTCGCGGCCGTGCCAATGCGCAGCCGCAGAGGATTGCGCGCCCGGACGAACATTCGGCGCGCAGCAGCAACGAGTACAAGGCATCACGCGGTCAGAGCCGTATGAGCGGCATGCAGAGCGATGCGCGACGCCGAGTCACGGCGACGTTGCCGCAGGCGACCAAACGAGCGCTGAGGCATACACGCCGGGCAGCCGACTATCGAACTACCAACACCTAGGTCACCCAGTCCAACGTTCGCCGTGCATGCCGGTGCATCGCAGGAGCGACCTGACGCGTGCACCAGCGTCGGCGCGCATACGCTGCCGCGGTCACCGCGATCGCCGTGACCGCGGCAACGCGCAGCGTCAGGCGATCGGGTCGTTGGCTTCCATCAGCCCGGCGGTCTGCGCGCGGTCGAAACGCTCACGTGCGGTGCGGATGTCGGCGTGGTGTTCGCCGGCCCAGTTGAGCAGCTGCGAGACCGGGCCGAGCAGCGCCACGCCCAGCTTGGCCAACGCATACTCCACGCTCGGCGGCTTGGTCGCGTAGACCTTGCGGGTGATCATGCCGTTGCGCTCGAGGTTGCGCAGGGTCTGGGTGAGCATGCGCTTGGAGATATCCGGCACGGCGCGCTGGATGGCGCTGAAACGGGACGGGCCAGGGATCAGCGTGAGCAGGATCAGCAAGGTCCACTTGTCGCCAATCTGGTCGAGCACATCGCGCACCGGGCACTTGGTGGCGTCGAACGGCCCTTCCAGGGACGGCGGCGGCGGAAACAGGGCAATGGCATTCACAGGGCATCTCACGGTAACCAGGGGGAGAAAAACTGCCTCCTTGCGGAGGATGGGACGACCCCGACAATAGGCTCGCTGGACTTCCGGTCTAAATACTAGACCAAACCTCTTATCGATACCTGACGGAGCGCATCATGGCACACACCTCCCCCCTGATTCTTGTCACCGGCGCCAGCGGACAGCTGGGAGCGCTGATCGTCGATGCGTTGCTTGAGCGTGTGCCTGCCGGCCGCATCGTAGCAACCGCGCGCGAGACCGCGTCACTATCGGCATTCGCAAAACGCGACATCAGCGTACGTCGCGCCGATTACGCCGACCCGGCCTCGCTGGACGCCGCCTTCGCCGGGGTCGGCACGGTCCTGCTGGTGTCCTCCAACGCGGTGGGCGCGCGCGTGGAGCAGCACCGCAACGTGATCGAGGCCGCCAAGCGTGCCGGCGTGGGTCTGCTCGCCTACACCAGCGTGCTGCGTGCCGACACCAGCACGCTCTCGCTGGCCGGCGAGCACGTGACCACCGAAGCACTGCTGCGCGACAGCGGCGTGCCGCACGTGCTGCTGCGTAACGGTTGGTACACCGAGAACTACACCGGCTCGATCGGCCCGGAACTGGCGCACGGCGCGGTTATCGGCAGCTCCGGCGATGGCAGGATCAGCGCCGCAACCCGTGCCGACTACGCAGCCGCTGCGGCGGCAGTGCTGGCCTCCGCCGAACCGCAGGCCGGGCGCATCTACGAGCTGGCGGGCGATCAGGCCTTCAGCATGGCCGACTACGCCGCCGAGCTGGCGCAGCAGGCGGGCAAGCCGGTGGCCTACAACGACATGCCGGAGGCGGACTATGCCGCGGCCCTGGTCCAGGCCGGGCTGCCGGCCGGCTTCGCCCAGGTGCTGGCGCAGTGTTCGGCGTCCGCAGGCGGCGGCAGCCTGTTCGACGACAGCCACACCTTGAGCAAGCTGATCGGCCGCCCCACCACCCCGCTGCGCGACACCATTGCCGCTGCGTTGGCGGCGCACCCGGCGGGCTGATCCCGGCACCGTTCGCAGGCAGGTCCTGCGAACGGTGGGTGGGCCCGGCGGAGACCTGTTGCCGCCAACGCAGCCGGAGCGAACGCGCCGGTCACTCGGCCAGAAGGGCGCCAGGCATGCGGCGCCCAGCTGCCGGCATGACGGCATGCCTGTGCCGTGCGTGTCGCGCCGACTGAAGCGAATTTGGCTTGAGTCGCTGCTGCGCCCGATGCGCAAGGAACACAACTCCGGTCGCTGCCGATGGCGTGCAGGCTTGGTCGCCATGGCGTCGTGCGGAGATCCTTGGCTCCGAGACGCAGAACGGCACCACCATTGATCCCTCGAACAAAGGCCCTGCATCCGGTAGGCGCGCGGTACCGGGCGGTCATCGCTGCGTCGTCCGCGCTCCACCGACCACACAGGCGACGCCAACGCGCTGTATCTCCGCGCCGCTGTCCATGGCCGTGGTCACGCATCCCGCAGCGCTAGCCGCATGCGCCATCGCGCCAAGGCAGTGGACGCCCGGCCTGGGCAGGCGCGCACTGCGCCGCGCCTGCCGCAGCACTGACATCTGCCGGACATGCAGCTGACACAGTCATCCGTCGGATGGCGCTGCCGATGTCACCAAACTGACATCAAACCTAAATATAACTGCACCCCATCGCTGCTACGGCAGCACTGCGGAGCGCCATGACGGTGCCCGGCATCTGGCCGCACGCGCCCTTCTTGCAGGAGCGCCTGGGCCGGCCACGCCACCGCCGCCCAGTTCCCCTTGCCGAGCCGGATCCATGAAAAAACGCAATCTCGCCACCGTCCTGTGCGCCCTGAGCGCGACCGCCAGCGGCAGCACGCTGGCCGCCGAGCTGGAGCTGTACGTCGACCGCAAGACCAAGCAGATCTTCGCCGAGCCCGCGCCCGGGCGCGACAAGCTGGGCAAGTTCGTGCAGGTGGACGAAAACGGCAAGCTGCCGGCATCCGCCCTGCCTGAAGCGCCCGCGGCACCAGTCCCGGCCACCGCGCCCAGCACCGGCGTGGCCCAGGCAGCGCCGCCCGCTCCGGCGGCCGCGCCCGTGCCGACCGCTGCCAGCGACGCGCCCAAGAAGTGGTACGACAAGTTGAGCCTGCGCGGCTACACCCAGATCCGCTACAACCAGGGCATCGGTGGCGATGCGCAAGACCTGCGTGCGCCCGGCGACCGCTTCATCGGCAATGACCAGAGCCTGGGCATCCGCCGTGCACGCCTGGTGCTGAGCGGCGATCTCAACGAGCACGTGTCGCTGTACTTCCAGCCGGATTTCGCAAGCACCCCGACAGGTTCGACCACCTCCAACTTCGCGCAGCTGCGCGATGCGTACGCCGACATCTTCTTCGACAAGAAGCGCGAATACCGCGTGCGCGTGGGCCAGTCGAAGATGCCTTACGGCTGGGAAAACCTGCAGTCCAGCCAGAACCGTCTGACGCTGGACCGAGCCGACGCGCTCAACTCCGGCCTGCGCGACGAACGCGACATCGGTGCGGTGTTCTACTACAGCCCCACCGTGACCAAGGGACGCTTCCAGGACCTGGTCAAATCCGGCCTGAAGGGCTCGGGCGACTACGGCGTACTCGGTGCCGGTGTGTACAACGGCCAGGGCGCCAACCGCGCCGAACGCAACGACGGCATGCATGCGGTGGTGCACGCCACCTACCCGTTCAAGTTCGCCAACGGCCAGTACCTGGAAGTGGGCGCCGATGCCTACGCCGGCAAGTTCGTGCCGACGGCGGCAGCGGTGAACATCGGTGGCCGCAGCTTCACCCCGACCATCACCGAGCCGAACGGCTACACCGATCAACGCGTGGCCGCGCACATCATCTATTACCCGCAGCCGTTTGGCCTGCAGGCCGAGTGGACCGTGGGCCGCGGCCCGGAGCTGGACGTGGCACAGCGGCGTATCCGCACGCGTTCGTTGAGTGGCGGTTACGTGCAGGCGATGTTCAAGCACGACTTCAACTACGGCACGCTGCTGCCTTACCTCAAGTGGCAGACCTACCGTGGCGGTTCCAAGTTCGATACCAATGCGCCACGCATGCGCCTGGACGAAGTGGAAGCCGGCGTCGAATGGCAGCCGATGGATGCGCTGGAACTGGTCTTCGCCTATTCGAAGATGAAGCGCACCGACGTCACCACCGCGCCGTATCCGGTGGTCGAAGGCGATCTGCTGCGGCTGCAGCTGCAGGTCAATTACTGATCAACGTGGCTGCACCACGGCGCATGGGTTGCGCCGTGGTGATGCGTTGTCAGTCGATCAGCGCGTCATTGCCAGCCTGCGACTGCATGGGGTGGCGCGATGGTTGCCTGCATCCGCATGCTTGAACGCAGCGCGGCTTTACGCAACGGCCGCCTCCTGCGTTGCGCGCCGGTGCTTGGAGCGGCTCAAGAAACGTAGCGAGCAGTCAGGTGGGTGCGGACGGCGCGGAGGAACCCGTGTGTACGTGGGTGCATGTCAATTCCGAGCAGCGGCCGCGCCCGCCTGGCGGCTGCGCAGTCGTTTTGATCGCTGCTCTTAATTACGCTGGCGCCACAGTGCTCTACAGCAAACCAATCCACTGCCGGATCACCGCTTGAAACGTGGCGCGCCCGGCAGCGAGATGGGCAAGGTCACGCACGGTCAGCACCGCGCGGTCCGCGGCCGGCCAGCGCAGCCACTGCGCCGGGTCATCGATCACTAGCCCGCCCGGTGGCAACGCACGCACCTTGGCGCCCCGGTGCAGTACCACTGCGATCCCCGTCTTGGCGCGGAGTTGTAGCGTGGCGAAGTACTCAACCGTGCGAAAGCTCGGCGCATTCCACTTGATGCCTTCGGCAATCGCCGCATCCGCCGACAGCAGTGCGCTGCGCACCGCCACAATCAGGTCCTTGTGCGGGTGGTTGAGTTGCACCAGAAACTGCTCGACGGCCTGCGTTGAATCGGCGGCTGAGGTATGCGCGGTGGAGAAGGTCGAGGTCGCTTGCATGCTGTCCCGCCTGGCCAGAAGGAAGTTGCGTTGCACGGCTGCACTATAGCCTTGCACCAGCGTGTGACAACGCGCCTGCGCACTGCGCCGCGATGTCGCGCCTGCTCATTGCACCGCGAATGCCGCGCGATTACAGCCGCACCACCACCTTGCCCTTGGCGCGGCCGGTTTCGACATAGGTCACCGCGTCCTGTGCCTGCGCGAATGGATAGACCGTATCCACCACCGGCTGCAGCACGCCGCTGTCGAGTAGCGTTGCCAGCGCTCGTAGCTGCGCGCCGTCGGCGCGCATGAACAGGAATGTGTACGCCAGGCCGCGCTGTCTGGCCTGCTGGCGCACCTTGCGGCTCAGCAGCCGCATGATGAGCCGCAGCGGCATTGCCAGGCCCAGTTGCTGCGCAAACGCAGGCGTCGGCGGACCGGAGAGCGACACCAGTGCGCCACCGCGCTTGAGCACACGCACCGATTTCATGAGCACCGGCGTATCCAGGCTATGCAACACCACATCGTAATCGCGCACCAGGGTTTCGAAATCCTGCTGCGTGTAGTCGATGACCAGATCGGCGCCAAGGCGCTTGACCAGCTCCACATTGGCCGTGCTGGTGGTTGCGGCGACGAAGGCGCCCAGATGTTTGGCCAGCTGGATCGCGATGGTGCCCACGCCGCCGGAGCCCGCGTGAATCAGCACCTTTTGGCCCGGCTTGAGCGCAGCGGTCTCCACCAACGCCTGCCACGCGGTCAGGCCCACCAGGGGAAACGAGGCCGCTTCTTCCATGCTCAAGCGCGCCGGTTTGCGCGCCACCGCTGCCGCGTCGATCGCCACGAACTCGGCCAGGGTACCGATGCGCCCCGGTTCGGTCTTGGCGAACACCGCATCGCCAACCGCGAACCCGCGCACCGCCGGGCCGACTTGGGTCACCACGCCGGCAACATCGTTGCCCAGGACGAATGGCGGCTTGAACGGCAACATCAGCTTGAAGTCGCCATTGCGCAGCATCAGGTCCAGTGGATTGATGCTGGCCGCGTGTACCTGGATCAGCACATCGTTGGCGCGCACGTGCGGCACTGGCACCTCACCGATCCGCACCAGCCTGCGCTTCTGGTAGCGATCGACAATGACGGCTTTCATCGGTGCACCTCGCACCGGCCTGCATGCAGACGCGTGCTAGTTACGGTGGTGAGGTGGCTCACGAGCGCACGCCCGCGGCCTGCGCGGCATGTGCCGCTGCCGGCACTGCGGCCACCTGGTGCAGCTTGAGGTCCTTGCGCACCGCGTCTCCCACCATCCGGTTCGGCAGCAGGCGGCGCAGGAAGCTCAACTGCCGAGCGACCTTGCCCGCGGTGTAGCGGGCTTTCGGGCGTGCGTCTTGCGCCGCGGCGAGCACCACGTCGGCCACCACGCTGGGTGCATCGGCCTTTTGCATGACCTGCGCAATGTGCGCGGCCACATGCGTGCGCACTGCCTGATAGATCTCCATCGGTGTATCGGGCTGCAGCGCGTTGGTGTCGAACGCCGTCCTGGTGTAGGCCGGCTCGATGACCGACACGCGGATGCCCCAGTCGCGCAGTTCGTGGTCCAGCGACTCCGTATAGCCCTCGATGGCGTGCTTGCTGGCCACGTACAGCGCCGCGTACGGGATCGGCACCAGGCCGAGCACCGAACCGATATTGAGGATGCGCCCACCGCCTTGCTTGCGCATCTGGCCGATCACCGCATTGGTCATGCGCAGGGTGCCGAAGAAATTGGTGTCGAACACCGATTGCGCCTGCTGGATGGAACTCTCTTCCGCAGCAGACGGCGCCACGCTGAAGCCGGCGTTGTTGACCAGCAGATCCAGCCGGCCTTCCTTGCGCAGGATGGTGTCCACCGCTGCAGTCACTGACGCGTTGTCGGTGACATCCAGCGCAAGCATCTGCACGCCGGCCGTTGTGGAGGTGCCACCGCGCCGGCTGGTGCCGTAGACCGTGTAGCCGGCGTTGGCCAGGCGCGCGGCGGTCGCTTCGCCGATGCCCGAGGAGGCTCCGGTCACAAGTGCAATCTTGCTGTTCATAGGTGCCTCTGTCTCTTGGGTGAGGTGCCGGCCGGTCGGCGCTGGAGGCGCTGCCGTCGCCACGGAATCGGGCTGTCAGGAAGGAAAAACGGGTGAGCGATTGCTGCGGAAACTCTACTTAATATTACGAACGTCATATTTTTGAGCAAAAACAATTCGGGGCTACGCCACACCGGCCGCACCGAAGTGCGCCAGCACGGCGTCACGCATGGCCGCAGACAGCGCAGGGTCGTCCACGGCACGCGCCAGCATCAAGGTGCCTGCCATCGCACACACCGTGACCAACGCGCGCTCATGCGCCTGCGGCGTTCCCCAGTCCGGGAATTGGCGTGCGGCCAGGTCGATCATCTCCTTGATACGGCGGGTTGCCGCCTGCCGCACCGCCGGTGCCTGGCGTGGCATTTCCGAACCCAGCGCAGCGATCGGGCAGCCGGATTCGAGGTTATTCAAGTGTCCATCGGAGAGGTACGCCTGCATCAGCGCCACGGCTGCCTGCTCCGGTGGCACGGACGAAACAATTTGTGCCGAGGTCGCCACGGTCTGCGCACCGGCATGGTCCGCGGCCTCGGCCAACAATGCATCGCGCGAGGCAAAGTGCGCGTAGAAACCGCCGTGGGTCAGCCCCGCCTCTTTCATGATGTCGGCCACGCCGGTGCCGTCGTAGCCGGTCCGGCGGATGGCACGTGCAGCGACCTCGACAATGCGCGCATGGCTGTCGGCCTTGCGGCCTGACGATGCGCGGGAGCGTGGCGAGGTCTTTTTCATGATGGTCATCATACATAAGATCGGCAGCGACGGACGCCGCACCGGCGGCTGTCCGACGAGCGGTAGGCGTGGGGTGCCGGGCACCGCCTGCTTTCAGCACCCAGCCGGCACTGCGACAGCGCATACGAGGGAGCGGGAATGGCAGTCGCGTGCATCCATGAAGCGATGGCTTGCGGTGCGCGGCTGTTTGATCGAGCGAATGGTGACGTCAGGTTCGCGCGGGTATGCGGCGATGTCACGCGGTGCCGGCTACGCCTGTTGCGCATTGAAGGCCTGATGAAAGCATGGTGCCAGAATCTGTCACTACGGCTTTCTACACTGGGCGCCCACTCCGAGGAATGTCCTGGTGACCATCTTCACCCGCTCCCACCCGACCGACCCCGCAGCGTCATGCGCGCGCGATGTCCACGCGCCCACCCTGATGCCCTCGCCTACGCACGCGCGCTATCGCGCCGGCGGACCTTTCGCCGCTCGCCGAACCGACCCTACCGCCCATCCAGGCAGTCCAGTCGCCCAACTGCGCGCACATCTTGCCTGCAAGGCCACATCCGCAGGTGCCGCTGCCACCGGAGCATCGCGCCCATGAAGCGCCTTCAATACAACCGCTACGGTGGCCAGGATGTCATGCAGCTGGCCGACTTCACGCTTGCTGCGCCGGCAAAGGGCCAGGTCGCGGTGAAGGTGAAATACGCCGCGATCAATCCGGTCGACTGGAAGATGCGCAATGGCGTCATGAAGATCGTGACCGGCCGGCAGTTTCCGCGTGCGATGGGCATGGATCTGTCGGGCGTGGTGCTCGCGGTGGGCGAAGGCGTCACCCGCTTCAAGCCGGGCGACGCCGTCTTCGGACTGGCACGCTTCAAGGAGTGCGGCGCATTGGCCGAGGCGGTGATTACCACCGAAGAGAACCTGGTCAAGAAGCCCGACAACGTTTCCTACGAAAACGCCGCCAGCCTGGGCACGCCGGGGGTCACCGCGTGGAATGGTCTGGTCGACAAGGCTGGCCTGAAAAAAGGCCAGCATGTGTTCGTTAACGGCTGCGCCGGCGCGGTCGGCGAAGCGGCGGTGCAGCTGGCGCAGCGATTGGGTGCAACCGTGTCCGGGAGTTGTAGCGCAGGCTCGATGGAACGGGCCAGATCGCTGGGCCTGAAACAGGTCTACGATTACAGGGTGACCCGACTGCAAGACATCCGTAAGCGCTTCGATGTGATCTTCGACACCTCGGCCGTCATGAAGGCAGCTGCAGGGTTGGCGCTGCTGCGCGACAAGCGCGGCAGTGTGCTGGATCTGGAACCGGACCTAGGGAAGTTCGTCCGCGCCGTGGTGGACCGCCGCTTCAAGCTGGTGTTCTGCAAACCCTCCGCCGCCATCCTGACCCACCTCGCCAACGCGGCGGCGGCCGGCACCTTCGGCCTGCCCATCGGCGAAATCGTTCCGCTGGACGGTGCCATCGGCTTGATGAATGCCCTTGAATCTGGCCAAAGACGCCCGGGCAAGGGCTTGGTCAGGATGGACTGACATGTCGCGTAGCCAGCGCCTGTTCGATCTGTTGCAAGTGTTGCGTCGACACCGCGGAACGGTGTCCGGTCGCACGCTTGCGCAAGAACTCGGCGTGTCGCTGCGCACAATCCGGCGCGACATTGCGACCTTGCAGGCGACGGGTGCCGATATCGAGGGAGAGGCGGGTGTGGGATACATCCTGAGGCCGGGCTTTGTGCTCCCGCCTCTCGCCTTCACCGAGGAAGAACTCCGCGCGCTGGTCACCGGCGCGCAGTGGGTCAGCCGCCAGAGCGATGAGGCGATGACCCAGGCGGTGCAGAATGCGCTGGCAAAACTCGACGGCGTGATCCCGCAGGAGATGCGCCCGGCGCTGGACGACAGTGCGCTGTATATCAGCCGGGGACACCAACCGGAGTCCATCGTGGACCTTGGCAAGATCCGCAAAGCTCTGCATGCACAACGCAAGCTGCGAATCGGGTACACGAGCACGGCTGGCGTGGTGTCGGAACGCACGATCTGGCCGATCATGCTGGGCCTGGTCGACGCGCGGTGGAAGATTGCCGCGTGGTGCGAAGCATGCGGCGATTTCCGCATCTTCCGCGCAGAGGCCATTGGCACGATCGATTATCTGCAGGAGCAGTATCAGCGCAATCGCCGCCAGCTGGTGAAGCAGTGGCGCGCCAGCGATCGCCATCCCTGCAAGCAGGGCGATTGCTGAGCGCCTGACATTCAGCGGCTACACCGATCGTTACCGCAGCCGAGAGCCGCTGGTGGTGGTTGCACCACGCAACCACCACCAGCGACGTTGCCCAACACCCTAGCGGTGATTCATCCGCGCGAACAGGGCTTCACCCAAACGACGGGTGTCGGCCGAGATCCCGATCAGCACCTCGTCCTTGCCGTCTTCAAGTTGGGTGATCGCCTCGGCGGCAAACTGCTCGGCAGACATCATGTTGCGTGTTGCCGTGCCTGCACTGCGCGTCCCGCCACCCAGCCCGGTATCGACGATTGGCGGGGCGATCTCGATCACGCGGACGGCACTGCCTTTCAACTGGTGACGCAGACTCAGGGTGAAGGAGTGCAGCGCCGCCTTGGTGGCGCAGTACACCGGCACATCGGCCATCGGCGAGAACGCCAGCCCCGAGGTGATGTTGATGATGGCCGCATGCTGTTGCTGCTGCAGCAACGGCAGCAGCTCGGCACTCAGATAGATCGGCGCGGCCAGGTTGATGGCGATCTCCTGATCGAGATTGGCCACAGCATCGGTGCCGGTGAAATCACGATGCTGCTGCACACCGGCATTGTTGATCAACACGTTGCAATGTGGATGGTCTGCCCGCAACCAATCCACCAGTGCACGACGACTTGCGGTGTCGGTGATATCGCAGACCTGGGTGATCAGCGCCGGCAGCGTGTCCTTGGCCTGGCGTAACGCAGCGGCGCTACGCCCACAGATGATGACGGTGTTGCCCTGCACCACCAGCGCACGTGCGAGCGCAAAGCCGATGCCGGTGGCACCGCCGGTGATCAAGATGGTGTTTGAGGTGAGATTCATGCGCAATATCCTTCCAGGGTCAGTGGAGGCGCGCCGATGATGGGTCGTGAGAGATCACCGGGCACACCTCGTTCCGGCAAGGCCGGTCTCGGTGTCGCGGATACCCTCAGCGGGAGAGCTTGCCACCCGGATCGGATGGATGACCGGGCTACCATCCGGCCTGCGCTCTTTCGACCTCGCAACTGTAGCGAGGCCACGCAGCGCAGACAATTGGGCAGCCCGCAGCGACGAGAGAAGGTTCAGCATCGGCGCTGTGTCGGCAGGCCGGCATGCACCCCGTTCGCACGCGGCCGCATCGGTTCGCGCCGCGCGCAGGTTCCACGCCGGGTGACGCCGCATGCTGTTGTCATGGCCGATTGACGCATGTGCAGACCACACATGCGCGCATGGCTGCTGGTCCCCGAGGGTTGTATGCGCATCAAAGCCACACTTGAGCGACTGCCTGGCGGCATGATGCTGGTCCCGCTGTTACTGGGGGCGCTCTGCCACACGTTGTGGCCAACTGCCGGCACCACCTTGGGAAGCTTCAGCAACGGCTTGATCAGCGGCACCATCCCGATTCTGGCGGTGTGGTTCTTTTGCATGGGCGCGACCATCCAGTTACGTGCCACCGGTCAGGTCCTGCGCAAGTCCGGCACGCTGGTGCTGACCAAGATCGGCGTGGCATGGCTGGTGGCGGTGCTGTGTCAACCGCTGCTGCCGCCCGCCGGCCTGCCCAGCGGCCCGCTGGCAGGATTGTCGGTGCTAGCGTTGGTGGCGGCCATGGACATGACCAACGGCGGCTTGTATGCCGCGTTGATGCAGCAATACGGCAGCCGCGAGGAAGCCGGTGCGGTGGTGCTGATGTCGCTGGAATCGGGCCCCTTGGTGACCATGCTGATCCTGGGCGCCAGCGGTGCCGCCTCGTTCGAGCCGCGTCTGTTCCTCGGTGCCGTACTGCCGTTGCTGGCAGGCCTTGCGCTTGGGAATCTCGACGCGGAGCTACGGCAGTTCTTCGCGCAAGCCACGCACACACTGGTGCCGTTCTTCGGCTTCGCACTCGGCAACACGCTGGACCTGACCACGATCGCCACCACCGGCGTGCATGGCGTGCTGCTGGGCATGGCAGTGGTGGTCATCACCGGCGTGCCGCTGATCCTGGCCGACCGCCTGATCGGCGGCGGCAATGGCACCGCCGGTCTGGCCGCCTCCAGCACTGCGGGTGCGGCGGTGGCCACACCAGCATTGATCGCAGCGATGGCGCCGCAGTTCGCAGCGGCCGCACCGGCCGCCACCGCATTGGTGGCCAGCGCGGTGATCGTCACCGCTTTGCTGGTGCCGCTGCTCACCGCCTGTTATTGGCGCCTGCTCAAACGAACCGCAGCGGCGGCGGCCTCACCGGGCTGAAGGCCATACGGAACGCGCCGCCCTCACCTCCTTCGCCAGGCGATCTACACAAGCACCAGCGCGCTACTGAGCTGACAATTCACCACGAATGATGTCTGCACCCGCACTGAGGGCACTGAGTTTGCCGCGTGCGACGTGCCGGGCGAGCGGCGCCATGCCGCAGTTGGTGGACGGGTAGAGCTTGTCGGCATCCACAAACCGCAGCGCCTTGCGCAGCGTGTCGGCCACCTCTTGCGGTGTTTCGATCGTATTGCTTGCCACGTCGATGGCGCCGACCATCACCTTCTTGCCGCGCACCAGTTCGATCAGATCGATCGGCACATGCGAGTTGTGGCACTCCAGCGAGACGATGTCGATCGTGGATGCCTGCAGCTTGGGGAACGACTCTTCGTACTGACGCCACTCCGAGCCCAGGGTCTGCTTCCAATCGGTATTGGCCTTGATGCCGTAGCCATAGCAGATGTGGACGGCGGTCTCGCAGGTGAGCCCTTCGATCGCGCGTTCAAGCGTGGCAACGCCCCAGTCGTTGACTTCATCGAAGAAGACATTGAAGGCCGGCTCGTCGAACTGGATGATATCCACGCCGGCCGCTTCGAGTTCTTTGACTTCCTGATTGAGGATCTTTGCAAATTCCCAGGCCAGCTTTTCGCGGCTTTTGTAGTGCGCATCAAAGAGCGTGTCGATCATCGTCATGGGGCCGGGCAGCGCCCATTTGATCGGCTGCCGGGTTTGCTGGCGCAAGAACTTGGCATCGTCCACGAAGACGGGCTTGGGCCGGCTCACCGCGCCAACAACGGTCGGGACGCTGGCGTCATAGCGATTGCGAATGCGTACGGTCTCGCGCTTTTCGAAATCGACGCCGCTGAGGTGTTCGATGAAGGTGGTGACGAAATGTTGGCGGGTTTGTTCGCCGTCGCTGACGATATCGATCCCGGCGTGCTGCTGTTCCTGCAACGACAGGCGCAGCGCGTCCTGCTTGCCTTCGGTCAGCTCCTCGTCCTGCAGCTTCCAGGGCGACCAGAGTTTCTCGGGCTGCGCGAGCCAGGACGGCTTGGGCAAACTACCGGCGGTGGAGGTGGGGAGCAGCTTATTCATGATGGGCAATGTCTTGCGTTGGTGTTGACGAGAAAGCGTGGCTGGAGGCCCACTGCTCAAGAATGTTCCCGT
The DNA here is from genome assembly GCF_030208815.1 of Xanthomonas sp. fls2-241-TYG-148. Taxonomy (NCBI): domain Bacteria; kingdom Pseudomonadati; phylum Pseudomonadota; class Gammaproteobacteria; order Lysobacterales; family Lysobacteraceae; genus Xanthomonas; species Xanthomonas sp. fls2-241-TYG-148. The sequence goes on from NZ_JARVTE010000011.1 coordinate 22,724, forward strand.
AGGGCTTGATGAAATGCTCCTGGGTGAATTTGCCCTGCGTCACCGCGAGCTGGCTGCGCTCTTGCCGGTCGTAGACGATCTGGGTGGCGGAGTAATCCTGATGCTTCAGGCTCGGCTGGTAGATGGTTCCCGCGGCGGAATTGGCGTTGTAGATTTCGGGCCGGTAGATCTTCTGGAACGTTTCCATGGTGCTGATGGTGCCGATCAGCTCCAGATTGGTGTAGTCGTTCAGCAGGTCGCCGAGGAAGTAAAACGCCAATGGGGCGACACTGTTCGGCGGCATGAAATAGCGCACCTGCAGGCCCATTTTTTCGAAGTATTGATCTGTCAACGAAAATGCGTCCTGCCTGTATTCAACGCCCAGGATGGGGTGCCGGTTTCCGGTGCGGTGATAGACCTTGCTGCTGGAGACGCTGATGCAGATGACCGGCGGCTTGGCGAACCGCGCCGTGTAGGCATCCGAGTTCACGAACTGCTTGAACAGCGTGCCATGCAGGCTACCGAACCCCTCCGGCAGGCTGAAGCTGGATGTGTCCTGATTGTGCGCCGGCAGCAGCACGCTGAAATCGTAGTCGCGCACATAGGAGGAAAAATTATTCCCTGCGATGCCATCGATACGCGCGCCGGTTGTTTGATCGAGGATGCTGGGCTGTAATATCTCGATCAACGGGAATGCATCGCCTGTGTCGCGCTCGCCGATCTTCATCTCGACAGAGATGATGTCGAGTTCGACAGCGTAGCGGTCACGCGTGGGGTTATCCCAATGCGCCAGGTCGTTGAAGCGGTTGTTGATCATCGCCAGCGTGTTGCGCAAATTCTCCTGACGCCGCTGCCCTCTGGCCAGGTTGGCAAAGTTCGTCGTGTTGCGTGTATTGGCCGCGGGACGGTAGTCCTCATCGAAGCGGAGGCTCTTGATGCTGAAGGTCAATTCTTGAGTCATTGCACACTGACGCCTTGTTCTCGAAATCAATACGAAACGCCGTTTTCAGCGCAGCGGTTGATGCTGGCTGGATGGAGCTGGGACACCGGATCGGCAAGCAATTCGCCAACGGACCCGGTGGCCCGCGAGCGGCGTGGTGGCACGCAAAGCGCCCGTGGGCGTGATAGCCCTCAGGCCGCAGCCACGTTTGCTGCGGCGGTAGCGCTGGCCTGCCACGTCACTGCGATCAGCGGCAATGCCCGCTGCACCGCCAGCCTGGCGCGTTCGGCCAGGGCCTCGTTGTGCACGCGGTAGTCCAGAAAATCCCGATCGGTTGCGTAGACGCCCAGCGGCAACGTGCGTGCCTGGAAGAAACTGAAGAGCGGCCGCAGCTGGTGGTCGATCACCAACGCATGCCGCTCGCTGCCCCCGGTGGCCGCCAACAGGACCGGTGTGTCGATCAAGGCATCTTGATGGACGAAGTCGAAGAAGTGCTTGAACAGCCCGGTGAAGGAGCCGCGATACACCGGTGTGGTCACCACCAGCACGTCGGCCTGCTCCACCGCGACCAGTTCCTGCTCCACCGTGGCGGGCAGCTGGGAACGCCAGAGTGCACCCGCGAACTGCGGTGCCAATGCTCCGAGTTCCACCAGATGCTGCTCGCATGGCACCTGCGCGGCGATCAATGCCAGCAGGTGCTCGGCCAGGGCGGCCGCCTTGGAGGGGCGTTGCATCCCGCCGGACACCGCAACGATGCGGAGTGGATGTGGCACGTTGACAGTCATGCAGATGGCCTTAAAACGACGAACTCCGATGCTAGGGCTCGCATTCGATGAAGTAAAATGGTGTTATTTCAACAATCCATGAATTCGGATCATCTGAATGCTTGAGCGCATCCACCTCTCCATCGTCCAGCAGGTCGAGCAGCAGGGCTCGCTGACGGCCGCCGCAGGCGTGTTGAACCTGACCCAGTCGGCGCTGAGCCACAGCATGAAAAAGCTGGAGCAGCAGCTGGGCACCGATGTCTGGCTGCGCGAAGGGCGCAGCTTGCGGCTGACCCAGGCTGGCCAATATTTGCTGGCGGTGGCCAACCGGGTGCTGCCGCAGCTGGATCTGGCCGAAGAGCGCCTGGGGCAGTTCGCGCAGGGCGAACGCGGTGCGCTGCGCATCGGCATGGAATGCCATCCCTGCTACCAGTGGCTGCTCAAACTGGTGGCGCCCTATCTGGCCACGTGGCCGGATGTGGATGTAGACGTCAAACAAAAGTTCCAGTTCGGCGGCATTGGCGCCCTGTTCGGCTACGAGATCGATCTGTTGGTCACACCCGACCCGCTGTACAAGCCAGGGCTGACGTTCGAGCCGGTGTTCGACTACGAGCAGGTGCTTGTGGTGGCCAGCGGTCATGCGCTGGCGTCGGCGGCCTACGTCACGCCGCCGCAGCTGACACGCGAGGTGCTCATCAGCTATCCGGTGGACCTGGAGCGGCTGGATATCTATAGCCAGTTCCTGCTGCCGGCCGGTGTCACGCCCAGGCGCCACAAGGCCATCGAAACCACCGACATCATGATGCAGATGGTGGCCAGTGGCCGCGGCGTGGCCGCGATGCCGCGCTGGCTGGTGGAGGAATATGCCGCCAGGATGGACGTGGTGCCGGTTCGGCTGGGTGCACGCGGCATCGCCAAGCAAATTTTTCTGGGGGCGCGCGAGGCAGATATCGCCATCGATTACCTGCGCGCCTTTATCGAACTGGCGCGCCAGCCTGGCAATGGCAGCGCCACTGCGCCGTGACTCCACTGATGGACACCACCGCCCAGGCGCGCGTGTTGCATGGCTGCCCTCCCGCACGATCAACGCTGATGTGCGCGAGCCAACCACTCACCACCACAGGACGGCGCCGCCTTTGATGTCCCCGGATCCACCTAGCCGCGCCGCCACCATCACCGATGCTTATTCGTTGGAGGTCGGCGCACACGACATGGCGGCGCTGACTGCAGCAGCGCCGCAGATCATGCGTGGCTCAAGCATGTTCATTCCCTACCTGCCCAGCCAGAACGACGAGGCGCGACTGGCCGCCGCACAGAGGGTGCGCGCCCTCGGCTTCGCGCCCATGCCGCACCTGTCCGCGCGCCGCATCGCCTCGCTGGACGCGCTACAGGCATTCGTCCGGCGCGCCGTCGATGAGGCCGGCGTTGAACGCTGCCTGGTGATTGCGGGTGATGCGCCGTCTGCGGTTGGGCCGTTTTCCGATAGCGTGTCGCTGATCGAGACAGGCGTGTTTGAGCGCTCGGGCATCAAGGCCATCGGCGTGGCAGGACATCCGGAAGGCCATCCGAGCATGCCTGCAAGCGCGCAGTGGGATGTGCTTGAACGCAAGTGCCGCAGCATCGCCGAGCGCGGCATGGCGCCGCTGATCGTCACCCAATTCGCGTTCGATGCCGACACTGTGCTGACGTGGTTGGAGGCGCTGCGCGCGCGTGGCATTGCCCATCCCGTGCGTGTGGGCGTGCCAGGTCCTGCGGGCGTCGCAGTGCTCGCACGCTATGCCGCACGGTGCGGTGTTGGCGCATGCGCATCGATGCTCTCCAAGTACGGCATCTCGCTCGGCAAGCTGTTCGGGACTGCGGGGCCGGATCGCTTTGTGGATCGCCTCACCGCCGGCCTCAGCGAAGCGCGTGGAGATGTCAGCCTGCACTTCTATCCATTCGGCGGAATCGCACAGTCTGTCGCGTGGGTTGAGCAGTACCGCCACCGCAGCGCGCGTCCCCTGGCGGACTGACACCCGCCAAGTTTCGGGGTTCGCCATCAACCGCAGACCTCTGGTTTTCTGCGGCTTGCAGGTGCGAAGAATCGGCACGTCCACGACGTGGATCACACTCTGTACTTTTTATTTCTGCAGGGTTGTTTGTTGCGCGTGAGGTGTTGCAGCGCACAGCAGAGCTGTCATGCATGCGGGGTATAACCGACTCCGAGTCGCAGCGAGGGGGCGCTGCATCCGATGCCGCTGTGTTCGATCGCAGCGCATCACTTTGCAACTCCAAGGAGCGCTGTTGCCATGCATACGCCGTCGCTGTTGTCGTTGTCGTGCGCCCTCTCGCTCATCGCCGCGCCCCTGGGCGCGGCCGAGCTACAGCCCAAACAATTGGCCGGCCCGCCAGAAGAGTTCGCGCAGATGCGCGCGCCCGATCCGGCGGAATCGGCCATCCTTTCGAAAAGCGCATTACTGCCGGTGGAGCTTGCACCGGCCGGTGCCAGTGCACGCTGGCAGGGCAGCCTGCCGGTGGAAAACGGCCACCTGCGTTTTATGGTGCTGGCCGGTGACCAGCAGTGGGACGCGGCCGTGGCCGCACCGCGCGTTGCCGGCGCGCGCGCCGCAGCAGCGCCGCAACTGCAAGCACAACGCACACAGCTCGGCAGTGTCGACAGCGGCACCAGCGGCATGCGCTATGCAGTGGACGCAGCACAGAACGGTGTGTGGTCGCTGACGCTGCAATCGGCCTCGCCCACGGCGCAACGTGGCTATGTGTTGATGGAAGGCGACCCGCGCACGCAGCTGGCCTCCTATCCACGGCATCGCCACCAGCAGGTGGGCCAGTCGCTGACGCTCAATGCGCTGCTCAGCGGCAGCGATGCACAAGGCGCGAGCTTATTGGCCGGCCAGGCCGGGCAGATCGATCAGGCCAGCCTGCGCGTGCTCGATCCACAGGGCACGGCACGCACGTTTGCGATGGCCGATGACGGCAAGCACGACGACGGCGCTGCCGGCGATGGCGTGTATGGCGGCAGCTTTCAGCCGACCAGTGCCGGCACCTGGGTCGCACAAGTGATCGTGCATGGCCGCGACCAGGCCGGGCAGCCGTTCGTGCGCACCAGCGAGCACGTGTTACCCGTGCTGGACACTTCTGTGCGCCTGCTCGGCACCGCGCTCAGCGCGCGCGCGGCGGACGGCACGCGCCTGAGTATCGGGCTGCCGATCGCCGCGCGCGGGCAGGCGCCCACGCATTACCGCGTGTTCGGTCAGGTGTGGGGCACCGACGCCAAGGGCAAGCAGATTCCGGTGGCCTGGATCGGCGGCATGCTCACGCCGCAGCAAGGCCAGCTGCCGTTGAGCCTGGACGAGCGCTGGGTGGCGCGTGCCGGTGCGCGCGCACCGTTCACGCTGCGCGGCCTGCGCATCGAAGACCCGGACCATTACATCCCGTTGGCACAGGCCGACACGCTGCCGCTGCAATTACCTGCACTGCGCCGGGCGAGCATTGCGCGCACCACGGCCGGCATCGACGAAAGCATGCGCATGGGGCCACGCCCGCGCACGCTGGCCACTGCCAGTGCACGGGCGCAACCGCAGGCCGCTGGATCGCGGCTGGTGCTGGTGCATGGGTACTGCTCCAACGGCGTGTGGCCGGAAGCGCAGTTCAGCAACGCGTCGTCGTTTATCGATGCCAAGCAGAACCGCAGCAACGATCAATTCGCACAGCGCTTGGCGCAGTTCGCCAGCCAGTGGTCCTCGTTCGCCACGGTGGCGCACAGCCAGGGCGGCATGGCCGCGCTGCATCTATACACCTACTACTGGAGCGGGCTGGATAACGCCACCGGTGGGCGCGTGATGCAGTCGGTAGGCACGCCGTACCAGGGCACCAACCTGTCCGGCATTCTGGCTGCGGTGGGTTCGTGGTTCGGCGTCGGGTGCGGCAGCAACACCGACCTCACCTACGACGGCGCCAAGGCCTGGCTGGCCGGCATTCCCGCCGATGCACGCGCCAAGGTCAACTACTACACAACCTCGTTCGCCAAGACCAACTGGTACACCAACGACTACTGCAACGCCGCCTCGGACCTGGTCTTGAACGACCCCGAAGACGGCACCGTGGAGCAGGCCAATGCGCAGCTGCCGGGCGGCGTAAACAGGGGGCACACCACCGGGCAATGCCACACCACCGGCATGCGCGACCCGGCGCAATACCTGGACGCCAGCCGCAACGCGGTGATGAACGCCAACGCGGCGAAGTGATGCGGGTTTAGCGGTGTGCACTGCGATGGCCGGCGTTTGCGTCGGCCATCGCAACATGTGTGGGACCACGTAGCGCTTTACTTGCAGGCAGTTTTCCTTGCTTAGGCGAGGCCCAAGCAACGCCTGCGTTCACCGCTCTTGGTTGCCTTGAGAGGTGATTGAACGGTGTGGGTTAGTCGGTTTTTTAGAGCGAATGATCTGCGGGTTTGCTGCAGGGCCCTTGCCCGCTCACCATCGCGGGACACGCTGCAAGTACGTCCTTGTAAGCTCTTACGCGGCATCCATGCCGCATAAGGTCCCGCGACGGTGAGCGGGCAAGGACCAGTCGCGGGTGTCGGTGCGCATGGTGCTAGAAGCGCACGCCATTCTTCTGATTCGCTGGCTCTCGTGTAGTTGTGACCCACATCGGCAGGCCAATGTAACTAGCGCGATGTCCTGCTGGTTACCTCGCTGCGGACCACCTTTCTGGTGCGGTGCCCTCGCCGATTGCGGGACCATGTGGTTGCATGGATGCCGCCACCGAGCCTCCATAACTGGATTCTAGGCGCGTCGCGCGATCAGTTAGGCACCGCGCTAGGCCGACTCAGCGTTTGGTTTTCGCATGACGTACAAAAGATTTATTAGCCACGCTCGGCAGCTTCGGCAGCCCACAGTTCTGCATCTGCGCCTGCAGGAATAAACATCGGCGCAGCCGGGTCGGTGGCTGCGCGCCAGATGGCCCGCGCGACGTCGATCGACTGCGTTCCGGGGCCAGCGGATGCGCTCATGCGCGCCAGCGTCTGTTGCATAAACGCACCATAGATCTCGTCATCAGCGCCGCGTAGACCCGCGCGGGCGGTGGCACGAAAGTCCGTCTCCCCGCACGAGCCCGGCGAGACGACCCGCACGCGGATACCGAACGCCTCCAGCTCGGCGGCCAGCGATTCGCTCAGCGCATTCACCGCCGCCTTCGCTGCACGGTAGGCGCCGATCAGCGGAAGTGGCTTGAGCGTTGCGCTCGACGACACATTGACGATCACCCCGGCGCGGCGCGCGCGCATCTGCGGCAAGACCGCCTGCGTAACAGCCAGCGTGCCAAAGGTGTTGGTTTCGAACAGGTCGCGTACCGCCTGCAGGCTTGCCAGTTCCAGCGGTGCGGGCGCACCGAAGCCTGCGTTGTTGACGAGCGTGTTCACCGTGCCGGCCGCCGCAATCGCGGCCTGGATGCTCGCGGGGTCAGTGACGTCGAGCTGCAGCACCTTCAACCTTGGCGATGCAGGAAACAGGTCCTCACGTGGAGTGCGCATGGTGGCAACCACGTTCCAGTCGCGTTCGAGAAAGTAATGTGCGGTTGCCAGGCCAAAGCCCGACGAACAGCCGGTGATGAGTACGGTTTGCATGAGGCGCCCTCGGTGACGGTGTGAGGGATCTACGTTAGGCTGCCCAGGTCGCACTTTCGATCTTCTAAAGTGCTTAATCCATTAGCGAGAGTCCAATGTGCTCGACCCGCTTGCTGAGGTCGTCCTTCTGCTGAGGCCGGCACCAGGGTTCTCCAAACTTGTCCTTGGCGCTGGTGTGTGGTCGGCGTACCGCTCCGATGCGCCCGGCCCGTTTTACTGCGCGGTGATCGAGGGAAAGTGCCGGCTGGCGCTTGAAGATGGCCAGGCGCATGTGCTGGAAGCAGGCGACTTTGTGCTGGCACCCGCCATGCTTGCTGTCACGCTCTCCAGCGCGCAGGCGTCGACCGGGCAAGCCCACACCGTGCCGACCCAGATGGACGATGGCAGCTTCCGCATCGGCGCGCAGGACGGCCCGGCGGATGTTCGCATCGTGATTGGGCATTGCAGCTTCGGCTCGCCGGATGCGGCGCTGCTGGTGTCGCTGCTGCCCCGGCTGGTGCATGTGCGCGGTGAGCCTCGGCTCACCATGCTGGTGAATCTGGTTGGTGAGGAGGCGCGCACAAACCGGCCCGCCCGTGCGGTGGTGCTTGCACGACTGTTGGAGGTGCTGTTGATCGAAGCATTACGCTCGCTGACGGCGAGCGACACCACGCCAGGACTGGTGCGGGCGTTATCCGATGCACGCCTGGCAGCGGCGCTGCGCGCCCTGCACGGCGCACCGGCGCATGCCTGGACGATCGACGCATTGGCCAAGGAAGCGGCGCTATCGAGATCATCGTTCTTTACGCGCTTCAACCGTGCGATGGGTGTGACGCCAATGGAGTATCTGCTGGCATGGCGTATGGCGCTGGCAAAGACGCTGCTGTCAGAACAGGGGCTTGGCGTGGCGCAGGCGGCGCAGCGGGTGGGCTATGGCTCGGCCAGTAGTTTCAGCGTTGCCTTCACTCGCCACACTGGCAGCCCACCATCGCAGTACGCCCGCGTGCGCACTGCAACCTCGTTAGATGCTGTGTAACGGCACCCAATGCCGTCAGGCCCGCGCGCGCGGTGATGCGCCTGCAGCTGCGGTGAGAGACAGCTGCAGCTGCGAGCTTGCAGTGCTCCCCTAGCGGAACACCACCGTGCGGTGCCCGTTGAGCACGATGCGGTGTTCGACATGGCGGCGTACCGCGCGCGCCAGCACCAGCGACTCGGTGTCGCTGCCCAGGCGCACCAGGTCGCGCGGGGTCATGGCGTGGTCCACGCGGGCGACGTCCTGTTCGATGATCGGGCCTTCGTCCAGGTCTTCGGTGACGTAGTGCGCGGTGGCGCCGATGATCTTGACCCCGCGCGCGTGCGCCTGGTGATACGGCTGGGCACCCTTGAAACTGGGCAGGAAGCTGTGGTGGATGTTGATCGCACGCCCGGCCAATGCGCGGCACAGTGCAGGCGAAAGGATCTGCATGTAGCGCGCCAGCACCACCAGGTCCACCTGTAGGCGCTCGACCAGCGCGAGCAGCTGCGTTTCCTGTTCGGCGCGCGTATCTGCGCTCACCGGCAAGTGGTGGAAGGCGATGCCGTAGGACGCCGCCAGCGGTGCGAAGTCGGTGTGGTTGGAGACCACCGCCACGATATCCACCGGCAATTGCCGGCTATGCATGCGGAACAGCAAATCGTTGAGGCAGTGGCCCTGCTTGCTCACCAGCACCAGCAGCCGCGCGCGGCGGCGCGCATCGTGCAGCTGCCAGGTCATTTCAAAACTGGCGGCCAGCTGTGAGAACTGTTGCTCCAGCTGCGCAATGTCGGTTCGCGGCGGCTTGTCGAAATGCACGCGCAGGAAAAACCGCCCGCTCTCGTCGTCGCCAAATTGCTGGGCGTCGAGAATATTGCAGGCAAGATCGAACAACAGCCCGGTCACGCGATAGACGATGCCGGTACGGTCGGGGCAGGACAGGGTGAGGATGTAGTCAGAGCGCATCGGCGAGATGATAGCCAATGGATGACACCGCTGGCGCAGTGCTTGCGTCGGTAACTTTTACATTGCGCCGCAGTGCAACCGTTGGGCCAGCCGCACTGCAGCTCTGCACCGTGGCACTGTGCTCGCCATGCATGCAGATCCGCTGACCAACGCATCGCAGGTGTTGCGCTGGTGGCATGCATCGCAGAACGCGGTGCGCATGCCACTGACGATGAGGATCAGCGCGGCGGCAGGCGCAGCATCAGCCGCCGGTTGATTTCATCCAGCTGCGCAAGCGAGGCGTCGACCGAGGTCTCCATCGCTTCCTGGGTAGTGATGTGGGCGCGCAGATGCGCTGGGTCGTCCAGGGCGCCACGCACCAGGAACACGTTCTCGCCTACCTCGCCGAGATGGCGGCTGAGCACCACCAGATCCACCTGGTCGAAGCCATGCTGCTTGGCCAGCGGCAGCAGCCGCGCGGCCATGCGCATGCTGGCCTCGTCGGTGGGTTTACCCAGTTCGGTGTCCAGCACGCTCACCGCTTCCTGGATCTGTGAGAACAGGTGATGGTCCGGATGTTCGGGATGGTCCGGGCCGACCGGGCCCTGATGGATGACCGGTGCGTTGGTCATCGTGCGCCACCACCGGCGTGGGCCGATGCGCGCGTGGTGTGCACGGTCGAACCGGGCCTGATGTTGGGGTGTCGCATCGCATCCTCCCTGGAGCGGCGTTTGTTACGAGCAGGCACCTTAGCCGCTTGCCTGCCAAGCCTCAAGCCAGCCACGTCGCACCAGGCGTTATGCCTGCGGGACACACCGCAAGATGCGCAACGCGGGCGCTTGATGCGCATGTCGTTGAAGGCGGTTGGCGCAGCGCGTGTGCCTGAGCGGCGTGCCGTCGTAGCCACACCGTGCTGCACGGCACCGCTCGCACACGATGCCACTGCGAACAGCGCGCGCGACTGCATCAGTCACACGCGCTGGCGGTGCTACGCCTGCCCTGCACGCCGTGCGGAAACCTCGGCCAGCACGGCCCAGTCGGCGTTGCCATCGCCGTGCGCAATTGCCTCATCCAGGCCGCTGCGCAGCAGCTCGCCCAGCGGCATCGGCACCTGTCGCGCTGCGCCGGCCTGGATCGCCAGATCCACGTCCTTGCGGCCCAGGGTGGCAGTGAAGCCGGCAGGCGTGTACTGGCGCTGCATGATCAGCTTGCCATAGCCTTGATACGCAGGTGCAGCGAACAAGGTGCTGGTGAGCATGCCCAAAAACTGCGTGGCATCCACGCCATGCCCACGCGCCAGCGCGCTGGCTTCGGCCATCGCGCCGATCGCACTGGCCAGGCAGAAGTTGGCGGCCAGTTTCACCGCGTTGGCCTGCTCGGGCGCGCTGCCAATCTGCCAGGTCTGCTGGCCCAGCACATCGAACATCGGCTGCACGCGGGCAAGCGCGGCATCGTCGCCCGCGGCCAGGATGTTGAGCTTGCCCGCTTCGGCCACCTCCACGCGGCCAAGCACCGGGGCGGCGACGTAGGCCACGCCCCGCTCGGCATGCAGTGCGGTCAACTCGTGCGCCAGCGCCACCGAGATGGTGGCCATGTTGACGTGCACGCTGCCGGCCGGCAGCGCATCCAGCACGCCGCCGTCGAGTACCGTCTGCCGCACCGCGGCGTCGTCGGCCAGCATCGAAAACAGCAGCGGGCCGTGCGCGGCCTGCTGCGGCTGCTCCACCACGTGTGCACCGGCCTCACGCAGCGGCTGCGCACGTGCCGGCGAGCGGTTCCATACGGTCAGTTCAAAGCCGCCGCGCAGCAGGTTGTGCGCCATCGGCAGGCCCATCGTGCCCAGCCCCAGAAATCCTATTGGCATGCATGCCCTCTGCTTGGTCGAGATGATCGGTCCATGGTCGGTTGTGCGCGCGTCAGCTGGCGAACACGCCACGCGCTTCGCGCGGTTCGCAGCGCTGGTACTGCGGCGCCGGGGTGACCGATGCGCCCAGCGCGGCGGCGGCGTGCCATGGCCAGCGCGGGTCGTAGAGGATGCCGCGCGCCAGCGCGATCGCATCGGCCTGGCCATCGCGCAGGATCGCTTCGGCCTGCTGCGGTTCGGTGATCAGGCCCACGCCGATCACCGGCGTGTCCACCTGCGCGCGGATCGCCTCGGCAAACGGGATCTGGTAGCTGGCCTGCACCGGAATCTGCTGGCGCGGGTCCAGCCCGCCACTGGAGACATGGATGTAGTGCGCGCCGCGCGCATCCAGCGCCTTGGACAACGCAATGCTCTGCGGCAGGTCCCAGCCGCCATCCACCCAGTCGGTGGCCGAGATGCGCACGCCGATGGCCATCTGGTCAGACACCGCCGCGCGTACCGCATCGAAGATGCGCAGCGTCAGCCGCATGCGGTTGTCCAGCGAGCCGCCGTATGCATCGCTGCGCTGGTTGCTCAGCGGCGACAGGAACTGATGCATCAGGTACCCGTGCGCGGCATGCAGTTCGATCAGCTGCAGCCCCAGGCGTTCGGCGCGCTTGGCCGCGGTCACAAAGGCCTCTACCACCGCATCGATGCCGGCGGCGTCCAAAGCCTGCGGCAGCGGTTGGCCATCGCGGAACGGCAGTGCCGAGGCGGACACGGTCTGCCAGCCATTGGCGTGGTCCGGGGCGATCGCCTCGCCGCCCTTCCACGGCAGATCGGTGGAGGCCTTGCGCCCGGCATGTGCCAGCTGGATGCCGATCGGCATCGGCGACCAGCGCCGTACCGATGCCAGCACTTCGCCCAGCGCCTGTTCGGTGGCGTCGTCGTACAGGCCCAGGTCGGCGTAGGAGATGCGGCCCTGCGGCTGCACCGCGGCCGCTTCCAGGATCAACAGCGCGGCACCGGATTGCGACAGCGTGCCCAGGTGGATGCGATGCCAGTCGGTGGCACGGCCGTCCTGTGCGGAGTACTGGCACATCGGCGCGATCACAATGCGGTTGGCGAGCGCAAGCGGACCAAAATTGATGGGGGTGAACAACTGGCTCAAGGCGACATCCACACGCGACGTAGGGATGCCCATTGCACTGCGCCACGCGCGTGGGCACAACCGCTGCGATGGATCACTGCGTCATGCCGAACGCGCACTGTGGTACCTGGCGGTGGCCGTGTGCAGGGGGTCTGGCGGCTGTTGCAGGAACGCCAGCGCCTGCGCGCAGGATTGCTCCACCTTCAGGCTGAGCAGGTCGTCGGCACGGGTGCGTCCGAAGTTGAGCGCGGCAATCGGCAGGCCGGCGCGTGCGGCGGCCTGCACGAAGCGGAAGCCGGAATACACCATCAACGAAGACCCCACCACCAGCACCGCATCGGCGGCCTGCAGATGCGCAAAGGCGCGCTCCACGCGCTCGCGCGGCACGTTCTCGCCGAAGAACACCACATCCGGCTTGAGCACGCCGCCGCACGCCGGGCAGGCCGGCACCACGAAGTTGTCGAAGGCCACGTTGTCCAGATCGGCATCGCCATCGGGCGCCTGGGCGGCCTCCAGGTCGGCCCAACCAGGGTTGTCGCGCTCCAGCAGCAACTGGAACTCGGTGCGCGGCATGCGTTGTTCGCAGCCCATGCAACGCACCACATCGAGCCGGCCGTGCAGATCGATCACCGCCTGGCTGCCGGCGGCCTGATGCAGGCGGTCCACGTTCTGGGTGAGCAGCAACTCCAGTTGCCCGCGCGCCTCCAACGCGGCCAGGGCGTGATGGGTGGCGTTGGGCCGCGCCAGGCCGAAGCGCGGCCAGCCCACCAGGCTGCGCGCCCAATAGCGCTGGCGCGTGGACAGCTCGCCCATGAACGCCTGGAAGGTCACCGGTTGCGGGCGCTTCCAGCCGCCCTGCAGATCGCGGTAATCGGGAATGCCCGAATCAGTGCTGCAGCCCGCGCCGCTGAGCACGAACAAGCGCTGGTGGCGCTCGATGAACTCCTGCAGCGCCGGGCCGGCCTGCGTGATCGCAACAGTCATCCTGCAACTCCGGTCATGGTGTGGTCACTGTGCAACAACGCCCGCGTGCGTGCCTGTAGCGGTGCAACACGTTCAGGCGCTGCGGTGAGTGCTGGCCGGTGCCGCGGCAGTGGGCTGCACGCGGCGCGCAGGCGCTGGTTGCGCACCCTGGCAGGCCGATCCTTCATGCCCACGTTGCCACGGACGCGCGCAGTGGCGAGGTGCATGGGACGGGAGATGACGCAGAGCGATTCACGATGCAAAGACGCCACGGGAGATGGCCTTTCAATCGGGGTGCGCGGTGCGATTCCAAGCACAGGCGCATCTGCCTGCATCGCGGTTGCGCTCGTCTCCTGGTTGCACGCTGCGCGCGTGAGGCGCGGCACCCGGTCAAGCATCTGTTCGCGATCGCCGAGCTCAAGCTGCAGGCCAATGCCTTGGGCGTGCGCAAGCTGGATCTTGGCGCGTTCACTCCCACCTGCACGCTGCACCGCATTTAATTCGCCTTGGCGAACGCCACCATCACTGATGCAAAGTGCAACGCCGCAGCCGATGCGAACGCCAGCGCAGGACGCGCAGATGACAGAGCGAAGTAAAGTCTGCACACGTCACAGTTCCAGGCACTGCACCGGCTTTTTTGCGTGATCTGCCGCACACGCAACGCATCTGCAATAAGACATCGCGAAAGTGACGCGCTCCCCCGCTCGCCCATGCCCGCCATGCCAATCACCGACATCCGGATCGCCTCCGGACTGCGTCGCGCCCCGCTGTGTCTTTGCCTGTCCCTCGCACTTGCCTCCACGCTTGCCGGCCCGGCGCTGGCGCAGCAGACCACCGCTTCACCGCCGGCACGTACGAGCGACGACGGCATCTTCTCGCTCGACCGCATGATCGTCACCGGCGCCGGCCAGGCACAGAGCCAGTTCGAAGCGTCCTATGCGATCACCTCGATGACCGCCGAACAGATCGACAAACTGGCGCCGCTCAACCTCACCAGCCTGATCGGTTCGATGCCGGGCATCTACGCCGAATCCACCGGCGGCGAAGTGCAGAACGTGTACCGCATCCGCGGCATCCCCGATGAAGGCTCGTTTGCGGTGATCCAGGAAGACGGTATCAGCCCGTATCCGGACAACAACGGCTATTTCTACAAGACCGAAGGCCTGGTGCGCCCGGACTTGATGGTCGAATCGGTGGAGACCGTGCGCGGCGGGCCCTCGCCGATCTTCGCCTCCAATGCCGCAGCCATCGTCAATTTCGTCACCCGCCAGGGCGGCGACACGCCCGAAGGCGCAGTGCGCACCACCGTGGGCGATACCGGCCTGTATCGGCTCGATGGCTACTGGTCGGGCAAGCTGGCGCAGGACTGGTACCTGGCCGCCGGCGGTTTCGTGCGCCGCAACGATGGTTACCGGGATGTGGGCTTTCCTGCCGATGAGGGCGGCCAGTTCCGCATGAACCTCACGCACACGCTGGACCACGGCAAGATCACCTTCACCGCCAAGCATCTGGACGACAAGAATGCGTTCTACATGCCGATCCCGCTGTATGACCCGCGCGACACCACGCGGTCGCTGGACCCGTTGATCGACCGCTTCACCGGCACCTTGAGTGCGCCGCAACTGCAGCACGCCACGCTCATTTCCAGCGATGCCAATGGCCAGCCGCAACGCGAGGCGCGCGATCTCTCCGATGGCCGCCACATGAAATTCAACCATCTGGGTGCGAACCTGGACCTGGCCTTCGACAACGGCTGGAGCCTGTCCAACAAGGCGGTGGTCAATCGCCTGGACATGACCTTCGACGCGCTGTATTCCAGCAATGCGCCGCAGGATGCCACCGCCTATGCGAACAGCCGCCGTGCAGCCGCGAGCGCAGCGTTTCCGGGCCTGACGCGGCTGGGCTACGTGTACACCGACGATGGCAGCCGCTTCGATCCGGCCAGCACCGACGGGCTGGTGATCCAGGGCCAGTACCGTGCGATGGATGTGCGCGCCGATTCCATCGCCGACGATCTGCGCCTGCACCGCAGCTTCGACTGGGGCGGCGACACCCACGACATCACGCTGGGCCTGTATGGCGCCTATTACGCGCGCTCCTACAACTCGCGCTATCAAAGCTACCTCTTTGAGATGCGCCAGAACCCGCGCAGCATCGACCTGCTCGGCTATGACGCCAACGGTGCGATTGTCGGCGGCGTCACCCAGGACGGCGTGGTGATCTACGGCGCCGACCGCACTCAGGGCAAGGCCTACACCAGCATGCTGGCGCCCTACATCGCCGATACCTGGCAGGTGACCGACAAGCTGCGCCTGGAAGGCGGCGTGCGCCACGAGCGCTATCGCTACCGCGCCTGGGCCATGGCCCGCACCACCGGCACGTTGGGCATGCCCGCAACGCTGGCCGACGATGCCGCACGGCTGTTCAACGGCACCCGCACGCAGACCGCGCTGGATGTAGGCGTGACCAACTGGACGGCGGGATTCAACTACGACCTCACCCCGATTGTCGGTGTTTACGGCCGCGCCTCGCGTGCGCACCGAGCGCCCAGCGAGGGCGCCAACGAAGGCAACGTCAACATTCCCACCGCCGAGCAGTACGAACTGGGCACCAAGCTCAACTTCGCCACGCTGGATGTGTTCGCCACGGCCTTCTACACCAAGTACGACCCGTACAACATCGGCACCAGCGCGGTGAATCCGTTGACTGGTGCAGCCGAGTCCAAGGATTACCGTGGCAGCGTCACCAACCCGGGCGTGGAAGTGGCCGCGGTGTGGACGCAAGCGCAGTGGCTGCGCCTGGATGCCAATGTCACCTACAACGACACCAAGGTCTCCGACCTGACCGAAGTGGTCGCCAATGGCGCGGTGGCGGTGGTCGATGTGGACGGCAACATGCCCAACCGCCAGCCCAAGCTCTATGGCAACGTCGGGCCCACGCTGCTGTTCAGCACCGGCGCGTTCGATTGGGAAACCTCGCTGCGCTACGCCTACGTGGGCAAGCGCTACGCCGACCTGGAAAACACCACCGAACTGGCCGCCTATCACACGCTGGCGGCCAACATCCTGGTGCGCAACGGGCCGTGGGATGTGCAGCTGGCGGTGGACAACCTCACCAACACCTTTGCGCTGACCGAAGGCAACCCGCGCACCGATACCATCTCCGGGCAAGGCACGCGCGAACCCATCTACGGGCGGCCGATCTACGAGCGCAACACCCGGCTGGTGGTGACCTACCACTTCTGAGCACGCCGGCCACCGCCGCTTTCGCGTGCGCCGTGGCCCTGCCCGGCGCGCGCCCGACCAGGATCCTTATGAAGCCTTCCCTGCTTGCTGCGGCCGTCCTGCTGACGGCCAGCTTCGCCCCCACGGCTGCGCTGGCCTGGGGAAAACGCGCTCACGCGGCGATCGATACCGCGGCAATCCAGGCACTGCCCGACGACGGGCCGGTGTTCCTCAAGCGCCATGTGCAGGTGATTGCCGATGGTGCGGTGCTGCCCGATGGCTGGCGCAGCGAAAGCGAGCCGTTCCTCAAGATCGAAGAAGATCCCAACCACGGCTGGTTCCGCGAGCAGTTCGCATTCATGGCCAACCCGCCGCGCTCGCGCTATGCGTTCGTGCTGGCCTTGTACGACGAACAGCGGCGCCTTGCACAACGCGACCCGGCCGCCGCCGAGCGCATGAATGTGCGCTGGGCCGGCACCTTGCCGTATGCAGCCACCGAAGGCTACGAACGCATCGTTGCCACCATGCGCCAGATCCGCGCGTTGCGTGCTGCCGGTGAGGACACGCGCGAACTGGAGCGCACCTGCGCGTTCCTGGTGAGCTGGTTTGCGCACTACATCGGTGACGGCGCGCAGCCGCAGCACGACAGCATCCACCACGATGGCTGGCAGGGACCCAATCCACACGGCTACAGCACCGACCCGAAGGTGCACGGCAAGTTCGAGAGCGACTACGTC
Organism: Xanthomonas sp. fls2-241-TYG-148; assembly: GCF_030208815.1. NCBI lineage: Bacteria > Pseudomonadati > Pseudomonadota > Gammaproteobacteria > Lysobacterales > Lysobacteraceae > Xanthomonas > Xanthomonas sp. fls2-241-TYG-148. The sequence continues at coordinate 39,883 of NZ_JARVTE010000011.1, forward strand.
GACAAGATCGCGCTCACTCCGCAGGACTTGCTGACCCGCATGCCGGCATTGGCGCATCAGGACGGCGATGTGTTCGAGCAGTTGCTGGGTTTTCTCGCCATTGGCACCGGCCGCGTCGAGCAGGTGTATCGCCTGGAAAAAGCCGGTGCGTTCGACGATGCCTCCCGCACCGACGGCCGCGCGATGGTCTACCTCACCGCCGGCGACGGCGCGGCAATGCTGCGCGATCTGCTGGTGCGCGCCTGGCGCGAAAGCGCGCTGCAGCCGGTTTCCGTACGCAGGCCACGCAGCATGGATCCGGCACATCCGCAGTACGACCCCAGCACCGGCAGCGCGCCTGCGCCGCGCTCACCGGCGTTGCCTGCGGCGCAAATGAAGTAACGCAGGCGCGTTCTAGCAGTGCGCGCGTGATACGGCACGCGCGCTTGCCGTTGTTGGCACGTCGCGCAGCGCGCGGATGCAATGGCGCGCGTAACCGGTGCGCGCGCGTGCGCAATCACAGGCCGCAAGCACGTGAGTGCCGACCTTGCGGCGGAGCGCACGCAAGCACGCCGACAAACCGTCTAGCGATCGTAGACAGCGCTGCGCTTATTCCCCGCGCGGCGGATGTGGCGCAAAGCGCCCATACGGGCGCGAGTCGTCCGCACTGCGGCGTAGCACCTGCGCCGCCAGCAAGGCCAGGGCGAGCAAGCTGCCGCAGAACGCCACCAGCGCACCCCAACCGCCGTGCTGCCAGAACCAGCCGCTGACCGCGCCGACCAGGCTGGCACCGCTGTAGTAGGCCAGCAGATACAACGACGCTGCATGGCTACGCGCCGCACCGCCCAACCGGCCCACCCAGGCGCTGGCCGACGAATGCGCAATGAAAAACCCGATCGTCAGCAACACCACCCCGGCGATCACCACCGGCAAGGCATGCGCCAGCGTCAACGCCACACCGGCCGCGGCGGTGAGCGTGCCGGCCAGCACCACCGGGCCACGGCCGAAGCGGTCCGAGGCGGCACCGGCCACTGATGAAGACACGATGCCGAACACGTACGCGCTGAAGATCATGCCGATCTGGCTCTGGCTCAGGCCGTATTCCGCGCCACCCAGGCGAAACCCGGCGTAGTTGTAGACGCTGACGAACACGCCCATCAACAGGAACGGGATCGAGAACAGCCACAACAACTGGCGGTTACGCAGATGCCCGCCCCAGGCGCGCAGGTGGTAGTGCAGGTTGACGCCGTGCCGGCGCACGAAGTGACGCGAGGGCGGTAGCAGCCACACGAACGCCACCGCGCACAGCAGGTCGAACACGCTCAACACCGCAAGGGCTGTACGCCAGTCGTAGTGGTCGGTGAGCAGGCTCATCACGATGCGCCCGCTCATGCCGCCAAACGCATTACCGGCCACGTACAGGCCGGTGGCCGCGCCCAGTTTGCTGGCCGGCAGCTCTTCGGCCAGATAGACCATGGCCACCGCCGGCACCCCGCCCAGCGCAATGCCGGACAAGGTGCGCACCGCCACCAGCGCGCCCCAGTGCGGCAGGAAGGCGGCGATCAGGTTGAGCACCGCGGCCAGCGCGATGGAGACAAACATCAGCCCGCGCCGGCCCAGGTTCTCCGACACCGCGCCGGCACAGAAGATGGCAATCGCCAGCGCGCCGGTCGCCAGCGACAACGGCAACGAGGCCGTGGCCGCATCCACGCCGAAGGTGCGGGCAAATTCCGGCAGCACCGGCTGCACGCTGTACAGCAGCGAGAAGGTTGCAAAGCCGGCCAGGAACAACGCCAGGCGGATGCGGCCGGTTGCCGGCGTGTCTGCGGGCAGGGCGGCGGCGGACAGGGTGCCAGGGCGGTAATCGGAGGAAGACACAGGAGCGCAACCGAGACGTGGGACGGCGAGTATTCGCCCCGGCCAACCCCCTGTCCAATATATGATTGCCGCAGCGTCCATATGCGAAACAGATACCTTGGAACTTCGCCACCTGCGCTATTTCCTGGCCGTTGCCGAAGAAGGCAACTTCACCCGCGCCGCGGCACGCGTGGGCATCGGGCAACCGCCGCTGAGCCAGCAGATCCAGGCGCTGGAACGCGACTTGGGCACGCCGCTGTTCCGTCGCACCCATGCCGGCGCCGAACTCACCGCGGCCGGCGAGGCGTTCCTGGGCGAAGTGCGCCGGGTGTTGGTCGATGTGGAACGGGCTGCCGAAACCGCACGCCGCGTGGCGCGTGGCGAATCCGGCCGGCTGCGGCTGGGCTTCACCGCCTCGGCCGCGTTCAACCCGGTGGTGCCACGGCTGATCCGCGATTTCCGCCGGCAGTGGCCACAGGTGGAGCTGCTGCTGGAAGAAACCAACACCGCCGGCTTGCTGGTGGCCCTAGCCGAAGGAAAGCTGGATGCGGCGTTCGTGCGTTACGGTCTGAGCACGCCCCCGGACCTGCAGCTGCTGCGCTTTGCCGACGAACCGATGAAGATTGCCGTGCCCGCCGCGCACCGGCTTGCCGCGTTGGACAGTGCACCGTTGGCGGCCCTGGCCGGCGAGCCGTTCATCCTGTTTCCGCGCAGCTTCGGCTCCAGCCTGTACGACGAGATCCTGGCCGCCTGCCGCGCCTCCGGCGTGACCTTGCGCATCACCCAGGAAGCGCCGCAGATGTCGTCGATCGTCAATCTGGTGGCCGCCGAATTGGGTGTGTCGGTGGTACCCGCCTCCACGGCACAGCTGCAGCTGCCCGGCGTGCGCTATCTGGACATCGAAGGCCAGATGCCGCTGGCCCGCCTGGCCTTGGCGGTCTCGCCGGGAGCGTTGGAGAGCGCGCCATTGGTGCGGCATTTGTGGGCGTTGGCGGAGTTGATTTGAGGGTAGGTGAGTGGCGGCAGATGGCTGCGATGTCGTTGGCCAGGTAGGAGCGCGCTTGCGCGCGATGTGGCTTTAACGGTAATGCGTTCGCGCACGAGTGCGCTCCTACAAGGGCATGTGCCTATGTGCACTCCATACATGCGGGCTGCACATGAAGCAGCTGCGCTGTGCACACCCACGTAGGAGCGCGCTTGCGCGCGATGTGGCTTTAACGGTAATGCGTTCGCGCACGAGTGCGCTCCTACAAGGGCACGTGCCTATGCGCACTCCACGCGTGCGCGCTGCACACGCAGCAGCTGCGCATTGCACAGCCACGTAGGAGCACGCTTGCGCGCGATGTGGCTTTACCGGTAATGCGTTCGCGCACAAGTGCGCTCCTACAAGAGCATGTGTCTGTTCGCACTCCATGTGTGCGGAGGCACCGCAGACAAACCGCTTGACCTCAACCATGCTTTAGGTCGTTGAATGGGCGCACCTTCTGACTGGTGTGCTTCCATGCGTCTGCGTCATCTGCTGTTGCCGTGTCTGGATCCGGATCTCACCCTGCGCTTCTATCGTGATGTGCTGCAGCTGCCGCTCTCCGGCAACAGCGTGCACATCGGCTGGAGCACGTTGGAATGCGTGCAGGCGCAGCAGCCGGTGGGTAGCGTGCATCTGGCCTTCAATGTGGCACCTGCGCGCTTCGATGCGGCAGCTGCCTGGATCGGCGCACGTGCCGCGCTGCTCACCGATCCACATGGCCAGGAGCGCTTCCAGCTCGATGGCGTGTGGCAATCGCAGTCGGTGTATTTCGCCGGCCCCGATGGCGCCGTGCTCGAACTGATCGCCCGCAACGCGCTGCAGGACGCACCCACCGGCGAGGGTGCGTTTCACGGTAGCGAACTGCTGTGCCTGAGCGAGATCGGGCTGCCCAGCAACAATGTGGCTGCGGTGACCAGCAGCGTGGGCCATCACTTCGGCGTGCAGCCGTTTGCACCGACGCTGGAAGGGTTTGCCGCGCTCGGCGACGACCACGGGCTGTTGATCGTGGTGAACCAGGCGCGGCGCTGGTTTCCGCAACAACGCCAACTGCCGTGGGCCAGCGGCCTGCGCGTCAGCGTGGACGCGCCGCAGCCAGGCCTGCGATTGCGCGATGCGCAAGGCTGGGAATTGCTGGCGGCGTGAACACCGCCGCCGCACTCACTCGGCGGTGGCAGGCACCGGCAGCCGGAAGAATGCGCGCGCGGCGGCCGTGCTGTTGGCAGCGGTCACCGCGACATCTTCGCCGCGGTCGCGCGCCAGCTCTTCGACAATGTGCGAGAGAAACATCGGTTCGTTGCGGCGGTCCTTGGGCAGCGGCTTGAGCGTGCGTGGCAGCAAGTAGGGCGCATCGGTTTCGATCATCAGCCGGTTGGCCGGGATGTTGCGCACCAGCTCGCGCAGATGCGCGCCGCGGCGCTCGTCGCACAACCAGCCGGTGATGCCGATGTAGTAATCGCGGTCCAGGTAATCGAACAGTTCTTCGCGCGTGCCGGTGAAGCAGTGCACCACCGCCGCGCCCAGGCGGCCGTCGAACGCGCGCATGATCGAGAGGAAATCGTCATGCGCATCGCGCTGATGCAGGAACAGCGGTTTGCCGTTATCGGCGGCCAGCTGCAGCTGCCGTTCGAAGGCCTTGTGCTGGGCCGGGCGCGGCGCGAAATCGCGGTAATAATCCAGCCCGCATTCGCCCACCGCCACCACCTGCGGCTGGGCCTGCAGCGCGCGCATTTCCCGCTCGCATTCGGCGGTGAATTCCACCGCATGGTGCGGATGCACGCCGGCGGTGGCGTAAAGAAATCCGGGGTGCTGCTGCGCCAGCTGCAGGGCCAGCGGCGAATGCTCGCGGCTGGCACCGGTGATCACCAGCTGCGCCACACCGGCATCGCGCGCACGTTGCAACACGGCGTCGCGATCGCGATCGAAGGAGTCATGGGTGAGGTTGGCGCCGATATCGATCAACTGCATGGTGCGGGTGTCGTGTGGGGGAAGCCTGGCAAGTTTAACTAACCGAAGTTGTATGCGCTTGGCGTCCCTTCTCCCATCGGGAGAAGGTGGCGCGCAGCGCCGGATGGCGCCTCCTGCATCTGTCAGTGCCTGCAGTGACAAACGCGTCGCCACGCGCCTTCAGAAGTGCTGCACCGACTGCTGCGCCGCCGTACCCTCACCCCGACCCCCGCTCCGCGCCCCGGCCCGCGTTTGCGACGCGGGCGCTCCAAGGCACGCGCGCCAGTGGCGCGCAAACTGTGCCCGCTCGCCCCGAGGGGAGAGGGGCTTTGCTCCCTTCTTCCAGGAGGGAGAGGGGTTCAACCCACCGCCGGCACCGCCATCGCGTCGATTTTCGCCGCCAGCGCCTGGATCGCCAGCTGTGCCGAACGCGAGAGCTGGCGCTGCGGGGCCACGCACAGGGCCAGGGTCATCGGTTTGGTCAGGTGCTGGCGGAACGGTACGAAGGCCAGGCGGCCGTCGGCCACGTCGGGCGCGGCGTCCAGCCACGACATCAGGCCCACGCCGGCGCCAGCCCGCACCAGCCCGCGCAGCGTGCGCACGTCGTTGCAATGGGTGAGCCGCTTCACGTCGATATGCTGGCGCTGGTACAGCACCTTGGCGTGCTCGCCCACGATCAACGGCGCAGCCGGCAGCAGCAGGCGGTGCTCCAGCGTTTCGCTCAGCTGCAGCTCGCTGCGGCTGCTCAACGGGTGACCCACCGGCATCGCAATGCCGAGCGGAATGTCGGCAAATGCACGCACCTCCAGGTCCACGCTGCTCACCGGGTCCAGCAGCAGGCCGATGTCCACATCCGCCGAGGTCACCATCTCCATCACGCGCTGGTTGCGCGCGGTGGACAGATTGAAGGTGATGCCGGGGTATTCCTGCACCAGCGCCGCCACCGCGGCCGGCACTACGCCCTCGCTGAGCGCGTCGATCATGGCGATCTCCACGTGCCCGCGGCGCAGCCCCTTGAGCTCGTCGAAGCGCTCCAGCGTGCGTGCGTAGGCCTTCTCCCACTGGCGCACGTCCACCAGCAGCAGCTCGCCGGCGGCAGTGAGCCGCAGGCGGCCGGGCAGGCGTTCGAACAGCTGCGCGCCCAGCTCTTCTTCGGCCTTGAGGATCTGCCGGTCGATCGCCGAGGCGGACACGTGCAGCACGTCCGATGCCTTGCGGATGCTGCCGCAGCGGGCCACTTCGATGAAGTAGCGGGTGAAGCGGGAGAAGGTCAGCATGGGGCGGGCTCGGTTGGCCGTTGCATTTTTTGCAATGGCTTGGCGGAAAAACGATGTTTGATCACACACCCCCGGCTTCCTAGAGTCAATCCGGCACCGCTCCCGCCTTACGCCAGAGACCGCCCCATGGATGTCGCCGTCCCCGCCCTGCCGCTGCACTGCACCTTTGAGGCCGCCGACTGGCAGCGCCTGGCCCAGCATTGGCACGCGGTGGCGCTGAGCAGCGAGGTGAGCGAGGCGCCGTTCAAGGCCATGCTGCTGGACGAGCCGTTGGTGCTGTACCGGCTGGGTGCCGAGCTGGTGGCCGCGCGCGATGTCTGCCCGCACCGCGGCGTGCCGCTGAGCATGGGCAGCGCCGATGGCGCCGGGGTGGTGTGCGCCTATCACGGGCTGCGCTTCGGCGCGGGCGGGCGCTGCAACCACATCCCGGCCAGCCCCAACCAGAACATCCCCGCCAAGATGCGGTTGCACACCTATGCGGTGGCCGAGCGCTACGGGCTGATCTGGGTGTGCCTGTCCAAGCCGGCCGGGGTGAGCGCGGCGGAGGTGCATATCCCGCCGATGCCGGGCTGGGACGAAGACGGCTTCCAGCAGATCGTGTGCCCGGGCTTCGACATCGCCGGCAGCGCCGCGCGGCAGCTGGAAGGCTTTATCGACGTGGCGCATTTCGCCTTCGTGCACACCGCCACCTTCGCCCAGCCGGACAAGCGCGAAGTGCCGGCCTACACCACCACCGAAACGCCGACCGGTTTCAACGCCGATTACCTCAGCAGCGTGGCCAATTATTCGGTGGATATGCCACTGCCCGACGTGGACCCCGGCTTCCAGTGGCTGCGCCATTTCGAAGTGCACCTGCCATTCACCGCCACGCTCACCATCCACTTCCCGGTGCCGGGCAAGCGGCTGGTGATCATGAACGCGGCCAGCCCGGTGTCCAAGCACAAGACCCGGCTGCTGGTGCCGATTGCGCGCAATTTCGACACCCATCTGCCGGTAGAGGACGTGCATGCCTTCAACCTGCGCGTATTCGAGGAAGACCGCGCGATGGTGGAAGCGCAGCGCCCCGAATACCTGCCGCTGGACCCGCTGCTGGAAGTGCACATCCCCGCCGATCGCAGTTCGATCGCCTATCGCCGTGGCCTGCGCAGCCAGGGCTATAGCGACTTTTTCCTGCGTTGACCGGCGAGGATGACGGCATGAGCCTGCATGAGGTGCGTGTGGCGGAAGTCGTCGACCAGGGGCATCGCCAGCGGGCGATCCGGCTGGAGCCGATCGGCGCGGAATTGCCGGCGTTCGAAGCCGGCGCGCATGTGGACCTGCACCTGCCCGACGGCTTGATCCGCCAGTACTCCATCGCCAGCGCGCCGCATGCGCGCGACCATTACCTGTTGTGCGTGAAGCTGGCCGATGCCTCGCGCGGCGGCTCGCGGCATCTGTGCGAACAACTCGCGGCCGGCGACCGGCTGCAGATCTCCACGCCGCGCAACCTGTTCCCGTTACACCCGGGCGAACGCCATGTGCTGCTGGCCGCCGGCATCGGCATTACTCCGCTGCTGTCGATGGCCGAGGCGCTGGAGGCGCGCGGCGAGGCCTTCGTGCTGCACTACTACGCGCGCCGGCAGGCGGATGTGGCCTTCGGGCAGCGCCTGCAGCAGGGCTTCCAGCATGGCCAGGTGCAGGTGCATCTGAGCGATGACGGCGAGAGCCCGCGTGTGCACATCCCCACCGAACTGCGCCAGGCACGCACGCGTGACCAGCTGTATCTGTGCGGGCCGGCCGCGTTCATGGATCACTTCAGCGCGCTGGCCCTGGCGCAGGGCTGGGCGCCGACGCAGCTGCATCGCGAACACTTCGCCGCGGTCGCGCCGGCCGTGCCGCACGCCGCCGACGACGCCTTCGAAGTGGAGCTGTCCGCCAGCGGTCGCGTGGTGCAGGTGGCGGCCGATTGCAGTATCGCCAATGCGCTGATGGCCGCAGGCGTGGAGGTGCCGCTGTCGTGCGAGCAAGGCATGTGCGGGGCCTGCCTGACCGGCGTGCTCGATGGCGTGCCCGATCACCGCGACAGCGTGCTCAGCGATAGCGAACATGCGCAGAACACGCAGATCACCCTGTGCTGTTCGCGCAGCCGTACGCCCCGGCTGGTGCTGGACCTTTGAGCACAGCGACAGGGCCGACACGTGATGCGACCGACGCGGCAACGATCAAGCGCGGGCGCGTTGGCGATGCTCAAACACGCTGTGATCTATGTCCCCGCTAGCGACACCTGCCATCACTGGTACCGCTGGGTCACGCTCGCCGCCATCCAGCGAGAGCACGAGCCAGGCACACGCGTGGCGCAACGGCGCGCTGCAACCTTCCCATCAAGCGTTGCCAACCAACGCGATCCACAGGCCACTGCCCATTTCGGGCAACACGTCCACGGCATGCCACCGCGCACAGTGCAAGATACGCAGCCCGCGCTTATGCGCCGGTGCCTGCGTTCGATGAGATGTTGCCGATGACACTGTTCTGCTGTGCCGCCGCCTGCCGGCCGCTGGGGCGCGCCTGATGCGCTGGCCCAACTTTGCGCTTGCCGCCAACGGCAGCAATGTGCGCACCGAGCTGCTGGCCGGCGCCACCACCTTCCTCACGATGGCCTACATCGTGTTCGTCAACCCGGACATCCTGGCCACTACCGGCATGGATCACGGCGCGGTGTTCGTGGCCACCTGCCTGGCCGCGGCATTCGGCTCGGTGGTGATGGGCCTGCTGGCCAATTACCCGATCGGCATGGCGCCCGGCATGGGCTTGAACGCCTTCTTCGCCTTCAGCGTGGTGGGCACCCTGGGCTACAGCTGGCAACAGACGCTGGGCCTGGTGTTCGTGTCCGGCTGCGTATTCCTGCTGCTCACCCTCACCGGCGCGCGCCGGTGGCTGGTGGACGGCATCCCCACCACGTTACGCAGCGCAATCGCCGCCGGTATCGGCCTGTTCCTGGCGGTGATCGGCCTGCAGAAAGCCGGGCTGGTGGTGGCCCACCCGCAGACCTTGATCACCCTGGGTGACCTGCACCGGCCCGAGCCCTTGCTGGCGTTGGCCGGGTTGCTGCTGATCGGCGTGCTGGAGCTGCGGCGCGTGCACGGAGCGATGCTGCTCGGCATCCTGGCGGTTACCGCTGCGGCGCTCGCACTCGGGCTGGTGCAGTACCAGGGCGTGATCGCGCTGCCGCCGAGCCTGGCACCCACCTTGCTGCAACTGGATATTGCCGGTGCCCTGCAGGGCCACGCTGGCGAAGGCGCATTCACCGCGGTACTGCACGTGGTGCTGGTGTTCGTGCTGGTGGAGATGTTCGATGCCACCGGCACCTTGATGGGGGTGGCGCAGCGCGCCGGCTTGCTGCGCACCGCAGCCCAGCGCCGCCAGTTCGACCGTGCCCTGCTCGCCGACAGCAGCGCCATCCTGGCCGGCTCGCTGCTTGGCACCTCCAGCACCACGGCTTATGTGGAAAGCGCCGCCGGCGTGCAGGTGGGTGGGCGCACCGGGCTGACCGCGCTGGTGGTGGCCGCGCTGTTCCCGCTGGCCCTGCTGTTCTCGCCCCTGGCGGCCATGGTGCCGGCCTATGCCACCGCACCGGCGTTGCTGTATCTGGCGGCAGTGATGCTGCGCGAGTGCGCGCATCTGCAGTGGGACGATGTCGGCGAAGCGTTGCCGGCCGCCATGTGCATGCTGGCGATGCCGTTCACCTATTCGATCGCCAATGGGTTGGCGTTGGGCTTCATCACCTATGCGGTGCTCCGGCTGGGCAGCGGGCGTTGGCGTGAGGTGCATCCGGCCACCTGGGCCATCGCCGGCCTGTTCGTGCTGCGCTATGCACTGGAGTGACGCGCCTGCACCGCGCTGCCTGCAGGCGCGCAGCGCGCTGGCCGTGCAACGCACTGCAAGGCAAGCTACCCCTCCGCTGGGCGCCCGTGCGCGCCGGCACACCTTCTTGCGAGTTTTCTGGATGCCCATGCTGCGTCGTTGTCTGATCCTTACCGTGTGCGCGCTGCTGCCCGCACTTGCGCAGGCGCGCCAAACGCCTGCGCCGGCACAATCGCGCGAGCAGCAGGTTGCGCAGTTGTTTCGCGATGGGGCCGGCCAATCGGCGCAACTGCGCAGTTGGCTGCAGGCCATGCCCAAGGGCGGCGACCTGCATAACCATCTCTCCGGCTCGGTGTATGCCGAGGACTACCTGCAGTGGGCCAGCGAAGACGGCGCCTGCGTGCAGCTGGACGACCTGAGCCTGCGCGCACCGCCGTGCGTGGCCGGCCAGGTGCCCGCACGCGGGCTGGCCACGCGCGATACCGCGTTGTATGGCCGCGTGGTGGATGCCTTGTCGATGCGCAATCACCTGGCCAGCCCATCCCAACCCAGCGGGCACGGGCAGTTCTTCAGCACCTTCGGCAAATTCGATGCGGTGGTGCGCGCACGCGTGGCCGACACCGTGGCCGCCGTGCTGGAGCAGGCCGCGCGCGACCGCGTGCCGTACGTGGAAATCATCGCCAACCCACCGCAGATGGACGACGCCGCGCAGCGCATGCAGGCGCTGCCCTGGCATGGCACCGACGATGCCGCCAACCTGCGCGAACTGCAGAACGCGCTGCCGCCGCTGGTGCAGGCCGCGCAGCGCAGTCTTGCCGACCTCGACGCGCAGGTGCGCCGCGTCCTGCAGTGTGACCAGGCGCAGCCACGCGCGGCCTGCCAGGTGCAGTACCGCTATGTGCCGTATGTGTTGCGTGTGCTGCCTGCGCCGCGGGTGTTCGGGCAGATGGCGCTCGCCCATGCGCTCGTGGCCGCCGGCGGCAGCCGCGCGGTGGCGGTGAACATCGTCGCGCCCGAGGACAACCCGGTGGCGGTGGCCGATTACGCGCGCCACATGGCGATGTTCCGATTCTTTGCACAGCGCTACCCCGGCGTGCCGTTGTCCTTGCATGCCGGCGAGCTGACCCTGGGCCTGGTGCCGCCCGCACAGCTGCGCTCGCATATCCGCCAGGCGGTGGATGCCGGCGCGCGGCGCATCGGTCATGGCGTGGATCTGCCTTACGAAGACGACGCGCAAGGGCTGCTGCAGCGCATGCGCCGCGACCAGGTGGCGGTGGAGATCAACCTCACCAGTAACGATGTGATCCTGGGCGTTACCGGGGCCGCGCATCCGTTGGCGATGTATCTGCGCGCCGGTGTGCCGGTGGTGCTCTCCACCGACGATGCCGGCGTGTCGCGCGCGGACATGACCCATGAATATCAACGCGCAGTGCAGGAGCAGGGCATCGAGTACCCCACGCTCAAGCAACTCGCCCGCAACGGGCTGACGTACAGCTTCCTGCCGGGCGCGAGCCTGTGGAGCGCCAACGGTAAAGCTGCGCAGGCCTGCGCCACTGCATTACAGCGCGAAACCGATGATGCTGGGTGCCAAGCATTTCGCCAGAGCAGCGAGAAGGCACGGCTGCAATGGCAGCTTGAAACCGATCTGGCGCAGTACGAGCGCATGCTGATGGAGCAGCGCAAAGTGCAGACAACACCAGCTGACACATAACCCATAGGAGCGCGCTTGCGCGCGAAGAGGCTTCATCGATAACGCCTCATCGCGCGCAAGCGCGCTCCTACAACGCGACTTCCGCTGTATCGCCGCTGCAATACATTTTCCCTCCATGACCACAGCGCAATGACCCACTCGCACGCCGCCTCATCCAAACGCCGCGTCATCCTCGAAGACGACATCGACGGCTTCACGCCTGCGCAGTTGTTGCTGCTGCAGTCGCCAGAGGTCGAGGTGCTCGGCATCAGCGCGGTCAGCGGCAACATCTGGCGCGATGAAGTGATCGCACACAGCTGCCGCCTGCTGGAACTGGCCGGGCAGCCGCAGATTCCGGTGCATCCCGGCCCGGTGCATCCGCTGCTCAACAGCGAGCTGGCCGCCGAACGGTGGGAAGCGCTGTACGGCAAGCTGGTGTGGAAAGGCGCATGGACCAAACACTGGGTGGATGGCGACACCGTGCAGAGCGCGCCGCGTTATCACGCGCACGACGTGGTGCCCGATCTGCCACTGGGCAACCCCAGCGTGGTGCGCGCATCCGACGAACCGGCGGCGTTGTTCATGCTGCGCATGGTGCGCCAGTACCCCGGCGAGGTGAGCATCATTGCCACTGGCCCGTTGACCAACCTGGCCCTCGCGCAGGCGCTGGACCCGGCCTTCGCCACGCTGGCGCGCGAACTGGTCTACATGGGCGGCAGCCTCAATCCACGGCAGCAGCGCGACAGCGTGAGTGCGCGCCAATTTGCGCGCGAGTTCGTCAACTCGCCACGCCGCGAATTCAACATCCGCTGGGATCCGGAAGCCGCCAGCATCGTCATGTGTGCACCGTGGCGCAAGATCACCATGGTGCCGGTGGATCCCTCCACCGCCACCGAACTCACCCCGGAGCTATTGGCGCGCATGAGCGCGGCCGATACCCCCATCGGCCACGCATTGCGTCGCCGCGAAACCGGCTTTCCGATGTGGGACGAGCTGGCCACCGCGGTGTGGCTGCGCCCCGAATTGGCAACGCACACCGAAACGCTCTACATCGACACCAACACCGCGTTCGACGCAGGCTATGGCGACATCCTGTCGTGGGCGCCGGGCTATCAGCCTGGACTGGGCGAACAGGCACAGACGGTGGTGCATGCGGTGAATGTGCAGGCGTTTGAGCAGCTATTGGTCGATCACCTCACTGCGCCGCAACCACCAGCAGTCGGTTTACCGCTCCCCCTTCTCCCGTCGGGAGAAGGTGCCCGAAGGGCGGATGAGGGTACGTCACCCGATAAAGACGCCACGCCAGTTGAGTAGGTGGCAAGCAAGGTAAACGCGTACCTGATACATCTCCAACTAGCGGGGCACCCTCACCCCAACCCCTCTCCCGGCGGGAGAGGGGCTCGAGCAACACCCACCCCCGCGACTCCCAGCAAACCAAGGTGACCCCATGCAACTCCCAGCGCAGTGGCAGGCCGGCATCGATCGCAACACCGAGGTCCTGCGTGGTCACGCGCAGCTGCTCGCCAGCTTCGACGCACCGCGCCCCGCATCACCGGAAACAAGCACTTCGCGCGGGCAGATCGCCTCCATCGTCGGCAGCACGCGCAGCCAGCCCGCACAGGCGGCGCGCCTGGCCACCCAGACACTGGGCCGCATCAATCAGGCCAACGACGGCCTGCATGCCATCACCCGCTTGTTGCCGGCGCGCGCCGCGGCCGATGCCGCGCGCGTGCAGGCCGCGCTGGCCGGCGGCAGCGATGGCGGCGCGCTGGCCGGCGTGCCGTTCGTGGTCAAGGATCTGTTCGATGTGGCCGGGCAGGTCACCACCGCTGGTGCTGCGCTGCGCGCACAGAGCGCGCCGGCCACGCGCGATGCGGCTGTGGTGCAGCGCCTGAGCGATGCCGGTGCAGTGCTGGTGGGCACCGCCAACATGGACGAATTCGCCTACGGCTTTGCCACGGTCAACGCGCATTACGGCACCACCGCCAATCCACACGACCATCGCCATCTGGCTGGCGGCTCGTCCGGTGGCTCGGCCGCCGCGGTGGCAGCTGGATGGGTGCCATTTGCACTGGGCTCGGACACCAATGGCTCCATCCGCGTGCCGGCTGCCCTGTGCGGCGTGTACGGGTTGCGACCGACCCACGGCGCGCTGCCGTTGCAGGGCGTGTTCCCGTTCGTGGATGCGCTGGATGTGGTGGGCCCGTTCGCGACCTCGGTCGCCGACCTGCGCCGCGTCTACGAAGTGATGCAGGGCCACCCGGTGCCCGCTTGCAGCATGGAGACGCTGCGCATCGCGCAACTGGGCGGCTGGTTCCAACGCAATCTCGATCCCGAACTGGAGGCCGGCCTCGGCACGCTGCTCGCCGCCATCGGCAGCACCACCATCGTGGACTTGCCAGACGCCGAGCGCGCACGCGCCGCCGCCTTCGTGCTCACCGCCGCCGAGGGCGGGCACCGCCATCGCAACGCCCTCAGCACACAGGCCGCCCAATTCGACCCAGCCACCCGCGACCGCCTGTTGGCCGGCCTGCAATTGCCGGCCAGCGCGGTGGCCGATGCACACCACTTCGCGCAATGGTTCGCGCGGGCCATGCGCATGTTGTGGGACCGTGTGGATGTGTTGATCGCGCCGGCCACGCCGGGCGTGGCGCCACGCATCGACCAAGAGAGCATCATCATCGATGGCCTGCCGGTCTCGGCACGCGCCAACCTGGGCATCTTCACCCAGCCGCTTGGGCTGGCCGCCTGCCCGGTGCTGGCCGCGCCGCTACCGCGCCCGGGTCGCTTGCCGCTGGGCGTGCAGCTGATTGCCGCGCCAGGCCGCGAAGACCGTCTGTTCGCGCTGGCCGCGCAACTCGAACGCGATGGGCTGCTCGCCTTCAGCGCACCGGCGGAGACACGCTGATGCTGCACACCTTGCGCGCACGCCGCGGCATGGTGGTCGCGCCTCACCATCTGGCCGCGCAGGCCGGGCGCGACATCCTGCGCGCCGGCGGCAACGCCATCGAAGCAGCGGTGGCCACCGCCGCCTGTCTGGCCGTGGTGTATCCGCACATGACCGGCATCGGCGGCGATGGCTTCTGGCTGATCCACGAACCCGACGGCCGCGTACACGCCATCGACGCCTGCGGCCGTGCGGCACAGGCGGCCACGCTGGACTTCTATCGCGGCCACGCCCACATCCCCTGGCGCGGCCCGGGCGCCGCCAATACCGTGGCCGGCACCGTCTCCGGCTGGGCGCTTGCGCTCCAGCACGGTGGTGGCACGCTCCCGCTGCAGCAGCTGCTGGAAGAGGCCATTCACCATGCCGAGGTGGGCGTGCCAATCACGCTCGGCGGTGCGCACATCGCCGCCAGCAAGGGCGATGAACTGCGTTGCCTGCCGGGCGCCTATGCGCGCATCTTCGAGCCGCGCGGCGCGCCCCTGCATGAGGGCGCCGTGCTGCAGCAACCGCACCTCGCGCGCACCCTGCAACGGCTGGCGCACGATGGCCTGGACAGTTTCTACCGCGGCGCGCTCGCCGATGACATCGCCGCCGACCTACGCGCACTCGGCAGCCCCTTGCATGCGGATGACCTGGCCGCACACACCGCCGAGGCCAGCGTGCCGCTCTCAGTCGCCATCACCGGCGCACGTTTGTATAACCACGCACCGCCCACGCAAGGGCTGGCCTCGCTGTTGATCCTGGCGCTGTTCGACCGCCTGCCGGCCACGCAGGCAGACAGCTTCGCGCACCTGCATGGCTTGATCGAAGCCACCAAACAGGCCTTCCTGATTCGCGACGCCCACATCGGCGACCGCGCCTGGATGACGCTCGACGCACAAGCCCTGCTCGACGACAGCGCTGCGCTGGACGCATTGGCCGCCCGCATCGACCTGCACGCGGCCCTGCCCTGGCCGCAGCCCTCGCAGGCCGGCGACACCGTCTGGTTCGGCGCCATCGACGCGCAGGGCCGCGCGGTGAGCTGCATCCAGTCCACCTATTTCGAATTCGGTTCCGGCCTGGTGCTGCCGCATACCGGCATCACCTGGCAGAACCGCGGCTGCAGCTTTCGCCTCGCCACCGACGGCTGGAATGCACTTGCCCCAGGCCGCAAACCCTTCCACACCCTCAACCCCGCCCTGGCCACCTTCGACGACGGCCGCGTCATGGCCTACGGCACCATGGGCGGCGAAGGCCAACCGCAAACCCAGGCCGCGCTGTTCTCGCGCTACGCCCACTTCGGCATGCCGCTGCAACAGGCCATCACCGCACCGCGCTGGCTACTCGGCCGCACTTGGGGCGAAGACAGCACCACGTTGAAGCTGGAAGACCGCTTCGACCCGGCGGTGGTGCAAGCACTGCGCGACGCCGGCCACGCCGTCGAACTGTTACAGGCCTATAGCTCGGTGATGGGGCACGCCGGCGCCCTGGTGCGTGAGGTAGATGACGTCATTAGCGGCGCGAGTGATCCACGCTCGGACGGCGCGGTGGCTGGGTGGTAAGGCTTGGGGCTTAGATCCATCCAAGTGGGTAGACAAGATTGTATGTACCAAGACCGGCCGTTTTTATAGGTTTGTATCCACACCTGCGCCAAAAGCCATTACAACTGATGCCTGCAAGGCTTATAAAGCCGAACGCAAAAAGATAAAATTTTATTTCAAACCCGCTCGACATTATCTCCACCCGCTTCGATTAGGTAGCAAATCATCGCTAGAGCGGTCTGCACAATCATTTCAGCTTCGACTCTCGTGGGAGCCACTCCATTAATTTGTCCATGACGAATGAACGGAGATTCGTTCGAATATGCATATAATTTCTCTATTATTTCCAAGCCCCAGCGATTGAGATTACTTTTCTTTCGAAGTTCTTTTAACCCACTACCAAGAGTGGCGGCTTTAGGGACGATGACCTTGGTGACGCTCTCCAAAGCGCTGATAATTTCCCGGATACTGTTTGCCTCATCGACGGGATGGGTTAGCAAGTACCTCATTGAACGCCTGTAGTGCTCGCGAGCACTCCTGAACCGGCCATCGAGTGCAGCTTCAGCTGAAGTGATTGACCGATCCATTGCGCGGATCTTACGCTTCAGCTCCCCATGAAAATCCATCTGCCAGCCAATATTTTCCTCATCCATAAGGTCGTTTATTCGAACCCTGTAACCATCGAATTTGGCAGGACTATCAAATGGAATGCAATCATTTTTTTCGATGAGCATTTCACCTAATAATTCAACAAAGTCAAAGAATTGCGCCCAGCAGCTACTTTTCAAATGTGTGGTTAGCGCTTCCCAAGAACTGCTTTCGCCCCATTCGTGCGGATCCCCATCGATACGGCATCGAGCTAAAAATAACTCGTGCACCTCATCAATTCCCAGGGGCTCCCGCCTCGCTAGTCGCGTAGACCGGCTCTCACCCACATAGGTTGGTAGTAGCAGCTTGATATATCCAATGCGTAGAGTTGCCGGTGCATCATCGAAAATCAATGGGCCGCGATTTTCCAACCTAGCCGAGAAGCGACGACGCTTAGTTTGAACAGCCATCTGACCATCCAGTTGTATGAGTTGAGCTTAAGTGTATGAGTGATAGCTCCCTGCAACCATGCACAATCCTGTGGATAAGTTTTTCCTGGCACTCAATCCACGTGCCTTGGAAGGAAGAACTCAGGCTCTAGCCTCCACATCTTAGGGCGCCCGTTAAGTGAAGAACTGCACATCGCCTATCGCTCTTCAGTGCGCCTGAGGGTCGAAGTATGCCTCCCAGGAGTGAGGCGATGACTGAAACTGCACTGACTTATTAAAGAACATCGTGGCTTCTCCGCCGTTCTGGAGTTGAGCAGTGACGCCGAGATTGAAGAAGGCATTTCTGTCTTGTGATGCGTTGGCTATGGCTTGCCGCAAATGCATGGCCGCAGCTTCGTGTCGACCTTGACCGCAAAGAACTGTATCCATACAGGTGAGCAAGAGCGGATTTTTTAGATCGTCCACCAGCGTCTCTGAAAGCAGACGCTACGCGTACGCAAGATTCGCCTCCCAATTCTCTGGCAATAAGTATCCCTCATGGACCAGCAATTTGCATTTTTCGACAGTATTTTATGCGGCATCTATCCCTACACAGTGGAGAAATCTTGACCGAAAGGTAACCAATCCACCGCAAAAACAAGTCTTTCTTCGCCCGGCAACATGCTTGTAAGTGGCAACACATCTCCAGGTGTTCACTGTGCGACGCGCACGCAATGCTGTTTTTTGACCACCGCATCCTATCAGTGGCAGGGCGACTCGCCTCCTCTTTCGACATGGCTTGGTTTTATCTGCACTTCACAATTAAGAGACCTGCATAAGTGCCGCGCTACCGAAACTGACTAGAGTTAAAAGAGCCACCTCTAACCGGCGCCTCAGTAGATTCGCCTGATACTGAAGGCCTGTAATGAGCCGCAATTCAACCGACCGCGAGCCGCAAGGGACATCGCCACACCTCGCCGCGACTGCCAGATGGCCCAGAATATATGCTGATTTATTCGCTTGGGAAGCGCGTGTGCGCAGAATTCCCGTCAGCAGCACGAGCTAGCTCCTTCGAGCGATAGCCGCAGTCGAGGCAAGCTGACAGACTGAACATGTCATAGACTCCGCGCATGCTCTCCAAGGCGACCATAGCGGACCCAGCTGCACCAATTCCTGGACAGGATGCACTTGCTTTCTTGGGCATGCGCGGCGATGAGTAGGTACGTAGCCGCGTTTATTTCGACAGCCGCATCAAACCTTCCACTAAGGAGAGCCGCATGACAGATCAAGAAGACAATCAACCGAGCCTGGAAGACGTCAAGCTGGTGTTCGACGGCCAGAGCCTGGATTGGTATCTGCAGAAGCTGGTCGCGACCGTCAACACGTCGAACGTGCAGTTTGGCATCACGCTATTTGTCGAAGGCATCATCGTTTCCGGCCAGCTTGTCAGCGGAAAGCAGTACTTCGAAGCATTTGCGCAGGAATTTTCCGCCGCGTATCCCGGCGATACCGAGGAAAAAGAGGATATCCGTCGTGCGTTTGCCAGCCACGCCAGCATCTACGACACCGAGGACGATGCACAGCAAAGCAGCAGGCCGCCGCAATTCATTCACCTGATCGATTCGCGTTGCTTCTCGCCCGGCGGACAGCCGCTGCCCAGCAACCGTGGCGTGCTGTGGCGCGGCAAGGTGAATGCCGTATCCGGCTTTACGCTGGGATCACTGTCGGTGGATTAAGCCCGATACGTTTCTCTTTGGTGTGAGGTGCTTGCCACTTCACATCGATCCGTTGCACAGATCGCCAAGCATGCTTGAGCGCAGCGCAACGGCGGAACCTGCTTGCGCTGGCGGCATTGTTCCAGCGCTCGCAACATGGCTGCATCGTTTCCATCTGTCGGCATGCAGACATCCCGTGGCATCCGATTGAAGCAGTCGATCGGGACAAGCCATGCGCCGGTCCATGAGTCGGGCTTAGGTTTTTACGCCTTGTCGTGTTCAACTCTCCCCTAGTAGATCGAGGGCGGCACGTCGCGGGCTATTTGCACGTCGCGCAATGGCTGACCGCATCGTCGCCTGGCTTGCAACGACGCGCTTGAACCGGCAAAGCGCCTGCCTGCACAGCGATACGGCCGCGACTGTAATCGCTCGCCACGTGCGGCCGAAACGCGCCTTGCCAGACATCCTTTTCCTGCACAGAGCACTCGACCCGGCGTCGACGTCAATGCCAACTGCACATCATGCGCGGCAGTGCCACGTCACTCAGCGCGTTGGCTTGCTGCCCGCATCGCGCGGTGGCGCATTCTTCACATAGCGATCGAACCAGTCGAGCATTTCCGCCACCAGGTCCTCGTTGGATTCGCGCGCGGTGTACCAGTGCGGTTCGAACGGCAGCAGTACCAGACGCGCGGTGCCGCCGTTGCCGCGGATCGCCTGGAACAGGCGTGGCGCCTGCGTGGTTTCCGTGCCCGGGTTTGCGTCGTCCATGCCATGCACGATCAGCAACGGTTCGTTGATCTTGTCGGCATGAAAGAACGCCGACGCCTGTGCATAGACCTCGGGCGCCGCCCAGAACGAACGACGCTCGTTCTGAAAGCCGAACGGCGTCAGCGTCTTGTTGTAGCTGCCACTGGTGGCGGCGCCGGCACGGAACAGATCGGTACGCGCCAACAGGTTGGCCGTCATCAGCGCGCCGTGGCTGTGGCCGGTGACGCCGATGCGTTGACGGTCAACCACACCCAGCTCCACGGCCTTGTCCACTGCGGCGGTGGCGTTGTCGACCAACTGCTGCAGATAGGTGTCGTAGGCGGTCTTGGGATCGCCGACGATCGGGAAGGCGGTTTCGTCGATGATGGCATAGCCGGCCAGCAACAGCAGCTGATAATCCCACAGACGCGTGAAGTCGCGCTCGCTGGCGCCGCTGACCTGGCCGGCTTTGGAGGGGTCGGCATAGTCCAGCGGGTAGGCATACAGGATCGCCGGCACACGCGTGCCTTCGGTGTAGCCGGGCGGCGTGTACAGAGTGAACGACAACGCCACGCCATCCTTGCGCTTGTAGGTCACCAGTCGCTTCTTGATTTGCCGTACCAACGGCGTGGCGTCCGGGAAGTGTGTGATCGGCATGGCGGTGGAGGTATACACGGCCTCGCCTGCGGCTGTGGGCGGCAACGGCTGACCGAGCGTGCGCAGATGGATGTTGGGCGGCGCTGTCGGCGACTGGTACCAGGTCAACAGGCGCGACGCGTCGTCGCCCGCAAACCCCGAGAACAACTCGTCGACATCGGCAGCGCTGCGGAATAGCCGCGTGGTCTTGCCGGTGGCCAGATCGTAGCGATCCAGGAAGGGACGGTCACCCGCCGGCGACGCGCCCTTGCCGCCCAGAAACAGCGCGCCTTGCTGCTCGCGCACCACGGATTGGCCGTTGCCCAGCGTCTGCAGGACCGGCTTGCCCGGATCGGCGTACAGGTCATCGGTGGAGAGATCGAACAGCACACGTCCGGCAACGCCAGGGTGGTCGGTGTCCAGCAGCGTGGTGCGTCGCCAATGGCGGTTCTCGTCATAGTCGTCCAGCAGTGCCTTTCCACCCCGGGCAAACCACGACAGCCCGTCGAAGCGTTGCTGCACGCGTGCAAGCTCGCGTGGTTTGGCGGTGAATGGCGCTGACAGGGTCAGCAGTTTGTCGCGTGCCGGCACCGTCGCTTTCCAGTCGCCGCCATCCAGCGCTTCCGCCCAGATCAGCGTGGCCGGCTGATTGGCGCGCCAGGCATAGGCACGCGGTCCAGTTGGCACGCCTTGTACCGGCACACGGTCGGCGACCGGCAGCGTGGCCAACACGCGCTCGCTGCCGTTGCGTCGGTCGAGCACCGCCACATCGCGCGCGAAGCGTGCGTAGGTGGTGACATACGAATAAGGCCGCTTCAAACGCTCCACCAGCACATGCGCCCCATCCGGCGCACCATCGACCTCCGCGTAGACGGCCGGTGCTGCCAGCTTGGTCACGCTGCCGTTGGCGGCATCGACGGTGAGCAGCTGCGAGGTTGCGTAATAGGTAAACAACGCCTCGTCTTCCGGGCTGGACAGCGTGTCGCGTGCTTCGTACGTGCTGCTCTCGCCCTTGCCCTGGATGGTCTCCTTGACCTCCGGGCCGGGCGGCACCGCTGCCTTGCGCGGCGCGGCGCCCAGGTCTTGCGGGACTGCCTTCACCAACAGCGTGTCGCTGCCGCCCAGCCATTGGATTTCGCCGTCGAGCACTGGATTGAGCTGCACGCCATCGATACGGCGCACGCTGCCGGTGGCCACGTCGCCAAGCCATAACTCCACACGATCGGCAGCGGTGTTGTTGAACGCGAAACGACGTCCATCCGGCGACCACACCGGTTGCGCGGGGCACGCCTCGGCCGGCAGTGCGATGTCGGTCTGCTTGCCGCTCGCGATATCGACCAGGCTCAAACCCGCCAGGCAGGAGCGAATGCCATAGCTATTGCGCCTGTCGTGCCGACTATGTGTGCGCGGCTCGACCCGCACGCCAGCGAGCTTCAGATAGGGCTCGGCCACGCGCGCAATCGGCGGATACGCAGTGCGCTGCGCCAGGAGCAGTGTCTTGCCCGTGGGATCCGGGAGTGATGAGGGATACAACGGCGCGCGCATCACGCTCAGCAATGGCTCCGGTGGTTGCCGGTAGCCACCGTCGGGCGTTCCCGCAAACGCAGACGCTGCTAACAGGCTGGCAAGCACCAGCAACCCACTCCATCGGTGCGACGTGGCAATCATGGTGTCCCTTCGGAAAAATCACGACCACACCGTAGCAGGGCGCTGCCAACCGATGCGGCACGCAGACGCATCCCCGTCGCTGCGTGCGTAGCAGGCGCACGCAGCGACCGGCCTAGCCCACGCCGCGCGGCAGCCGCTCCAGGAAGTCGCCGATGTACTGCGCGATTTCCACCGCATGCGTCTCCAGCGCGAAGTGGCCGGCATCGAGTAGATGCACTTCGGCGTTTGGCAGGTCCTTGCGATAGGCGTGTGCGCCTGCGGGAATGAAGGCCGGGTCGTGCTTGCCCCACACCGCGAGCAGCGGTGGCTGCTGCGCGCGGAAATACGCGTGGAATGCGTCGTAGGCGGCCACATTGCTGCGGTAGTCCAAGATCAGGTCGAGCTGGATCTCTTCGGCACCCGGGCGCGCCATGTAGGCGATATCCAGCGTATAGCCGTCCGGCGACAGCCTGGCCGGATCGGCGCCGGTGCCGTACTGCCAGTCGCGGATGGTCTGCGGCGACAACGACGCGCGGCAGGCCTCGCGATGGGCGGGCGTGGGGTCACGCCAATACGCTTGCCAGGTGCCCCATTCGTCGCTGAAGCCTTCCAGATATGCGTTGCCGTTCTGGCTGATGATGGCGCTGATCTTGTGCGGATTGGCCGCAGCCAGACGCAACCCAATCGGCGCACCGTAGTCGAACACGTACAGGCTGTAGCGTGTGAGCCCAAGCGCTTCGGTAAAACCTTCGATCACCTTGTAGAGCTGCTCGAAGGTGTACGCAAACTGCGCGCGCGGGGGCGCCTGGGTATTGCCGAACCCCGGCAGATCCGGCGCGATCAGGCGATACCGGCTGGCCAGCAGCGGCATCAGGTCGCGGAACATATCGCTGGCACTAGGGAAGCCGTGCAACAGCAACAGCACCGGTGCGTCCTTGGGGCCGGCCTGGCGATAAAACACCTCCACATCGCCCACCTGCTGGGTATGGAAGGTGACGCGTGGGGTGGCGTTGCTGGACATGGAGAGTTCCTTGGTGGTCGAAGAGGTGGAAGCCGCGGTAGTGGTACTCACGGCGCCGGCGCCCAAGGCAACAGCGGTCCCGACCGCATGTGCGAGTAGCTGGCGCCGCTTGAGATCCGGCGCGGTGATGGCGGGCGCGGCAGCGGCAGATGTGGGGAGTTGCGTCATGACGGTCCGGGCGGTGAACAGGCGGCAATGCTAGGCCTGGCCGCCAATGCGTAGAACCAACCTGGCGCTCAATTCACCATTGCGCCCGCTGCAACGCGGCGATGCGTCAGCATGCGAAACGGCGGGGAATGATCGCCGGACAAACCAGTGCCCCATGCGCCGGTGGATACTGTGCACTTCACCCAGGCACAGCGCACCGATGGACCGTATCCAGGAAATGACGTTGTTCGCCGCCCTGGCCGAGGACAGCAGCTTTGCCGGCGTGGCGCGGCGGCTCGGGCTATCCACGGCGACGGTCACGCGCACCATCGCGCAGCTGGAAAGCCGCCTCGGCGTGCTGCTTGTGGTGCGCACCACGCGCAGCATGCGGCTCACGGATGCCGGCCAACAGTTCGCCGCCGACTGCCGGCGCCTGCTCGCCGAACTTGAAGAGATGGAAGGCCGCGCCAGCGGGCTGCACGCAAACCCCAGCGGCCTGCTCACCGTCACCGCGCCACAGATGTTCGGTGCGCTGCATGTCACGCCGGTACTGACGCGATTTCTTGCGATGTATCCGTCCATCGCAATCCGCGCGGTGATGGTGGACCGCGTGGTGCCGCTACTGGAAGAAGGTATCGACGTGGCGGTGCGCATCGGCACGCTGCCGGATTCGGGCCTGACCGCCATCCCGGTCGGCAGCGTGCGGCGCATGGTGGTCGCCTCCCCGGGCTATCTGGCCGCACACGGCACGCCACAGCATCCCGACGCGCTGCGCACGCACGCCACCATCTCGACCTCCGCCGCAGAACGCGCGCACAAATGGCCGTTCCAGATCGACGGCACCGCGCATCTGGTCACTGTGGAGTCGCGGCTCACCGTCAGCGCGTTCAATGCTGCGATCGGCGCGGCACTGCAGGGCTGGGGGCTGACGCAAGCGCCGTCGTACCAGGTGCGTGCTCACCTGCAAGCGGGCACGCTGTGCAGCGTGCTGGATGCGTTCGAGATCGCCCCAGAACCGGTGCATGTGGTGTACCTGGCCGGCCGCCGTGGTTCCTCCAAAGTGCGCAGCTTCGTGGAGGCCTGCGTGACCTCGCTGCGGCAGGATTTGGGCTTCGACGAACGTGCAGCGCAGGTGGCGTGATCGCAACGGTGATGCGCGGTTCCAGATAGATCGCGGTACATGCCGATGCACTGAATAATCGACACCTCGCCCGCGTCTTCACCAATGCAGGGGTTACCCTCGAACGATCACAGCCGTCGTTCTAGTTAGGGACGCGCCCGGCGGATGTGGGCAATGCATCGGCTCATGCAAACTGGCCACGCAGGTGGCGCGCCCATCGCGGAAAATAGCGCATCACGTGGAACAGCAATGGCCGTGTCAGCAGCTCCCAGAAGCGGCTGCGTGGGACGTGTGCCGGCTCCACGCGCTGACAGTGATGCGTCATCAACCGTTGCAGGCGCTCACGCAAGACCTCTGCGAAGGCATGGTTGCGTACCAGCACGTTCGCCTCCAGGTTCAGTGCCAGGCTCAGTGGATCCAGGTTGCTGGAACCAACCGTACTCCAGTGCCCATCGATCACCGAAACCTTGCCATGGAACGGCCGCTCGCAGTACTCGAAGACCTGCGCACCGGCAGCGAGCAGCTGGCGGTACAGCAAGCGCGCCGCCAACAAGGCAAGCGGGGTGTCGGGTTGTCCCTGCACGATGAGGCGCACCTGGACGCCGCGCCGCGCGGCCGCACACAGATCACGCAGCAATCCATAGCCCGGGAAGAAGTATGCGTTGGCGATGATGATTTCCTGCCGCGCATCGGCAAATGCCTGCCGGTACGCCTGTTCGATGCTCCGCGAGCGTGAGCCGTTGTCACGCGCGACAAAGCAAACCTCACCGCTCTCAGCAGCTGTTGATGCGGGTGATGACGGATCCGGCGTCCAGCCCTCGCCGGTCCCGCTGCCACGCGCGGCCTGCTGCATGAAGGCAGCGATATCACGCACCACCGGCCCCTGCAGCTCGATGGCGTAATCCTGCTTGCCCTGCGGCCCTGACCCGGCCAGTTGATCGGCCGAATAGTTGATGCCGCCGACGAAGGCAATGGCCTGGTCGACGACGAGCAGCTTGCGATGCAGGCGGCGGAACACGTTGATGCGTCTGCGCAGCGGTGTGGGCTCCGGGTCGAACAGGCGCAGTTGCACGCCTGCCTCGGCAAGGTCGCGTACGTACTGCGCGGACAGTGCGCGCGAGCCGAATGCGTCCACCAGCAGGTGTACCCGCACGCCGCGCTGTGCCGCGTCGATCAGGTGCTGCTGCAACTGCAGGCCCACCGCATCGTCGAACAGGATGAACGTTTCCAGCAGAATCTCGTCTTGCGCGGCGGCGATCACCTGGTAGATGCGTGCGAAGTAGTCCTCGCCATTTTCCAGCAGGCGCATGCGATGCCCTTGGCGCCAGCAGAGCGCGGGCTGCTGACTCATGGCGCGATACTCGCCAGTAACGGCAAGTGATCGGAGAGCCGCGACCATGGCGGACCGGACAAGACGCGCGCCTGCACCACCCGCAGATTGCGCAGATAGATGCGGTCCAGCGGCAAGACCGGAAAGCGCGAGGGGAAGCTGCGTGCCACGCGCCCGTGCATGCATTCGACGGCCTCGACCAGACCACAGCGCGTGAGCAGCGGATGGCCGCGCGCCCGCCAGTCGTTGAAGTCGCCCGCCACCACGACCGGCGCATCGGCCGGGAGCGCGGCCACGCGCGCGCACAGCAGCCTGATCTGCTGCTGCCGGTGCGCTTCGTGCAAGCCGAGGTGCACGCAGAACACGTGTAGCTCCTCCGACCAGCCCGGCACCTGCAGCACCGAGTGCAATACCCCCCGTGGCTCGTGGCCGGGCACGGACACATCGTGATTGGCGAAACTTGAGATAGGAAACTTCGACAACACCGCGTTGCCATGGTGCCCGTGCGGATACACCGCATTGCGCCCATAGGAGAACTGCGGCCACAGTGTTTCTGCGAGATATTCGTAGTGCGCCACGGCAGGCCACTGCGCATGTCGCCGGGCGTGCAGCGTGTGTTCGCCCAGGACTTCCTGCAGGCACACGATCTCGGCGCAGACCTCGCGAATGGCGTCACGCAACGCGGCAAGAATGAGGCGCCGCTTGAGCAGGTCAAAGCCCATGTGGGCATTGAGGGTCAGGACATTAATCAACGGGTGACTGTCATGAGGGGCTGACGACCGATTGTGCCGATGACGTGTTCAGTGCATGTGTGAGCGCGCGGCCGGCGTTGTGCCAGCGACCGCTCGGCCTCCTTTGAGTCAGCACCTGTGCGGATGTGGCGGATCAGCTCGCTTTGGTCGATCTCTCCGTTGTTTGGCGCTGATTTGGACGTTGCCGATCTACCTAGCGCAGCATCGATCAATTCTTGTAGCAGCAGCAAACGGGGCGCCTGATCAGTGGCCAGGCTGCATGCGTTGCACCGTGGACCCTATCGCGCCCCTAAGCTCCGCATGTCCTCTCGCAGCCGCTGAGCACGTACATCGCACACGCAAACCAGTCGCTGAGAGCACCAGCCAGATCAGGCGTAAGTGGCTCACCACAGCAGGCGGCGTAAAACCTAAAACCATCTCGCCGCGCGGGCCGAAATCGAGAAGGATTTCACGGTCAAGGCTGCAACCGCGCGCCATTACCGGCCACCAGCGATGCAGCCAGCAGCAGCACGCTGGCACCGATGAAGGTGGCGGCGATGGACACGTGATCCAGCAGCACGCCGCCCAGTGCGCCACCGAGCATGATGGCCAGCTGGATGGCGGCCACCATCAGGCCGCCACCGGCTTCCGGTGCGTCCTTGATGCAGCGGCTCAGCCAGGTGGACCACGCAACCGGTAGTGCCGAATTGAGCGTACCCCACGCAATCATCGCGATTGCCACGCCCCACAGCAGATGGCTGGTCAGCAGCATCGCCAGGGTGGCCACGCCCAACGCCACTGGCAACACCGTGAGCAGACTGAACAAGCGCTTCGGCAGCAGGGCCGTGGCGGCATACGTGCCGGCAAAACCGGCCAGACCCAGCCCGAGCAGCAGCAACGATAAGTGCGATACATCCACGTGCGCGGCGTTCTCCAGGAACGGACGGAAATACGTGAACGCAGAGAACGCACCGGCGAAGCCCAACATGATCGCCAGCATCGCGCGCGCCACGTAGCGACGCTTGAGCAATGCAGCGATGCTGCCCAGCGAGGTGCCGCCCTGCGCAGGCAAGGAGGGCAGGCTGCGCCACTGCCAGGCGATGGTCAGCGCCACCAACGGCACCATGCCCCAGAACACGCCACGCCAGCCGATCACCGCGCCCAGATAGCTACCCAACGGCGCGGCAAATGCGGTCGCCACCGCGTTGCCGATGTAGACGATGCCCAGCGCCTTGGGTACCGCCTCTTCCGGCATCATGCGCATCACCGTGGCGGTGGCCAGCGCCCAGAACCCACCGATGGTGATCCCCAGCAGCGCACGCGCCGCCATCAACATGCCGAACGAATGCGCATTGGCGATCAGCAGCAACGACAGCAACATCACCGCGCTCAGGCTGATCAGCACATGTCGGCGATTGAAACGCGACGTGAGTGGCGCGATAAGCAGGCTGGCCAGCACCGCAAACAACCCCGAGATGGAGATGGCCTGCCCGGCCATGCCGGCGGTGGCATG
The DNA here is from genome assembly GCF_030208815.1 of Xanthomonas sp. fls2-241-TYG-148. Lineage (NCBI taxonomy): Bacteria > Pseudomonadati > Pseudomonadota > Gammaproteobacteria > Lysobacterales > Lysobacteraceae > Xanthomonas > Xanthomonas sp. fls2-241-TYG-148. Next base: position 67,587 of record NZ_JARVTE010000011.1, read on the forward strand.
CAGATCGGCCGCGATCGGCGTGAGCAGGCTGACCGGCATGAACTCGGAGGCGATCAACAACGCCACGCACAACGACAACGACCCCACGGCACTCCAGGTCTGGCGGCTGGCGCTGGGCGCAGCGCGCACGGCGGCGGAAGCAGTGGATGCGGAAGTCATGCAGGATCCTTTGAAGACTGAACGGGAGAGCGCTACTGCGCTTTAGCGCAGCACATGACGGCGTGGGAGCACCGAGCTGTGGCATGCGCACACGCCGCGCTGTGAGGCATTGTTCTGAAGAGGTCACGGTTGGCGCATAGCGCCCACGCCGCAACGCACGCAGCGTTGCAAGCCTCAATACGGCAACGCCAGGCTGCGCAGCGTACGCAGGATGGCCAGTGCGATAAAGCTAGCCAAAGCGCATGGGCTTATGAGCGCGGTTCATTGGATCGTGTGCGTTCCCGCTGCCTGGCCGTCTGCGGCATCTGTCTACTCAGGCTTGGGCGGAGGTCATGCGCCCGGTGCGGAACGCGGCACCGGCTGGCCACGCATATGCCTTCCGTAGGCGCGCGCTTGCGCGCGATGGTGTGTTACCGGGACAGCTTCATCGCGCGCAAACGCGCTCCTACGTGATGTGTGCCTCCATCACGGATGGCGGTCACAGTCACGCATACGACACCACTGCCAAACAGGCGAATCTGCTGTGTCTGGTCTGATCTCACGACACTCCCGCACACGTCGGAGGTCGTAGGAGCGCGCTTGCGCGCGATGGGCGTCACCGCGACAGCTTCATCGCGCGCAAGCGCGCTCCTACATGATGTGCTCCGCCGTCACGGATGGCAGTCACAGTCACGCGTGCAACGCCTCCGCTAAACAGGCAAAGCTGCGGCGCCTGGTCTGATGTCACGACACTCCCACACGCGTCGGCGGTCGTAGGAGCGCGCTTGCGCGCGATGGGGCGTCACCGGGACA
>NZ_JARVTE010000030.1:0-60857 GCF_030208815.1 Xanthomonas sp. fls2-241-TYG-148
TGCGCGCGATGGGGCGTCACCGGGACAGCTTCATCGCGCGCAAGCGCGCTCCTACATGCTGTGTGCCGCCGTCACGGATGGCGGTCACAATCACGCATACGACACCTCTGCCAAACAGGCGAATCTGTTGTGGCTGGTCTGATGTCACGACACTTCCGCACGCGTCGGCGGTCGTAGGAGCGCGCTTGCGCGCGATGGGGCGTCACCGGGACAGCTTCATCGCGCGCAAGCGCGCTCCTACGTGACGTGATGACGTCAGCGATTGCGATTGCATTCGGATACGCCGACTATAGATTTCCCGTGGTTGAAGACCCTCGCGGTGCGCGGGCTCCACGCACTATCGCGCTCATCCGCGGCGCTTCCCATTGAAACGACTGACGAATCCCAACGAAGCGGTCGAACAAACACATGCTGATTCCCCCGCCTCGGCCAGCTCAGATCGTCTGGCCGCCAGACACCTCGATCCGCTGCCCGGTGACCCAGCGGTTGTCCTCGCACAACAGGCTGGCGACCATCGGGCCGATGTCGTCCGGCACGCCCACCCGGCCCAACGCGGTCATGTCGGCAAAGGCTTTGGTGTAGTCCGGCGTGTCGCGCACCGCGCCGCCGAGAAAGTCGGTGGCAATGGCTCCGGGCGCCACCGTGTTGACCGGATACCGCGTGGGCCCAGCTCCCTGGCCAGATACACGGTCAGGATTTCGACCGCGTCCCAACACCAGCGCAACCCTCAGCCCTTATGCCGCAACGCCTCCAGCACCAGGTTGAACGCGGGCGAGGAATGCCGGCGGCTGGGGTAGAACGCATGCAGGCCGGGCCAGGTGGGTGACCAGTCCTTCATCACCCAGCGCAGCCGCCCGGCCTTGATGTGCGGCCGGGCCAGGTCTTCCTGCACAAAGGCAATGCCGAACCCCTGCAGCGCCGCATCCAGTGCTTCGTAGATGCTGTTGAAGGTGAGCTGGCCCTCCACGCGCACCGCGATCTCGCGGCCGTCCTTTTCCAGTTCCCAGGCGTAGATGCCGCCGGCGCTGGTCATGCGCAGGTTGATGCACAGGTGCGCGGTGAGGTCTTGCGGGGTCTTGGGCAGCGGCCGGCGTTCCAGGTAGGCCGGCGAGGCGATCAATGCCATGCGCATGTCTGGGGCGATGCGCGCGGCGATCATGTCTTTTTCCACCTGGTCGCCCAGGCGCACGCCGAGATCGTAACGGTCGGCCACGATGTCGGTCAGGCCGTTGTCCACCACCAGTTCCACCTTGATGTCCGGGTACTGGCGCAGCAGCACCGCCAGCTTGGGCCACAGGATTTCGCGCGCGGCATAGTCGGTGGCGGTGATGCGCACGCTGCCAGCCGGGGTGTCGCGCATCTCGCTCAGCGCCGACAGCGCCTCTTCGATCTCGGCAAAGCGCGGCGCCACCGTCTGGATCAGGCGCTCGCCGGCCTCGGTCGGCGCCACGCTGCGGGTGGTGCGGGTGAGCAGGCGCAAGCCGAGCGTCGCTTCCAGCCCGCGGATGGTGTGGCTGAGCGCCGACTGCGACACCCCCAGCTTTGCCGCGGCCCGGGTGAAGCTGCCTTCCCGCACGATGGCGATCAGTGCCAGCAGGTCCTTGAAATTATCGCGCGCCATTGGTGAATCCGATTCATGCCCCGCACCGACTGTAACAGTCCGGCAATGGGCCTGGCACGCCCGGTCGGCGATGCGCGCAGCACGGGATTCGGCTACTGCATACCCCGCGCTCCTCTGTGCAGGTGCTCGCTCCAGGCCCGTCGCATTTTTTGCAACGCCAACCTCGAAAAAAACCGCTTTGGGGCGACACGACCGCGTTCGTATAGTCGAGACGCCCCCTCCCGCCCCGCAACACGGGCCACCACATCGAGCACGCAGACATGCCACAGCACACCGCTGCGTTCGCCCTGCCATACCGCTCCCGGGTCGCCGCATGCTGAGTGCGGTAGCCAGCAGCGCCCCCGTTGCCTCCGGCGCACGGGCCGTGGCGCGCTGCGATGCGCTGGGCGTGGCGCCTTTCAGCGACACCCCCACCGGTCTGTTCCGCAGCTGGCTCAGCCCGGCGCATCGCGCCACCACCGAGCAGGTGGGCACGTGGATGCGCCAGGCCGGCATGCAGGTGCGCCTGGATGCGGCCGCCAATCTGGTCGGGCGCTACGAAGGCGCGCATGCGCACGCACCGGCGCTGTTGATCGGCAGCCACCTGGACAGCGTGCGCGCGGCCGGGCGCTATGACGGCCCGCTGGGCGTGCTGCTCGGCATCGAATGCGTGGCCGCGCTGCACGCACAAGGGCGCCGGCTGCCGTTTGCGATCGAAGTCGTTGGGTTCGGCGATGAAGAAGGCTCGCGCTTTCCGGCATCGATGTTCTGCAGCCGCGCGGTGGCCGGCACGCTGGATGCGGCCGCCCTGGCCGTGCGCGATCCAGACGGCGTCGACGTGGCCACCGCGCTGGCCGCGTGGGGCCTGGACGCTGCACGCCTGCACGAGGCCGCGCGTGTGCCAAGCAGCGTGCTGGCGTATCTGGAAACGCATATCGAACAAGGCCCGGTGCTGGAAGCCGCACAGCTGCCGGTTGGCATCGTCACCGGCATCGCCGCGCAACGGCGCTTTCGGCTGCGCTTCGACGGCCGCGCCGGCCACGCCGGCACCACCACCATGGCGCTGCGCCGCGATGCCTTGAGCGCGGCCGCCGAAGCGCTGCTGATGATCGAGCAGATTGCGCGCAGTGGCGGCGACGATCTGGTTGCCACCGTTGGCAAGCTGGAGGTCGCCCCCGGCGCCATCAACGTGGTGCCCGGCCGCGTGGACTGCACGCTGGACGTGCGCGCCGGCGATGACCACCGCCGCGACGCTGCAGTGGCGCAGATCGAACGCGCCCTGAAGCAAGTGGCCGCCGCGCGCGGCGTTGCCATCGCCGTCGAACCGCTGCAAGCACTGGCGGCCAGCCCTTGCGCGCCGGCATTGATCGCCCGCCTGACGCAAGCGGTCGCCGCGCAGGGCATCACACCACGGCCGCTGGTCTCCGGTGCCGGCCACGATGCGATGGTGATGGCGGCGCTCTGCCCCACCGCGATGCTGTTCGTGCGCTGCGCCGGCGGCATCAGCCATCATCCGGACGAACACGTCGACCCGGCCGATGCCGAGGTCGCCCTGGCGGTGATGCGCCATTTCATCGAACACTTCGGAGCTCCCATTGGCACCTGACCTGCGCCACCTGCACACCTTCGGCGAACTGGATCCGCCACAACGCCTGTTGATGGGCCCCGGCCCGGTCAATGCGCATCCTCGCGTGCTGCGTGCGATGGCGGCCGATCTGCTGGGCCAGTTCGACCCGGAAATGACCACCTACATGAACGAGGTGATGGCGCTGTACCGCCCCTTGTTCGGCACCCAGAACCGCTGGACCTTTCTGGTCGATGGCACGGCGCGCGCCGGCATCGAAGCCGCACTGGTGTCGCTGGTGCAGCCGGGCGACCGCGTGCTGGTGATCAACTTCGGCCGCTTCGGTTTGTTGCTGACCGAAATCCTTGGCCGGCTCGGCGCCGACGTCCACACCGTCGATGCGCCGTGGGGCGAGGTGGTGCCGCTGGCGGCGATTGCCGAGGCGATCACACGCGTGGCACCCAAGCTGGTGGCCACCGTGCACGGCGACACCTCCACCACCATGGCGCAGCCGCTCGATGGCCTGGGCGCGCTGTGCCGCGCAGCGGGCGCGCTGTCTTACGTGGACGCCACCGCCACCATCGGCGGCATGGACATCGCCAGCGACCGCTGGGAGGTGGACGTGGTCACCGCGGGGCTGCAGAAATGCCTGGGCGGCCCGTCCGGCTCGGCGCCGATCACTGTCTCTGCCGCGGCAGCGGAGGCGATCTTTGCGCGGCGGCATGTCGAACGCGGCATCGTGCGCGATGACATCGCCAACGGCAGCGGCCCACGCATCGCCTCCAATTATTTCGACCTGGCGATGATCATGGATTACTGGTCCGACAAGCGCCTCAATCACCACACCGAAGCCACCACCATGCTGTACGGCGCGCGCGAATGCGCACGCGTGGCCTTGCAGGAAGGCCTGGAGGCGCGCTACGCCCGGCATGCGGCTGCCGGCCGCGCGGTCAGTGCCGGCGTGCGCGCACTGGGGCTGGAAGTGTTCGGCGACGATGCGCACCGCATGAGCAATGTCACTGGCGTGGTCATCCCGCACGGCGTCGACAGCGAAGCGGTGCGTCGGCGCATGCGCGAGGATTTCGAAATCGAGATCGGCACCGCGTTCGGCCCGCTGCAAGGCAGGATCTGGCGCATCGGTGCGATGGGCTACAACGCGATGAAGCACAAGGTGCTGCTCACCCTGGCCGCACTGGAAGCGGTGCTGCGCGCCGAGGGCTACGCGTGTACCCAAGGCCTGGCGGTCGAAGCCGCACGCGCCGCCTGGCATGCGGAGCCGGCTGCATGAGTGCGGCGCGCGACCTGGTCGGTTATGGCGCCACGCCGCCGCCGGCGCAATGGCCAGGTGGCGCGCGCATCGCAGTGCAGTTCGTCATCAACTATGAAGAAGGCGCGGAAAACTGCGTGCTCAACGGCGATGCCGGTTCGGAAGCGTTCCTGTCGGAAATGGTCGGCGCGCCGTCGCATCCGGGCGCACGCGCCATGGCGATGGAAAGCCTGTACGAATACGGCAGCCGCGCCGGGTTCTGGCGGCTGCATCGGCTGTTCAGCGCGCGCGGCGTGCCGGTCACCGTATTCGGTGTCGCCGCCGCGCTTGCGGCCAATCCCGAGGCGGTGGCGGCGATGCAATCGGCCGACTGGGAAATCGCCAGCCACGGGTTGCGCTGGATCGACTACCAGCACGTGGATGCAGCCACCGAGCGCGCACATCTGGCGCAGGCCATCACCCTGCATACGCAAGTGACCGGCAGCCGCCCGCTTGGTTGGTATCAGGGCCGCACCAGCCCCAATACCGCGCGTCTGGTGGCCGAGGAAGGCGGCTTTGTCTACGACGCCGACAGCTATGCCGACGACGTGCCGTACTACGACCGGCGCCACGGCCGTGCGCAGCTGATCGTGCCGTACACGCTCGATGTCAACGACATGAAATTCGTCGCCTACAACGGTTTTGCCGATGGCGAGCCGTTCTTCCGCTATCTGCACGACAGCTTCGAACAACTGCGCAGCGAAGGCGGGCGCATGCTCTCCATCGGCCTGCACGGGCGCATCGTCGGCAAGCCGGCGCGTGCCGCAGCGCTGGCACGCTTTGTCGATCACGTGCTGGCCAGTGGCGATGCCTGGGTTGCACGCCGTATCGACATCGCGCGTCACTGGTTACAGGTGCACCCGGCATGAGCATCGACACGGCCAGCATCGATCTGCCGGAGGTGATCACCGAGGTCACCGCGGCGTTCCACGCGTATGAGCACGCCTTGATGCACGACGATATCGCCGCGATGGATGCGCTGTTCCATGCCGCGCCAAGCACGGTGCGCTATGGCGTGGGTGAAGTGCTGTACGGCAGCGAGGCGATCCGTGCATTTCGCATCGGTCGTGGCGGCTCGCCGCAGCGCCAGCTCGTGCGCGTTGCGGTGCACGGCTTCGGCCAGGATCTTGCCACCACGCATGCGGAGTTCGTGCGCGAGGGCAGCACCGCGCACGGCCGTCAGAGCCAGACCTGGGTGCGCTTTGCCGATGGCTGGAAAGTGGTGGCTGCGCACGTCTCGCTGCAAGGCAGCCACGCATGAGCGTGATCGATGCCAACGCGCTCGACACTGCCGCTTTCGTGGCGCGCTACCGCGCGCTATTCGAGCATTCGCCATGGGTGGTCGAACGCGCTGCGCGCCGCCGCCCGTTCGACGATGTGTTTAGCGGATTGATGCAGGTGGTGTACGACGCCTCACCCGACGATCAGCTGGCGCTGATCCGCGCGCATCCGGAGCTGGCCGGCAAGGCCGCAATCGACCGCGCCCTCACTGCCGCCTCCGCCGCCGAGCAGGCCTCGGCCGGCCTGGACCGGCTCGACGAAGACGAATTCCACCGCTTCCACGCACTCAACCACGCCTACCGGCAGCGCTTTGGATTCCCCTTCGTGATCTGCGTGCGCCTGCAGGACAAGGCCGGGATCCTGGCCGAACTGCAGCGTCGCCTGGACGCATCACGCAACGACGAAATCGCCACCGCCCTCGCCGAGATCGGCAAGATCGTGCACCTGCGCCTGGAGGCATTGCCATGAGCCTGGCTCAACTCGAACACGCGCTGCAACACGACCTGCAACGCCTCGCCCACGGCGGCGAACCCTGGGTGCGCCCGCGCGTCCACCCGGCCGGCCACGTGTACGACGTGGTCATCGTCGGCGCCGGGCAGAGCGGCCTGGGCGCCGCCTTCGCCCTGCAACGCGAGCGCGTGCATAACGTACTGGTGATCGACGAAAACCCGCCCGGGCAGGAAGGCCCCTGGGTCACCTACGCACGCATGCAGACGCTGCGCACACCCAAGCAGATCACCTCGATCGACCTGGGCGTGCCCACGCTCACCTTCCGCGCCTGGTGGGAGGCGCAGCACGGCGCCGCCGGCTGGGACGCGCTGGACAAGATTCCGCGCGGCACCTGGATGGACTACCTGCGCTGGTACCGCGCGGCGCTGCGGCTGCCGGTGCGCAATGCCACCCAGCTGGTGCGCATCGAGCCAGACGCCGCGCCCGGCATCCATCGCCTGCACCTGGCGATGGGCGCGCCGCTGATGGCGCGCAAGATCATCCTGGCCACCGGCATCCAGGGCGGCGGCCAATGGCAGGTACCTGAGTGGATCACCCAGGCCCTGCCGGCGCAGCGCTACGCGCATACCTCCGGGCCCATCGATTACGCCGCATTGGCCGGCAGGCGCGTGGGCATCCTGGGCGGCGGCGCCTCGGCGTTCGACAACGCCTGCTTCGCACTGGACCAGGGCGTGGCGCGTGCGGAGGTGTTCGTGCGCCGCGCCGCGCTGCCGCGGGTCAACCCGATCCGACACATGGAACAGGCCGGCATCATTCCGCGCTTCGCCGCCCTGCCCGACGCCGACAAGTACCGCATGATGGCCAGCTTCTTCGGCCGCAACCAACCGCCCACCAACGACACCTTCCAGCGCGCCTGCGCGCATGCCGGCTTTGCGCTGCACCTGGACGCGCCATGGCTGGGCGTGGAAGAACACAATGACGTGGTGGTGGTGCGCACCCCGCAGGGCGAGCACCGTTTCGACTTCCTGGCCATCGCCACCGGCCTGGTCACCGACCCGCGGCTGCGCCCGGAGCTGGCCGCGCTATCCGGGCGCATCGCCTGCTGGGCCGACCGCTACCAGGCCCCGCCCGGCCAGGCCAATCCGGTGCTGGACGCGCACCCCTACCTGGGCCCTGGATTCGAGCTACTGCCCCGCACGCCCGACGATGCCGCCGCGGTGCACGGGCTGTTCGCCTTCAACTATTCGGCGTTGATCAACCACGGCCTGTCCGCAGCGGCGTTGTCGGGGCTGAAAGTGGCGCTGCCGCGGCTGGCACGTGCGGTGGCCGACCAGCTGTTTCTGGACGACCGCCAGGCCATGGTCGAGGCCTATCTGGGCTACGACCAGGCCGAATTCGTCGGCCAATGGCCGCAGCCCACCCAGGCGGTGGCATGAGCACGCTCTCCACCCATGTGCTCGACACCGCCGCCGGCCGCCCGGCTGCGGGCGTCGCGCTGCGCCTGTTCGCCGGCGACACCCTGTGCCTGGAGGCGGCCACCGATGCCGACGGGCGCTGCCCGGCCCTGGCCACGCTGCACCTGGCCGGGGGCCGTTACCGGCTGGAATTCGACGTGGCCGGCTACTGGCAGGCCAGCGGCACCGCGCTGGCCGACCCGCCGTTCCTGGAGATGGTGCCGATCGTCTTCAACCTGGGCGAGCATGGCCATTACCACGTGCCGCTGCTGCTGTCGCCGTACGGCTATTCCACCTATCGCGGCAGCTGATCTGCGCCGGTGTGGGCCGCGTCACCGGCGCAAGCGGCACAAACCACACGCCCGGTTTCACCGCGCGCCCGTAGAATGGCCGCTTTCCGGCACCGCGCCGGAGCTCCGGAACCGCCATGATTCACAACGATGTACTGCGCAGCATCCGCTACATGCTCGACCTCAGCGACGACAAGGTGGTGGAGATCGCCCAGCTGGCCGACCCCGCGTTCGCGCTCGACAAGCCGCAAGTGCAGGCCTGGCTGAAGAAGGAAGACGAGCCCGGTTTCGAGCCCTGCACCGATGCGATGCTGGCGCGCTTTCTGGATGGCCTGGTGCTGCGCTTCCGCGGCCGCGACGAAACCCAGCCGCCGCGCCCGCTGGAAACTCGCGTCGGCAACAACCTGGTGCTGAAGAAGCTGCGCGTGGCCTTCGAACTGAAGGACGTGGACATGCACGCCATTTTCGCCAACGCCGGCTTCCCGCTGTCCAAGCCGGAACTGTCGGCGCTGTTCCGCCAACCCGGCCACAAGAACTTCCGCCCCTGCGGCGACCAGCTGCTACGCGCCTTCCTCAAGGGCCTCACCGCCCGCATGCGCGAAGCCGGCTAAGCCTCCGACCAGCAGGCGCCTGCTCAACCGGCAGGCGGCCATGTGCATGGAACCGGCATGGACGACGCGTACGTTCCGGTCCCTTCGCAGCAGTTGCACCCTCTGACCGCCGCTGACGGCGTCTCGCGGCCGCCCCAACGCGACCTGCCGTGCAACGGCCGTTGCGGGTGATGAAGCTCGGCTCGCCAGTGCGCCGCACCTGCACGCATCGCAGCGTGCGAGAGGGTAGCAATGCACCCGCGCTGCGACCCGCATGACCTCGATGCAGCTGATGACACGGCCACATCGCCAGGTCGATGCGCTTGCTCAGGCAGCCGCCACCAGACGCGGGCGTCGTGCATCCAGGCGGAACACCGAGACCGCTTCGCTCAGTTCCACGGCCTGTTCTTCCATCGCACGTGCCGCGGCCGAGGCTTCTTCCACCAGCGCGGCGTTGCGCTGGGTGGTTTCGTCCATGTCGTTGACCGTGCGTGCCACCTGTTCGATGCCGGACGACTGCTCGCGCGACGCCGCAGAAATCTCCGCGATCAAGGTGGTGACCTGCTGCACCGACTGCACGATCTGCTGCATCGTCTGCCCGGCCTGCTCAACCCGTGCACTGCCACGTTCGACGCTGTCGACCGAGGCGTCGATCAAGTGCTTGACCTCCTTGGCGGCACCGGCCGAGCGCTGCGCCAGCGCACGCACTTCCGAGGCCACTACCGCAAATCCACGGCCCTGCTCGCCGGCGCGCGCCGCTTCTACCGCGGCGTTCAGGGCCAGGATATTGGTCTGGAACGCGATGCCGTCGATGACGCTGATGATCTCGGCGATCTTCTTTGACGACACTTCGATCTCACCCATCGTCTCCACCACGCTGCCCACCATGTCGCCGCCACGGCCGGCGATGTCGGCTGCCGCCTGCGCGCCGCGACTGGCCTGCTGCGCGGTGTCGGCGTTCTGCCGCACGGTCGAGGTAAGTTCCTCCATCGAGGCGGCCGTTTCTTCCAGGTTGGCGGCCTGTTGTTCGGTGCGTTGGGCCAGGTCGGCATTGCCGGCGGCAATTTCCGCCGAGGCGGTGCGGATGGTCTGCGCCGCCAGCGTGATGTCGCCGACGATGTCGGTGAGCCGCTGCACGGTGGCGTTGGCATCGTCACGCATGCGCGCGAACACGCCTTGCTGGTTGCCGTGCATGCGCGCGGTCAGGTCGCCGTCGGCAATGGCCTTGAGCAACTGCGACAGCTCGCCCAGGTTGTGGTCCACGTTGTGCATCAAACCATTGAGGCCGTCCACCATGCCGTGGAATTCGAACTGATACGCCTGCGCATTGCCGCGCGTGGCGAAGTCGCCGGCTGCCGCGGCCTCGACCAGCCCGCGGATTTCGCCGTTGATGGCGGCCAGGTTGTGCTTGGTGGTGTCCATGGCTTCGGTGATGCGCGCCTTTTCGCCCGGCAAACGCGGCATGTCCACCGACATGTCGCCCACCGCGTAATGCTGCATCACCTGCAACATGTCGCCGATCAGGCCCACTTGCGCACCCACCAGGCCGTTGGTGTCGCCCACCATGCGGCCGTAGGCGCCCGGGAATGCGTCGGCGTCCATCCGGTAGCTCATTTCGCCGGCTTCATGCCGCTGCGCCATGTCGGCCTGCGCGCTGGAAACATCGGTGAGCGTGCTGACCACCTGGGTCATGGCCTGGCCCAGCAGGCCGATTTCATCGCGGTTGCTGATCACCGCACGTGCGGCCAGATCGCCGGCCGCCACCGAACGCGCCGCCCGCGCCACGGTTTCGATCGGGCGCACGATGGAACGGCGGATCCACCAGCCCAGCACCACCACCAGGCACAGCGCCGCGGCGATCGTCGCCACGCCGGCATACACCAGCTTCTGCTGCGCTGCCTGGGCACTGGCGAGCACCGCGGCGTCGGCCAGCGCCTTGGCACGGGTCACCAGTGCCTCCAGGGTCTGGCTGGGCGCGCGGTCCTGCCCCTTCACCAGCGCATCGCCGACCTGGGTGTCATAGCCGGCATCGGCGAACTTGCCCAATGCGGCTTCGTAATTCGCCTGCAGAGTCAGATGCGCCGTGGCGAATTCCTGTGCCAGCGCGCGCGCCTGCGCATCCGACAGGGTCTTGGCCAGCGCTTCGGTACCGGCCTGCACCTTGCTGCCCTGCGCGCGGAAGGCGCTAAAGTGCTTGTCCAGCTGCGCCGGGTCGCGGCCGCGGATCAACACATTCTTCCATTCCTGCACCTGCATGCGGAAATCGCGGGTGACCTCTTCGCTCGCCGATGCCTGCGCCACTTCCAGCGGCACCTTGCCGGACAGGCTCAACCACGCGGTTCCCAGGCCCCCGAGCGCGCACAGCAGGATGATCGATAGACCCAGCGCGAGCGCGCCAAGCAATTTGCTTTGCAGACTGATGAAGCGGGGGGACGGGGAGGACATATCGGAGATCCAGTGGAGGATGTCTTGTTGATATCGACGCGCCTGCCTGGCACTGAAGTCTGCGGCAGGCCACGGCGGACGGACCACGGACACCGTGTGGGTCAATCCCGGACACGGCCGGTCATCGCCCGCGCCACCCCGCCCCCAGTATCCTTGCCGCGCATGAGTGACCCCGCCTTTCCGATTTCCCCGCTGCTGCCGCAGATCCGCGACAGCCTCGCCGCCCATCCGCGCCTGGTGCTGGAAGCGCCGCCCGGCGCCGGCAAGACCACCCAGGTGCCGTTGGCGCTGCTGGATGCGCCCTGGCTGGCGGGCCGCAGCATCGTGATGCTGGAACCGCGCCGGGTGGCCGCGCGCAGCGCCGCGCTGTTCATGGCGCGCCAGCTCGGCGAGCCGGTCGGCGAGACCGTGGGCTACCGCATCCGCTTCGAGAACAAGACCTCCGCGCGCACACGGATCGAGGTGGTCACCGAGGGCATCCTGACCCGCATGCTGCAGGACGACCCGATGCTGGAACGCGTGGGCGCGCTGCTCTTCGACGAATTCCACGAACGGCACCTGGCCGGCGACCTGGGCCTGGCGTTGGCGCTGGATGTGCAGAGCCAGGTGCGCGAGGACCTGCGCATCGTGGCGATGTCGGCCACGCTGGATGGCGAGCGCCTGGCCAGTTTTCTCGATGCCCCGCGGCTGAGCAGTGCTGGGCGCAGCTACCCGGTGGAAGTGGCGCATTTTCCGGCGCGTCGCGACGAAGCGCTGGAGCCGCAGACCCGCCGCGCGGTGGAACATGCGCTGGCCACGCATCCTGGCGACGTGCTGGTGTTCCTGCCCGGTCAACGCGAGATCGCACGCGTGCAGGCGGCCTTGCAGGACGCGCTGGATCCGGCAATGCAGCTGCTGCCGCTGCACGGCGAGCTGCCGGTGGAGGCACAAAGCCAGGTGCTGCAGCCCGACCCGCAGGGCCGGCGCCGCGTGGTGCTGGCCACCAACGTGGCCGAGTCGTCGGTGACGTTGCCGGGCGTGCGCGTGGTGATCGACAGCGGGCTGGCGCGCGAGCCGCATTACGACCCCAACAGCGGCTTTTCGCGGCTGGACGTGACCAATATCGCGCAGGCCTCGGCCGATCAACGTGCCGGCCGCGCCGGGCGCGTGGCCAGCGGCTGGGCCTACCGGCTGTGGCCGCAATCGCAGCGGCTGGAGCCGCAGCGCCGCGCCGAGATCACCCAGGTGGAACTGACCGGCCTGGCGCTGGAGCTGGCCGCCTGGGGCAGCGATGCGCTGCGCTTCGTCGATGCCCCGCCCAGCGGCGCACTGGCCGCCGCGCGCGAGCTGTTGCAGCGGCTGGGCGGTTTGAACGCAGGGGGCGGCATCACCGCGTTGGGCCGGCGAATGCTGGCCCTGGGCACGCACCCGCGCTTGGCCGCACTGCTGGCACAGGCCGGCGCGCGAGCACGGCTGGCGCTGGCCTGCGACCTGGCCGCGCTGCTGGAAGCCCGCGACCCCCTCCGCCAGGGCGGCGACGGGCTGGCCGCGCGCTGGCGGGCGCTGGCCGCGTTCCGCCAGGGCCGCACTGGCGCAGACGCCAACCGCGGTGCGCTGGCCGCGATCGATGCCGCCGCCAAACAGTGGCGCCGCCGCCTGCGCTGCGATGCCACCCCACCCACCAGCGTGGAGGCGCATGCGCTGGGCGATCTGCTCTCGCATGCGTTTCCGGACCGCATCGCCGCACGCCACCCCACTGACCCGCTGCGCTACCTGCTGGCCAATGGCCGCAGCGCGCGCCTGTTCGACCACAGCGACCTGCGCGGCGAGCCCTGGCTGGTCGCCAGCGAATTGCGTTACGAAGCCAAGGACGCCTTGTTGCTGCGCGCCGCACCGGTGGACGAAGGCTATCTGCGCCAGAGCGTGCCCGAGCGCTTCGTGCAGCAGCACGTGGTGCAGTGGGATGCCGACAAACGCGCACTGGTTGCACGGCGGCAGTCCAGCTTCGACCGCATCGTGCTCGACAGCCGCCCGGCCGGCCGCGTCGACCCGGCCCAGGCCGCCGCCGCGCTCACCGAGGCGGTCCGCCAGCTCGGGCTGGACGCCTTGCCGTGGACCGATGGGCTGCGCCAATGGCGCGCGCGGGTGGTGTCGCTGCGTGCCTGGATGCCGGAACTCGCCCTGCCGGACCTCTCCGACACCGCACTGCTGGCCTCGCTCGACCACTGGCTGCGCCCGGCGTTCGCCGGCAAGACCCGGCTGGATGCCCTGGACGAAGCCAGCCTGGGCGAAGCACTCAAGGCCGCGCTGCCCTGGGAGCGCCGGCAGGCCATCGACCGCCACGCGCCCACCCGCATCAGCGTGCCCTCGGGCATGGAACGCGCCATCACCTACGCGCTGGATCACGACCAGCAGCCGCTGCCGCCGGTGCTGGCGGTCAAACTGCAGGAGCTGTTCGGCCTGGCCGAAACCCCGCGCGTGGCCGATGGCCGCATCCCGCTCACCCTGCACTTGCTCTCCCCGGGCGGGCGGCCGTTGCAGGTGACCCAGGACCTGAAGAGTTTCTGGGCCACCACCTACCCGGACGTCAAAAAGGAAATGAAGGGCCGCTACCCGCGGCACCCCTGGCCAGACGATCCCTGGACCGCCAACGCCACGCATCGGGCCAAACCCCGGGGCACCTGAGGCAATCGTGCGGCTGCATGGGCGCAGGGATGCGTGCCGTGCGATGCGTGCGCAAACCCCGGCAAAACTGCGGCCTGGCACCAGGCCATACGGCACGCAGGACAAGTCCCGGACTTTGCCCGTGCGCGAAGCCTCGGTTTTGTTTTGGCACCGCCACGCGGATAGCGCCACGTACCCGTGTGCAGCTGCAGAGCGCAGCGCTTGCCGCGATAAAACTGCGATCCGCAGCGTGCTGTGCCCCACGCCAACCGCCGTGCCCGGCCAGCGCTGCCGAGCAGCCCGCCGCGTACCAATCCTAACCGCGAGCAAAACGCGCGCGGCCGCGCTAACACTGCCTATACGCGCCAACGCACAGACTGCGCCCCACGATACTCAGAAAGGAAACGCCCCCAATGAGCAAGCTGACAGTGATCACCGAACGCGCCCTGGAGCGTGCCCTGGAACTGGCAGGCAATGCCGGCGACCACCTGCGTCACGCGGCTTCCAATGCGGGCGACCAGGCACGTCATGCCGGCAGCAGCCTGCGCCACTTCGGCCCCGGTGCCAGCGAGTGGTTGAAGACGGGCGCAGCGCTCGGTGCCGTACGCACCGGCGGCAAGGTTGCCACGCGGCTGGTCAAGCGCAATCCGGCCGTCACGGTCGCCGCAGCGGTCGCCGGCCTCGGCTTGATCGGTTATGCGGTGTATCGCAAGCGCAAGCGTGATCAGGAAGTGCTGGGCGGCAACGTGCATCGTCTGGACCGTGAACACGCGAGCAATGCCAATGCCCGTCGTGCCGCGTACCAACGCCGCGGTGCAGTGACACCGAGCGACGGCATCGAATAAGCAGCCGCGCTGTAATACCCTTTGACGCCACGGCTGACACCGTGGCGTTTTTCGTTGTGGCACCGGATGTTTCTGGGCGATGTCCGGATGCACATGCGGCTTGGTTCTTGGTTCTTGGTTCGTACGTCGTGGTTCGTGCGTCATGCGTCTTCAACTCAGCAGTGAGTCGCTAGACACCGCATGCAAGCTGGCAGCCATTTGCGCGACCGAGCGTCATCCGGTGACCGTACGGCAGTGGCACCGCGGAGCAGCGTCGTGCATCGATGGCGCAATCAGCACTGTTCGCGCCTGTACGCCCGCGGACTTCTCAGCGCAGCGGCTGGACGTAACCAGCATGACGCAGGCCTCGACCGATCAACGCGCCGGCCGCACCGCACGCGCGTCGTCCATGCGCCATTGCCCGGGCTGTAGCGACGCCAGCGACCACGCACCGATAGCCACCCGCACCAGGCGCAAGGTAGGCAGGCCCACCGACGCCGTCATGCGGCGCACCTGGCGGTTGCGTCCTTCGGTGATCTGCACTTCCAGCCAGGCATCGGGCACGGTCTTGCGCACACGCACCGGCGGATCGCGCGGCCACAACGTCGGTGCGCACTCCAGCCTGCGTACGTTGGCCGGGCGCGTCGGGCCGTCGTTGAGCAGCACCCCATCGCACAGCGTCTGCAGCTGTGCGGCATCCGGGTCGCCTTCCACCTGCACCCAATACGTCTTGGGCTGCTTGTGGCGCGGGTCGGTCAGCCGATGCGCCAGCGGGCCATCGTCGGTGAGCAGCAGCAGGCCTTCGCTGTCGTGGTCCAGGCGCCCGGCCGCATACACCTGCGGCGGCAGGCCGAACTCGGCCAGCGTGCGCTTGGGCGGCGTGGAGCGGTCACTGAATTGCGACAGCACACCGTACGGCTTGTTCAACAGCACCAACATCAGGAGCCCATCCAGGCAGATCGCGGAAGGCGACATGATCGGGCAATCGGCAGCGCGTGGGAAATCGCGGGCAGCGCAGGAGCTGCGTCGCGCAAACAACATCTCAGGGAACGCGCTGACGACAGCGATGCAGCGGCTGTTCTCTGGGTCCCGAAGGCACTACTCCCTCTGGGATGTTCTCTGGATGTATTGCATGTGCGATCGCTTCGATCACGCACTCGTGCTTGCGGCGGCTGGCCCACCGTTACCCCACATTGCCGATGCCTTGGCGGAGTTGGCGACACAGGTACGGCGTTGCTCGACGCTCTGCACGTGCACCAATATCTAGGCTTTTGCGATTCACGGTTCGCGCTTCGCTAGTTGCGAATTACGACTTGCATCAGTGAGCAATTCGTCGATCTCATTGCAAGACGCCTTACATCGGCGCACTGATGCGTCAAAAAGTACACCGCAATGCGCAGTACTCACCACGCTCTGAGCCAACTCAAAGCAAAAAAAACGCAGACACGCACAGCGCCGCGCCACGTACCAACTGCAATCAACCCAGCAGAAGCTGCGCCAGCCCATTGACCGGCGCAGCCACCGCATCGCCGCGATCAGCGCTTGACGAACTTCAGGGTCATGCGGTCGCTCTCACCGATCGCCTTGTACTTGGCAGCGTCGGCTGCGTCGTGGCTGTTGCTCGGCGGCAGGGTCCACACGCCGCCCGGGTAGTCCTTGGTGTCGCGCGGGTTGGCATTGAGCTCGCTCTTGCCGGCCAGGGTGAAGCCGGCCGCCTCGGCCATGGCGATCACCTGCGCCTGACCCACGTAGCCGCTCTTGTCATCGGCCGGCACATCGGTCTTGGCACGGTGCTCGACCACACCGAGCACGCCGCCGGGCTTGAGCACCTTGTAGAAGCTCTTGAACATCGACTCGGCCTGGCCTGCCATGCGCCAGTTGTGCACGTTGCGGAAGGTCAGCACCAGGTCTGCAGAATTGTCCGCACCGAAGCTGGGCGCGGTCGGGTTGTACGCCACCAGCGTGGGCTTGCCGTAGACGTCCGGCTTTGCGGTGAACTTCTTTTCCAAGCCGTCGCGTGCACGCTGCGCGTAGTCGCGGCTGCGCCCTTCCGGCACCGCGGCCGGGTCGACCACCGCACCCACGTACTTGCCCTTTTCGCGCAGGTACGGCGCCAGGATTTCCGAATACCAGCCACCACCGGGGGTGATCTCGATAACGGTCTGGGTGGGCTTGATGCCGAAGAAGGCCAGCGTCTGGCCCGGGTGGCGGTACACGTCGCGCTGCACGTACACGCGGTCGCGCCACGTGCCATCAATAGCCGCCTGCAACGCCGCGTCGGGGGCGGGAAGCGTGGCGGTGTCCGCCGGCTTCATCGCCATCACCAACGGCGCGCTCATCGCCAATGTCACACCTACCACGCATGCACAGGCCAGTTTGTTGCGGATCATCGCAGCGCCCTCCTCCGGGAAAAGTAGCGCGAGCCTAGCATGCAGGCTGCACCGCACCACGCACGCCTGGCGCGGTGTGTTCAATTTCCGTGAGCGCGGCAGCGCGGTGTGCGGAACGCTGAATCCACACCGATGTCACACGCAACAGCACCGGGCATGACTATCCTGTGGCCAGTTCGAAACAGGAGCCCTGTGATGCCCCACTCCCGTGCGCTTGGCCGCTCCGGCCTGCAAGTCCAGCCGATCGTGTTCGGTGGCAACGTGTTTGGCTGGAGCGCCGACGAGGCCACCTCGTTCGCGTTGCTCGACGCCTTCGTCGATGCCGGCTTCAACATGATCGATACCGCCGACGCGTACTCCGGTTGGGTGCCCGGCAATCGCGGTGGTGAATCGGAAACCATCATCGGCCGCTGGCTGGCGCGGAGCGGCAAACGCGACAAGGTGCTGATCGCCACCAAGGTCGCCAAGTGGAGCGAACACCCGGGCCTGTCGCCGGACAACATCGCAGCGGCGGTGGAAGATTCGCTGTCGCGCCTGCAGACCGATGTGATCGATCTGTACCAGGCACACGAAGACGACGAATCGATTCCGCTGGAAGCCACGCTGGCAGCATTCGGCCGCCTGATCGAACAGGGCAAGGTGCGTGCGATCGGCGCCTCCAACTACACGGCCGCGCGCCTGCGCGATGCGCTGGATGTGTCGGCGCAATACAACCTGCCGCGCTATGAAAGCCTGCAGCCCGAATACAACCTCTACGACCGCGCCGGCTTCGAAGACGAGCTGGAACCGCTGGTGCAGGAACGCGGCCTGGGCGTGATCAGTTACTACTCGCTGGCCAGCGGTTTTCTCACCGGCAAGTACCGCAGCGCCAATGACGCCGGCAAGAGCAGCGCGCGTGGCGCCTCGGTGGTGAAGCAATACGTCAACCCGCGTGGCTTGCGCATCCTGCAGGCGCTGGATGATCTGGCCGCCACCCACACAGCAACACCCGCACAAATTGCGCTGGCGTGGTTGATCGCGCGCCCCAGTGTCACCGCGCCGATCGTCAGCGCCACCAGCGTGACCCAGTTGCAGGACGTGCTGGCGGCCGGGCAGATCACACTCAGCGAGGCGCAGATCGCGCAGCTCGACGAGGCCAGCGCAGCGGAAGCGGTCGGCGCCTGATCCGCATCAGCCACTGCGCCACCGCGCTCGCCTTTCGCTCACCTCGCGCAGCCGCACCGCGGCTGTGCCCCCACGACCGCGCCTTGCGCGGTCCCTTCCGCGAGGAATTCGCAATGACATCGCTCACCAACCGCCGCATCGTGCTGGCCTCACGCCCGCACGGCGAACCCGGCGCCGACAACTTCCGCATCGAAGACGCTCCGGTGCCGCCAACCGGGCACAACCAGATCCTGGTCCGCAATCGCTTTTTGTCACTGGACCCGTACATGCGCGGTCGCATGGACGAGGGCCCCTCGTACGCCGCGCCGGTCGCCATCGATGCGGTCATGGAAGGCGGCACCGTGGGCGAGGTGCTGGAATCGAACCATCCCGATTACCACCCAGGCGAGCTGCTGGTGCTGGGCGGCGGCTGGCAGACCCACACCGTGCTGGAGCCCACCGCGCCGCTGCGCAAGCTGCCCAAGGACGATGCGCTGCCGTTGAGCACCGCGCTCGGTGTGTACGGCATGCCCGGGTTCACCGCGTACGCCGGCCTGCACGAGATCGGCAAGCCGCAAGCCGGCGAAACCCTGGTAGTGGCGGCGGCCAGCGGGCCGGTCGGTGCCACCGTGGCCCAGCTGGCGCGCCTGCAAGGGCTGCGCGTGGTGGCCATCGCCGGTGGCGAAGAAAAAGTCCGCTACCTGCGCGACACGCTGCGTGTCGACGTGGCACTGGATCACCGCGCCGAGGATTTTGCTACGCAACTACGCGCCGCCACTCCGGACGGCATCGACGTCTATTTCGAAAACGTCGGCGGCAAGGTGTTCGATGCGGTGGTGCCGCAGCTCAACGATTTCGCGCGCATCCCGGTGTGCGGCGTGGTGGCCACCTACAACAGCCGCGGCCAGGTCGCGCCCGGGCCGGATCGGCTACCTGATTTCATCGGCCAGGTGCTGCGCAAGCGCCTGACCGTGCGCGGCTTCATCCAGCACGATTTCATCCGCCTGATGCCTGCGTTTTTACGCGAAATGGGCCAGTGGCTGCGCGAGGACAAGATCCAGTACCGCGAGCACGTGCTGCACGGCCTGGACAGCGCACCACAAGGGCTGATCAGCCTGCTGCGCGGCGAAAACTTCGGCAAGGCCGTGGTCGCACTCGACTGAGTCGCGCTGCCATACCTGCCTCCGTATCACTGCCTCACTTACCACCTCCCAACACGCAAGGAACCCCATGACTGTCCCCGCATTTGGCCTCGGTACGTTTCGCCTCAAGGACCAGGTTGTCATCGACTCGGTGCGCAATGCGCTGGCGCTGGGGTATCGCGCCATCGATACCGCACAGATCTACGACAACGAAGCGCAGGTTGGCCAGGCCATTGCCGATGCCGGCATCCCGCGCGAGCAGCTGTTTGTGACCACCAAGATCTGGGTGGACCGATTCAGCCGCGACACACTGCAGCCCAGCCTGCAGGAAAGCCTGCGCAAGCTCGGCACCGATTATGTCGACCTCACCCTGATCCACTGGCCCTCACCCAAGGACCAGGTGCCAATGCGCGAGTATCTGGAGGCGCTGGCTGATGCCAAGGCGCAGGGGCTGACCCGCGCGATCGGTGTCTCCAACTTCACCATTGCGCTCACCCGCCAGGCAATCGAGATCCTTGGCGCCGATGCGATTGCCACCAACCAGATCGAAGTGCATCCGTACCTGCAGAACCGCACGCTGATCGCGTTCCTGCAAGAGCACGGCATCCATGTCACCTCGTACATGACCCTGGCCGTGGGCGAAGTGCTCAAGGATCCGGTAATCCAGGCGATCGCCAAGCGCCACGACGCCACGCCGGCGCAGGTCACGCTGGCCTGGGCGCTGCAGCAGGGCTATTCGGTGATTCCGTCCTCGACCAAGCGGGCGAATCTGGAAAGCAACCTCAAGGCGCAGAGCCTGCACCTGAGTGAGCAGGACATGGCCGAGATCGCCGCGCTGGACCGTGGCGAACGCCTGGCCAACCCGAAAGCGATTGCGCCCGACTGGGACTGAGCCTGACTGCGACACACGCGATGGCTTATATCCGCACCGGCACGCCGCCGGTGTGGGTTTTGCGGCATTGCTGCACCGCTCGTCGCCATGCGCTGGCTGCGCGGCCAAGCCGCTGCTAGGGTGCAAAAACAGGGGGGTAGTCTCGACCACGGAGTCCTACCCATGCACACCGCATCTGTTTCGACCCAGCGCGTCGTCAATGTCGACGCCGAGATTTCCTACTGGCGCGGCATCCACGCCGAAGGGCATCTGGGCGGTTACGACTTCGCCGATTACGCACGCGTGCTCACGCTCGGCTACGACATCTACCTGGCCTACCCGCGCGCCACCGAGGCGCAGCTGTATCGGGTCCTTCAGGACGGCTACTACCGGTATCAACCCACGTTATCGGTGCCCTGGGATCAGGCGCGCTGGATCGTGCGGCAGGCATGGCGGCATATGGAAGACGCTGCGGTGCGTCACTAGGCGCATTGCGCGCGTCACTCACCTCAAGCGCGTCGCGTTTGGACGTTGCAGGGCGCGCTAGTGCGCAGGCTGCGCACTGCGTTGTGCTCTAGCGGCTTGCGCGTGCGTTTGACTCGCCAACATGCGTAGTGCCTGGAATACAGCTGTCGGCGCAGCGCGCCGACCGTTATTGCTGTGGATCAATTCAACTGGCTGATCGCCATCGCCTGGCGATCGATGCGGTGCTTTTCGGCCAGCGCCTGCATGCCTTGCAGCGTGGAGGCAATCAGGCTGGCGTAGCGCAGCCGCCACAGGTTGGCGCGGTCGGCGTCGTCCTGGGTGCTGCCCAGGCCATCGAGCACCTGCGGCAGGCGGCGGTCGGCCAGTGCCGACGGCGCCAGGTAGGGCTTCGCGGGTGCGATCACATCCACCGGTGCGCGCCAGTCATTGGCCACGTGCCGTGCGATGCCGGCCAGATGCGAGAGCTGGTGCATGCCGATCAGCGTCTCATGCAGCATTTCGCGGCAGGCCCATTGCCACAGCGCCACCTTCTCCGATGGGTCCTGGGCGATCTCGGTCAGTGCCAGGTCAACCTTTTCGATGCGTGAGTCGAGCATTGCGGGGCTCCGATGCTGCTGTGCAACATAATTCACACCATACGCCGTGAGAATCCAGTGATCCAGTCGTTTGCGCGATGTCATGACGCAGATGCTCGACCCGGTTCACGCTTTAGAGCAGCTGACAAAACATGGCGGGCGTTATCGGTGCAGGCGGCACGGAGGAACGGGGATCCCATGAAGGTCCAAGCGCCGGCCGCGCCCGCCTTGCGGCTGCCCGGTCGCCTTGATCGTTGGTCTCACGCCCACCGTTGGCCGGGCCTCCTGTCGGCACCCTGACTTTCTGGCCATGGCGCGGCGGCGCCCACTGCCCGATGCTGCAATCCCCGACCCGGAAGCGCATCCGATGCGTCCCAGCGTTTTCCTGCTCCCGCTTCTGTGGCTGGTGGCCTGCGCCGCGCAGGCAGACACGCCCACGCCGCAGCTATCGGCCCAGCAGTGCGGCATCAGTACCTCCTACGACGTGTTGGCCGATACCGGCGGCATCTGGCTGCGCCGCAAACAGGGCGCACCGCGGGAGATCTTTTTCCATGGTGGCGAACTGAATGTGGACCACCGGCCGCAGCCGGTCAGCGATGCCGATGCGCAGCGCCTGCGTGCGCTCGAGCACGGCACCCGCGCCTTGATGCCGGCGGTCACCGCCATTGCGCGCTCGGTGGTGGACCTGAGCTTCGATGCGCTCGGTGGCGTGGTGCAGATGCTCACCGGCAGTGCCCGCCAGGCACGCAAGGTCGAGCGCTTGCGCGGCACCGCGCTTGCCCAGGTGGAGGGCACCCTGGGGCGTGGGCGCTGGGAGCAGGAACTATTCGATGCGCGGTTCGAAGCCAGCGTGGAGCACGCCGCCGAAGCGCTGGCCGGTAGCCTCACCCGCAGCGTGCTGTGGACCGTGGTCACCGGCCGCCCGACGCGCTGGAACGGCGCGGCGCCCAGCTGGACGCCCGCATGGATCAGCAGTTACGCGCACGCAGTGAGGTGCTGGAAGCCCAGGCGAAGGCGCTGTGCACCCAGGTGCAGGCGCTGTACGCACTGCAACAGGCGCTGGACTACCGCTTCGACGGCAAGCCATTGCAGCTGCTGGAAATGACGCGGCCGGAGATGCCGCGCGCTCTGCCGCCGGGTCAGGACGACGCACCCGCTAGCGCCAGCGTGATCGCTGCGGCGAGGCACTGACAGACGCGTGGTTCGGCACGGCACGCGCACCGGCTGATATCTTCGATGGCTTGATCCGCGCAGCGACACTGACAGCGCTCCTGCCTTGCAGCGAACCACGTAGCACGCAGCACACGCCTCCGTACTCAGGCCAGCAGCCACGCACGCAATGCTGCCGTCACCGCTTGCGGTTGTTCCAGCGGCGACAGATGCCCGCACTCGGGCACCTGCACCAGTTGCGCGTGCGGTGCCAGCGCCGCCATTTCCTCATGCAGCGCCGGCGGGGTGATGACATCGTCCTGGCCGCACAGCACCAGCACCGGGCGCGTGTAGGCACGCAACAGCGCGCGTCCGTCCTCGCGCTCCAGCCGGTTCTGACGCAGGAACACCTCCACGCCCAGGCGCTGGGTCATGTCACGCACGCGTGCCAGCAGCGCCGCATCCTGCCAGCGCGAGGGATGCACGTACTGCCGCATCAGCCGCTCGCCAAAGCCGACGAAGGTGCTGCCCGCACGCACGCTGGCTTCCTGCGCGCGGCGTTGCGCGGCCCGCTCGGGAGAATCGGCACGCGCCGAGGTGTCCAGCAAGGCCAGCCGCTCCACCCGCTCGGGTGCGATCCGCAGGAGTTCCTGCGCCACGTAGCCACCCAACGAGAAGCCTGCCAGGGCGAACTGTGGTGGCATCTGTGCGAGCAGCTGCGTGGCCAGCGCAGACAGGCTGTCACCGTGCGTGAGATCGCCGACCACGCAGTCGGCCACATCGGCCAGGTCTGCGCGTTGCGCATGCCATAACTCGGCATCGTTGAGCAGGCCGGGCAGCAGCAATAGCGTGGGACGATCGGTGCTCATCTGCGTGCCGCGCCGCACAGGGCGAATGCAGAGAGGCAAGAAACGGGTTGGCGTGCGAGTGCTGCAGTCATTGCATCAGTGTGCCGCGAGTGTGTGCGCGCTTGCCAGCACACGGCCGACGTGGAGGCATACCGCGCGCAGTGTGTTCACCGCCACGCAGAGGATGGGTGATGCGCAGACACCAGAATGCAGCACGCCCACTGCAGCTGCAGCGGATGTGTGCTCCTGACAGTCCAGCAACACCGGCGCTTAGAGCAGCTATCAAAATTGCTGCGCAGCCGCCAGGCGGGCGCGGCCGGTGCTCTGAATCGGCATGTACCCAGGTGCATTCCGGTTCCTCCGCGCCGTCCGCATCCAACTGACGACTGCTCGCTACGTTTTGTTAGCCGCTCTTAGTCGGCCAAGTGCTGCTGCAACGCGTCGCCGGCCTGACGGATCGCGGTACGGACGGCCGGCACATCGCTGAGTGCGTTGAGCAAGCCGTAGTCGTGAATCAGGCCGTTGTAGCGGGTCACGGTGACCTCCACGCCGGCCTGGTCGAGCTTGCGGCCGTAGGCTTCGCCTTCGTCGCGCAAGACATCCAGTTCGGCGGTCTGGATCAAGGTCGGCGGCAAGCCCTTGAGTTGCTCCACGCTGGCCTGCAATGGCGAGGCGTAGATCTCGCGGCGCTGTGCCGGGTCGGTGATGTAGCTGTCCCAGAACCAGCGCATCATGTTGCGGCTGAGGAAATAACCCTGCTGAAACTGCTGGTAAGAGCCGTTATCGAACGCGGCATCGGTCACCGGCCACAGAAGCACTTCATAGCGGATGGCCGGAGTGCCGGCCGCTTTGGCCTGCAGGGCGACCGAGGCCGCCATGTTGCCGCCGACGCTGTTGCCCACCAACGCCAACCGCGTGCCGTCCACGCCGATCTCGGCACCATGTGCAGCCACCCATTTGGTCGCGGCATAGGCTTGGTGGATCGCCACCGGATAGCGCGCCTCCGGCGAAGGGCTGTAGTCCACATACACCGCCGCCGCACCCGAGGCCCGCGCCAGATCGCGGATCAACCGCTCATGGGTGGGGAAATCGCCCAGCACCCAACCGCCGCCGTGGAAAAACATGAACACCGGCAACGTCTTGCCGGCACTGCCCGGCGGCTTGACCACCACCAGCCCGAGCGGCTTGCCGTCGACGGTGATCGTCTTGCGGGTCACCTCGGCGGCCGGCAGGGTTGCGCCAGCCTGCGCGTCCACCAGCACCTTGCGGGCCTGCTGCGGGGTGAGTTGCTCCATCGGCTTGCCGCCGGCGGAGTTGAGGACGTCCAGGAGGGCCTGGACTTTCGGGGAGGCGGCCGGTGCGGCAGGACCGGTCGGCGCGGCAAGCGCGCCGCCGATTGCCGACGCCAACGTGCCCAACAGCAGCAACGATGCGTAGCGTTTCATGGGGATATCCGGGAAAGGATCAGGCCAGCGTCAGGGTGACGTCGATGTTGCCGCGGGTGGCATTGGAGTACGGGCACACCTGGTGGGCCTTGTCGACCAGCGCCTGCAGCTCGGCTGGCTCCATGCCCGGCACGGCGATCTTCAGTTCCACCGCGATACCGAAACCGCCCGGAATCTGGCCGATACCGACGCTGCCGTCGATGCTGATCTCGCCCGGCAACTTGAGCTTGTCCTGCGCAGCCACGGCTTTCATCGCGCCGATGAAGCAGGCCGAATAACCGGCTGCGAACAGCTGCTCCGGGTTGGTGCCATCGCCGCCGGCACCGCCGAGCTCACGCGGGGTGGAGAGCTTGACGTCCAGGGCGCTGTCGGACGACACGGCGCGGCCTTCGCGGCCACCGGTGGCAGTGGCGTGGGCGGTGTAGAGGACTTTTTCGGGTGAGGCCATGGTGGTTCTCCTGAGTGAGCGCGGATTGCGCATTGAATAGCGAGTTATTAAATCGTGCACTACATATTCGGCAGAACAATTAATGACGGGGCTCGGTTAGGCGGCGCCCAGGCTGGTGCGCAGCTTTTCCAGTTCCTGCTTGAGCTGACGCAGTTCCTCCAGCGAACAGGCCGAGGCGCAGAAGACCTGTTCCGGCACCGCGCCTGCCTTGCTGCGCAGCGTGCGGCCCGCATCGGTAAGCCCGATGATGACCTGGCGCTCGTCGTGCTCGGCCCGGGTCCGGGTCAGCAGACCGGCGCTTTCCAGCCGCTTGAGCAGCGGGGTCAGCGTGGCCGAATCCAGGTACAGCCGCTCGCCGATCTCCGACACGCTGCGGCCATCGTTCTCCCACAGCACCAGCATCACCAGGTACTGCGGATAGGTCAGGTCCAGATCCTTCAGCAGCCCGCGGTAGAGCTTATGCATCGCCAGGTTGGCCGAATACAGCGCAAAGCAGAGCTGGCTGTCCAGCTGCAGCAGGGCGTTGGTGCGATCAGTGGTGGGCGTTGCGGTGTCCATGGGCTGCAATTTACATAGCGCGCGATTTAATTGCAAGCGATTTTTCTGAATGAAGGATTGGGCTCGCCGCAGCTACTGGGGCGTGGCCGCAAGCGAACTGGACCTGTGTCTGTGTTCGGGAAAACTTCGGGCTGTGGATCGGGGCACACATCCGCACCATCCTGCCCTCCGTCATCCGGTGGCAGTGCGTCGGCGCACCTGTGTCTTTCGCAGGATGCCAGCGCGGATGGCTATCACCGCATTAGTGGCGCAGCTCTAGCCCGAGTGCCCGGGCTTGGCTGGGCTCAGGTGAACTGGATGAAGAAATACCCAGCCGTATCGCCTTCGTGCAGTACCTTCGCGCGCTGTTCTGCAAACAGGTAGCCCGTCCCGTCGGCGAAGAGGCCATCGTAGGCCGGGTCCTGCTGACGCAGGTTCGACTCGACGAACTGGGCAAGGAAGTAATGACGCGGATGCTCGTGGATGGGATCTTGCAGCCAGCACGGGCGGCCCAGCTGCTTGCTCATGCCCGCACCGTTGTCGGCGTCTTCGGCCTCTTCCTCAGCATCGCGTTCGTCGAAGGGCTGCAGTCCCACAAAATGCCGCGGGAGCATCACCGTGTCGCGCACCAGTTCGCGCGCGGCACGTCGGTGCAACACCACCTTGCTATGGCCAGCGTCGATTTTTTCGAGCTCGCTCTGCTGGTGGATGGTGAACGTGCGCAGCGCTGTCCGGTTGTACGCGTCGCCTTCGCGGCCCAGTGCCGCGAAGACCGTCACAGCCATGTCGTCGGCCAACCAGACGCTGGGCAGGAACAGATCGGTCAGCATGACAATCGGCGTCATGGGCCGGCCGTTCGACGGATCGCTGGGCCACAACGCCGCATCGCTCAACCACGCGCCACCGCCAAACTGGCCCAGCCCGCAGTCGTCTTCGCTGATGCGGATCGTGTAGCGACCCGGCGCAGGGCGCGTGTGCGCACTCATGCGCGATGCGCGGTTGCCAGATATTCGGCGCTCTGCATTTCGATCAGGCGCGAGGCGGTGCGCTCGAATGCGCCGGCCAGGCGCTGGCCGCTGTACAACGCCGGCGGTGCGTCCTGCGCAGTGCAGACCAGATTGACGTGGCGGTCGTACAACTCGTCGATCAGGTTGACGAAGCGGCGGGCGGCGTCTTCGTTCATGCGGTCGAAATGCGGGATGCCGCCCAACAGCACGGTGGTGAATTCACGCGCGATCTCGATGTAGTCGGCAGGCCCGCGCGGGCCTTCGCACAACGCGGCAAAATCGAACCAGGCAATACTCTTGCCACGCGCACGCACGGCGATCTTGCGCGCTTCGATCTCGATGTTGCCGCTGCGCGCCTCGGCATTGCCGCTCAACTCCGCCCAGCGCTGCGCCAGCCAGCCATCGGCCTGCGCATCCAGCGGCGCGCGGTACACCGGCGACCGCGTCAGCGCGCGCATGCGGTAGTCCTCGGTGCCCTCGGCGTAGAGCTCCACGCAGAACTTCTGCAGCAAGCCGATCGCCGGCAGAAAACTGTCGCGCTGCAAGCCGTTGGCGTACAGGTTTTCCGGTGCGGTATTGGAGGTGGTTACCAAGGTCACGCCTTCGGCGAACAGGCGCTCGAGCAGGCGCGCCAGCAGCATCGCATCGCCAATGTCGGTGACGAAGAATTCGTCCAGCACCAGCACGCGCAGGTTTTCGCGCCATTCCTGGGCAATCTTGGCCAGCGGGTCGCTCTGCCCGGCATGCTCGCGCAGGCGTTCATGCACGCCGCGCATGAAGCGATGGAAGTGGGTGCGGTACTTCTGCTTGATCGGCAGGCCGTCGTAGAACAGGTCGACCAGGAAGGTCTTGCCGCGCCCCACACCACCCCAGAAATACAGCCCGCGCACCGGCTCGGGTTTTTTCCAGAACGCCGACAGCCGATCCAGCCAGCCGTCCTGCGCGCTGTCCACCAGTGCTTCGTGGATCCGGTCCAGCTCGGCCAGGGCCGCCTGCTGCGCAGGATCGGCGCGCCAGTCGCCGCGTTGTACGCCGGCGGCGTAGCGCTGCGACGGGGTCATCTCACTCATCGTGTTTCTCCGCGGGCCGGCCGTAGCCGGCGCCGTTCAACGGCGCACCGTCTGGCAATGCGCCTGCAAGCTGTCGCACTCAGGGCGTGGCCGGTAGCCAGCGCCGCACACCGTGCTGAAGCGCACCGCGCAGGTCGATCAATTTGCGGTGGAAGAAGTGGCTGGTGTCGGGCATGCGTACCAGCGTGGGCTGCTGTTCCAGCGTCTCCAGCCAGTCATAGACCGCCTGCGGGTCGACGATCTCGTCGGCATCGCCCTGGATCACCAGCCAGTGTGCCGGCGGCTGCACGTCGCTGAAATCCCAACGCCCGGCCGGCGGCGCGATCGAAATCAGCACCTGCGGTTCGAGCGCGGCGGCTGCACGCAGCGAGACATACGCGCCGAAGCTGAAACCGGCCAGCCACAGCGTGTCGGTCGGGCGCTGTGCACGCACCCACTCGGCAACGGCGCGCAGATCGTCCTGCTCGCCATCGCCGTGATCGAAGCTGCCGGCCGAGGTGCCGACGCTGCGGAAATTGAAGCGCACCACGGTGATGCCGAGCTCGCGCAGCGCGCGCGTGGCCATGGTCACGACCTTGTTGTGCATGCTGCCGCCCTCGGTGGAGAGCGGGTGGCAGACGATGGCGGTGACCGGCTGCGCGGTGACGTCCGGCTCGGCCAGGTCGACTGCCACATCGAGCGGACCGACCGGCCCGTCGAGCGCCAACGTCGAGGATTCGGTGGGGAATGGGGGATTGGACATACGGTCATAATAGCCGCCCCGCCGGCCGCGTTCATCGCCCTGCCTGCACACATCGTTGTGTTGCCCATGCATTTTTTGTTGTTTGCCGTTGTCTGCAGTGTGCTGGTGTCGGTGCTGCTGAAGCTTGCGCCACGCCGCCAGATCGACGTGTTTCAGGCCATCACCTGGAACTACGCCACCGCCAGCGCGTTGGCCGTTGCCATCCTCAAACCGTCCTTTGCCAGCCTCACCGCCGCGCACACACCGTGGCTGGCATTGCTGGGCCTGGCGGTCGCGTTGCCGGGCATTTTTCTGGTGCTGGCACGCTCGGTGCGGGTGGCCGGCATCGTGCGCACCGACGTGGCGCAGCGGCTGTCGCTGCTGTTGTCGCTGGCGGCGGCGTTTACCGTGTTCGGCGAACGCGCCGGTGGCTGGAAGCTGGCCGGACTGGGCGTGGGCCTGTTGGCGATCGTCGCCATCGTGCAGCGGCCGCGGGCAGGCGCTGCTGTGGTGAGCGGCAGTGTTAATGCACCCGCAGCGCGCACCTGGCCGTGGTTGCTCGGTGTCTGGGCGGGATTTGCGGTGATCGACATTCTGCTCAAATCGCTGGCACTGTCGGGCACGCCGTCGCTGACGGCATTGACGGTGTGCTTTGCGCTGGCGTTCGTGTTGCTGCTGTGCGTGCAATGCGTGCGCCTGCGCCGCGGCAATCGCCTGCAGCTGCGCAATCTCGCCGCGGGCGTGCTGCTGGGCGTACTCAACTTCGGCAACATCCTGTTTTACGTGCGCGCGCACCAGACGCTACCGCACAGCCCGGCGACCGTCTTCGCCAGCATGAATATCGGCGTGGTGGCATTGGGTGCGCTGGTAGGCATCGTGGTCTTCGGCGAACGCACCACGCGCTGGAACCGCCTGGGCCTGGCGATGGCGGTGCTGGCCATCGCACTGATTGCCTGGGGCTCGCGCTCGGCGTTATAGCAGCGGTGCGACAGCGCAGCGCGTACGCGTTGTGCATGGGCGTCACCGCTCCCAATGCGGGAACGGGTCGTCCAGCAACTGCCAGTGGGCCGGGCCCTGGCGCAGTTCCTGGTCGCTCAACAGGCAGGCATCGAGTGCGGCACGTGTGCGCGGGGTATCCATCTCCACACCGATGACCGCTAGCTCCTGGCGGCGATCGCCCCACAGCGGGTGCCACAGCCGCTGCATCGCGGCGTATTCGCTGGCATCGCCCACCTCGTGCAGCTGCGGCAGCGGTGCGCTCCAGCAGGTGGCTTGTTGACGTTGCCAGCCGATGTCGGTGTACGGCAGCGGCGTGATCGGGATCTGCGGTGCCTCACCGATGATCTGCGCATCCACACGATGTCGCGCGGCGAACCAGAAGCCGGCAGCCGTGGTCTGGGTCGCGCCGCCGACGCTGGACAATTCGCCCACCCAGTCCATGCGGCTGGCCAGCCAGAAGAAGCCCTTGCTGCGGATCACCTGCGGCAGGCCGTCCTGCACCATGCGTGCGAAGCGCTGCGGATGGAACGGCCGGCGCGCACGATAGACGAAACTGGTGATGCCATATTCCTCGGTCTCCGGCGTGTGCTGGCCGCGCAACTCCTGCATCCAGCCCGGCGCCAGCTGCGCGCGGGTGAAGTCGAAGCGCCGGGTGTCCAGCAGCTGCCGCAGCGGCACCTCGCCATGCGCGGCATCGACGATCGCCGCATCGCGATTGAGCGCACGCAACACGGCATGCAGGCGGTGCAGACGTTGCGTGTCGATTTGATCGCACTTGCTGATCACCAGCACGTCGGCAAACTCCACCTGGTCGCCGAGCAGTTGCACCAGCCCGCGCGTATCGTCCGGGCCGGCCTGCTGGCCGAGCTCGGCCAGCGTGGCCGCAGAGCCGAAATCCTCGAGAAAACGGCTGCCATCCACCACCGTCACCATGGTGTCCAGCCGGGCGATATCCGACAGGCTGAAACCGTCGGCATCGCGCACCGCAAAGGTGGCCGCTACCGGCATCGGCTCGGCGATGCCGGTGGATTCGATCAATAGATAGTCGTAGCGGCGCTCGCTGGCCAGGCGCTTCACTTCCTGCAGCAGGTCGTCGCGCAGCGTGCAGCAGATGCAGCCATTGCTGAATTCCACCAGCGTCTCGTCGGTGCGCCGCAGCGCCGCCCCACCCTCGCGTAGCAGCTGCGCATCGATGTTGATCTCGCTCATGTCGTTGACGATCACCGCCACCCGCAGCCCCTCGCGGTTGTGCAGGATGCGGTTGAGCAAAGTGGTCTTGCCGGCGCCCAGGAAGCCGGACAACACGGTGACGGGCAGGCGCGAATCGCGGGGAGCGAGGACAGGCATGGCGAACTCTCGTGGCTAGAAATGTTACTGTATAACAATTCGCCATTTCAGAGAACGATTGATGCGCGCCTCTGCGTCTGCGCTGGACAGCTCGGCCATTGCCCTGTCCAGCCTGTGCCTGCTGCACTGCCTGGCCTTGCCGCTGCTGGCGGCGGCGCTGCCGCTGTTGGGGCGCTGGGAGCAAGCCGAATGGGTGCATGTAGTCTTCGCCACCGCCGCGGTGCCGCTCAGTGGCTACGCGCTCTGGAGCAGCCATCGCCGCCACCGGTTGCCGGCACCGCTCTGGGGGCTGGCGGTGTTCGGACTGGCCGGGCTGGTGCTGGGCGCCAGCGGGCTATTGACCGCCGCGCTGGAAACGCCGGTCACGGTTGCCGGCAGCCTGCTGCTGGCCGGCGCCCATCTGGTCAACCTGCGCTTGCGCCGTCATGTGCATTGCGCCCGCTAAGCGCGGCACGCCCTGGGCAATCGGCTCGCCGCGGCTCGGCAAGGCCGGGCCGGCGACGCCCCGCTCCCCGCCCGCATACGCAGGTCCACTGGGCAAGCCTGCACGCGTGCCGGCCGCGGCGCACCGCGGGCTGGCCTAACCCAGCCGGCGGGTGATCGAACAGCGTTTGCGATCACCAGCGCGCGCTGCTGCCGCGCGTGGAAGTGCGCTCAGAGCGCGAATCCCAAGAGCACCGGGTCGTGATCGGAGCTGCGCCACGGGCCTGGCAGGTTGCGCTTGGCATAGCCGGCATCGTCCATCGCGTCGGCGTTGATGTGCCATTCCGCTGCGCCACGCAGCTGCTTGGCCATCGCCGGGCTCAGCAGGGCGTGGTCCAACCGGCCGCTCATGCCGTCGTAGACGTAGCTGTAAGGCTGCTTCACGCCGACCACGGCAAAGGCGTCCTGCCAGCCGCTGGCGCGCAGGCTGCGCATGGGGGTTTCCATCGCATAGGCGTTGAAGTCGCCCAGCAACACGGCCAGCTTGGTCTGCGCGCCGGTGGGGTCGCTCTGCAGCCACTGGTGCAGGCGCTTGGCCGACTCGGTGCGGGTGGCATTCCAGCAGGCCTGGCCGTCGTGCTGATCGGCATCGGCGCCACTGGCGGTGCCGCAGCCCTTGGACTTGAAGTGGTTGGCCACCACCACGAAGGTCGCGCCGCGGCTGCTGCGGAACGCTTGCGCCAATGGCACCCGGCTATGGCTGTCGAACGGCCCGCCGGTCAGCGTGGCCGGTTTGCCGACCGGGGTGACCTGAGTGCTGCGATAAACGATGCCGACGCGGATCGCGTCGTCGCCCGGGCCACTGCCGCTGTCCACGAAACGCCAATCCTTGTCCTTGCCGGCGGCGTTGAGCGCAGCCACCAGCTGCGCCACGGCGGTGTCGCCGTCGTTGCCGTCGTTTTCCAGCTCCATCAGCGCGGCCACATCGGCCTGCAGCGGCACGATGGTAGCGACCAGCTTGGCTAGCTGCGCCTGGAACTGTTCGTGCGTGCGCGCCCCGCGCTTGGTCGGGAAGCCGCCGCCGCGCCCGTTGCCGTTGAAGAAGTTCTCCAGGTTGAACGAGGCGATGCGCAGATCGCCGCCCACCTGCGGTGCCACCGGCGCAGGCAGTGCAGGCAGCGTCAGCGGCGCCAGCACCTGGATGCGGTACTGGCCGTCGTAGCGCTGATCGACGATGCCATCGACCTGCCTGAGCAGGCTGCCCACACGTAAGTTCGCCTCGGCCGGCAGGTAGGACACGGCCTTCGGCGTGCGGCCGTTGCGCGCGTCGTCCAGCAACACCCGGCGGCGCGCGTTGTCGGCTTCGGTCTGCGCGAAGGCGGGCGTGCCGGCCGCGGCCACTTCGCTGGGCTGCCACAACCGGCCACCGAAGGCGGCGATCAGCTCGCCGTTGCTGGCCAGGCGGTCGCTGCCATTGAGCGTGACCGCGGCCAGGCGCACGTGCTCGCCTTCCAGTGCTTCCCAATTGGCCGGCGGCCCGCTGAGCATGCGCACCGGCACCGGCTGATTGCTGGCCAGCACCTCGAGCGTGGTGGCCTGCAGCGTGGTCAGGCTGGCGTCGCCGCCGGCACCGACCTCGCGCACCGTGCCCACGATCCGCACGCGGTCGCCCACTGCCACCTGCGCGTCGCCAGCGCCGGTCACGAACACCCCGTGCGAGCGCCGCGGCTCGGTGCCGGGCTGTTGCACGAACAGGCCCGCCAGACCCACGCGCGTATCGGCGGTCACGATGCCTTCCACCTCGACCAGGCGGCCGTCGAACGGGCTGCGGGTGTCCTCGCCCTGCACGTCGGCAATGGTCAGGCGCTGTGGCGCGCCTTCGGCGGCGCGGCACAACACGGGCGCCAGCAGGCCGATCAGGCCGAGCACGACAAGCGGACAACGCAGCATCGAGACACTCCACACGTTCAAGGGAAGACAAACACAAACGCCGCCAGGACGGCGGCGCAGGCAGGACAACGGCAGGGGCAAGATGACCCAGTGGGCCAGCCATCGCGGCGTGCGCATACCGCCGCAGCGAATGTTACGCACCCGCTGTCGTTAGCCCAAGCATGCTGCGCGCGATGCCACGTGGCGCTTCGCCGCGGAACGCCCCTATTTCAGGTTGGACAGCATCCAGTCCACGGTGGCGCGCACTTGTTCTTCGGTGAGCGCGGGGTTGCCGCCCTTGGCCGGCATGATGCCGCCATCCGGGCCGGTATAGCCCTCGATCGCGTGCTTGTAGAGCGTGTCCTTGCCCTGCGCAATGCGCGCGTCCCAATGCGAGTGGTCCAGCGTCGGCGCCTTGCCCACGCCGGTGGTGTGGCAGGCGGTGCACAGGTTGTCAAAGATGGTCTTGCCGTCGGTGCTGCCACCGTAGGCGGATTGCGACGAGGCCTTGGCCAGTGCCGCAGCCTGGGCGGCGGCCTGCGCCGCGGCGCCAGTGGTTCCTGCATAGACTGCGCCGGCCGGCGCAATGCGTTGCTGCAGGCGCTTTGCGGCCGTGGGCGACACTTCATCGGGGACTGCACGTTGCAGATAGGCCGCCAGGGCGATCAAGCCCAGAGTGATCACTACCAGCAAGCCAATCACCATCGAGAATTTTTTCAGGAACTCGAGGTCGTAATTCCGCACGCGCTCACCCCTGGCTGTTGGTCGAAGACCTCTGCTAGCGCCGGAGTATAGAGCACAGTTTGCGCCGCTCTGCGCGCCCGGCGTCGCGCTCTGTGCAACACCCCTTGCAATGACTGGGCACGCGTTGCATCCAAGGTTGCGACACGCTCGCGGCCGCTCGAAAAATGCCGCAGCGCCGCATGTGCATTGGTCTCGGTTGCGGGAATTGCGTATCATTCCCATCCACTGATGGCGCGGTTAGCGCGCTCACTCCCGCGTTCGAAGAGGTGTCCGATGAAATCCTTCCTGCTGTCCTGCCTGGCCGCGGCCAGCCTCAGCCTGTCCCCCGCGCAGGCCCACGAGATCTGGATCGAGCGCGACGGCAGCGGCCCGGTCCGCATCTATTTCGGTGAGCCGGCGCAGGAAACCCTCGACCATGGCCAGGACGAAATCAAGCGCGTGGTCAAGCCGACCGTGTTCGGCGCCGCCGGCAAGGCCGGTGCCCTGCAGCGCGGCAGTGAGTACCTGACCGCGCCGCTGTCCGGCGCCGGCGATGCCTGGCTGAAGGACGATGCGGTGTTCGAGCCGTGGAAGGGCGAAGGCGAGACCTTCGAGACGGTGAGCTACTACGCGCGCGCCGGCCGCAGCAGCACCAGCGCCAAACTCGACTTCGAGCTGGTGCCCACCACCGCCAACGGCAAGACGTTCACGGTGATGTATCGCAACAAGCCGCTGCCCAAGGCCGAGGTCACCCTGATCGACCCGCAGAAGTGGCAGAAGACGCTGACCTCCGATGCACAGGGCCAGGTGACGCTGCCGACGCTGCGTGCGGGCCGCCACATCATGGTGGTGACCAACAAGGAGCCGGTGAAGCGTGAGATCGCCGGCAAGCCGGTGTCGGTGGTGCACCACATCACCACGCTGACCTTCCTGGCCGAGTAATCCGGCCACCGTCCTGTGCATGTCCATGGCTTCGCCCCTGCCCGCTCCCTGGTTCAAGCGCCCCTGGCTGGGTGTGCTTGGGCGCAGCGTGGCCGCAATCGGCGGTGGCTATGCGCTGGCCAGCGCGACCAACCTGCTGCTCGCAGTGGTGCTGCCGATGCCGCGCAGCGAGGCGGTGCTGACCAGCATGCTGGTGGGCATCGTGGTGTGTGCCTGCGCGCCGCTGTGGGCGTTTGCCACTGCCACCGTGCTGCGCGCCTGGGTCGGCATCGGCGTGCCGGCCGTGGCCATGTTCGCAGCCGCTGCGTGGCTGCAACGGGGCGCGGCATGAAGCAGGGGTTTCGCCAATCGATGGCATGGCTGCACACCTGGACCGGGCTGCTGGTGGGCTGGGTGTTGCTGCTGATCTTCATGGGCGGTACCGCGAGTTATTACCGCGACGAACTCAGCCGCTGGATGCGCCCGGAACTGCCCACCACCACGGTCAGCAGCGCGGTGGCAATGCGCAGCGCCGAGCGCTATCTGCAAACGCACGCGCCCGATGCGCAAAGCTGGAACATCACGCTGCCGGATGCGCGCACGCCGGTGGTGACCATGTATTGGCAGAATCCCGCGCCGCCGCCGGGCAAGACGCTCAGCCGGCGCGAGCTGTATGGCAACGCCATCATCGACCCGGCCACCGGCAACCCGATCAGCGCGCGCGACACGCTGGGCGGGGATTTCTTCTACCGGCTGCATTTCGACCTGCATTACCTGCCGGTGGTGTGGGCGCGTTACATCGTCGGCTTCTGCGCGATGTTCATGCTGGTGGCGATCATCAGCGGCGTGATCACCCACAAAAAGATCTTCAAGGATTTCTTTACCTTCCGCCCGGGCAAAGGCCTGCGTTCGTGGCTGGATTTTCATAACGTCAGCGCGGTGACCGCGTTGCCATACCACGCGATGATCACCTACACCGGCATCGTGACCTTGATGTTCATGTACCTGCCGTGGGGCATCAAGGCGCAGTACCCCGACAACGAAATGCGGTTCTACGAAGAGTCCGCCAATCGCGTCGCGGACACGCGCACCGCGGCAGGCACGCCGGCGCGCATGCGGCCGCTGGAGGAGTTTGTGGCGCGCGCGCGCAGCGACTGGCGTGGCGACGATGTGGGCACGGTGGCGGTATCGCTGCCCAACGATGCGCATGCGGCGGTGGGCGTAACCCAGCGGGCGGACGACCTATCCAACGATGCGCCGTCCATCCTCTATGACGCCGTCAGCGGGCAACGCCTGCAGTACAGCGGTGCGCCCGGCGGCGCCAGCCAGGCCCGCGGCGTGATGGTGGGCCTGCATATCGCTCATTTCGCCGGTGGCTGGATGCGCGCGCTGTTCTTCGGCTCCGGCCTGCTTGGCTGCCTGATGGTGGCCAGCGGCGTGGTGATGTGGGCCGTGAAAGAACGCCCCAAGCATGCCAAGGCCGGACGCATCGGGTTCGGGCTGCGCCTGGTGGACGCGCTCAACATCGGCACGGTGGCCGGCCTGCCAATCGCGTTCGCCGCGTTTTTCTGGGCCAACCGGCTGGTGCCGGTGGCGCTGGAAGCGCGTGCAGCAATGGAAGCACATCTGTTCTTCGCCGCCTGGGGTGGCGCCTTGCTCGCCGCCTTCGTGTGGCCGCGGCGTGCGATGTGGAGCTGGCAGCTATACCTGGGCGCAGGCTTGTTCGCGTTGGTGCCGCTGCTCAACGCGCTGACCACCGACCTGCACCTGGGCGTGACCGTGCCGGCCGGCCAATGGGCATTGGCCGGCGTGGATCTGGTGTGCCTGGGCCTGGGCGTGTGCCTGGGCATCGCGGGCTGGCGCCTGCAGCACTGGAAGGCGCCGCAATCCGCCGCGGCACGCAAGGCCCGCGCGCAAGCCACGCCTGCGCCGCAAAACGCCTTGCCGGTGCAGGAAGGCGCATGAGCGTACTGCTGTTGCTGGCCTTGAATTTTTCCGGCTTCGCGGCCTTGTGCCTGGCGATGGAAAAACACCAGCACGAGGTGCGTGGGCGCGCGCTGGGCATGACCCGCTCACGTCAGTTGCGCGCGCTGGGATGGCTGCTGTTGCTGATCACCTTTGCGCTGGCGGTGTCGGCGCAAGGCTGGGGCATCGGCAGCGTGCTATGGCTGGGCACGCTGACTGCAGGCGCGGCGGTATTGTCGCTGTGGTTGCTGCCGTACCGGCGCGGCCTGATCTTGCCGGCAGCCATTGCTGCACCTGTCGTCGCCGGGATGGCGTTCGCGCTGCTGCACTGACGCGTGGCGCTGCTGCAGCAGAGCGGCGGTTGCGAAAGCCTGGGTGACTTCGAATGGCACAGGCGTCACGGCCATGGCGATCGTGCAGGCCACACCTTGGCTCGGCAAAGGCGCGTAGTGGTTAGGCCATGGCGCACTGCATGCAGTGCCGCGTCTCAGCACGACGTCGCCGGGCGGTATGGCAGTGCCGCGTTGCCGAGAGGCTTGGTCGAACCACACCAGGCTCATGTCGCCAAATAATCCATAACCTGTTCCGCACCCAGTATCGATCAGCGGGCAGGGCCGAGCGCCGGGTTATTCCGGGGAATGTTCCGCCGCCGGATCTGCCCAGCTGCGCCCATCACGCGGCAGCCGGCCATCGTCGAGCACGTGCAACACCTGCTCGGGCTGCAGCATGTCCAGGAACAGCGCCACGTTGACGCCGCCAGGCTGCGCCATGCTGGCAAAGATCACCCCGGGAATCGCCGCCTCGCGCAGCAGGTCGCCCAGCACCCAGCTGACCGGTTCGACCTTGTTGACCAGCGCCTTGCGCCAGTCATCGGTCCAGTCGGCCCACAGCGCATCCCAGCTCGCGTCGAGCAGCCGCACATCGGCCAGTGCCGGCAGGTCGGCGCGATAGCTCACCAGGGTGAAGGGCGGCAGGAACGATGCGGCCTGGGCGTACTCGGCGGCGGCGGTGTCCAGGTGCAGCGACAGATACAGCGCCGGCTGGCCAAAGCGGTTGAAGCGTCCACCCGAGCGCGCCGCGCCGGCGCCACTCAGCGGCTCGGCCGCCCAGCGCGGGGTGAACGCGCGATACAACGTGCACTGCGCCGGGGCGCTCAGCTTCAACCAGCCGCTCCGGCAGCCACGGTGCGCAGATAGGTCAGCGCATCGTCGGTGCGGCCCTGCTTGACCACCTCCAGCAAGGTGGCGAATTCGAACGCCGGGATCGGGGTATTTTTCAAGTGAAACACCAGTTGGCGCTCATCGGGCTGGATCTGCGCCATTGCCACCAGCAGGCGCGAGAGATTGCGTAGCAAGTCCTGCACGCGGGGGCTTTCCGGGTGCACCCGCAGGCTGTTGCGGTGCACCCCGGCGAGTTCGGCCAGTTCCTGTTGGGAGAGATCCAGCAGGCCGGCCATCGCCGATGGCGAGAGGATGGTCCGGTCCGGCACGCGTAGGCGTTCGGTCAGGGCCAGGGGGTTGAGGACAGCGACCATCGCGCGGCTCCGGCAAAGTGAGTGCACAGTATATGCACAGCAAACCGCACTGGTGAAGCACAGCCGCGGCACAGTTAGTGCGCTGTCAGCCCGGCCCGCGCGCTCCCACGGCCCGCAGGCAGAAACCGCAGATGGCTTCCACCAGTTGCTCGCCCTGCTGCGGGTCGTGCCGGCTGGGCGCCACCGGGCCGACCAGCGCCTCGGTGAAGGCGCCGACGATGCAGGCAGCGGCGGCGTCCAGCGATTGCTCGGGAAACTCGCCGGCCGCCACGCCTTCGGCCAGCAACTGGCGAAAGACCTCGCCAAACAGGCGCCGACCGCGGATGCGCTCGGCATCCACTTCGCCCTCCACCGGCTCGGCGATGAAGGCATAGGCCAGCGCCGGGCCGGCCAGCGCGCGCCGCACGAAGGCGGCGATCGCCTTGCGCAGGCGCTCGGCCGCACTCACCGGCTCGGCGCTGATGGCGCGCAGGATGCCCATTTCATGCTGGACGGCGG
The DNA here is from genome assembly GCF_030208815.1 of Xanthomonas sp. fls2-241-TYG-148. Classification (NCBI taxonomy): domain Bacteria; kingdom Pseudomonadati; phylum Pseudomonadota; class Gammaproteobacteria; order Lysobacterales; family Lysobacteraceae; genus Xanthomonas; species Xanthomonas sp. fls2-241-TYG-148. Next base: position 38,619 of record NZ_JARVTE010000030.1, read on the forward strand.
CATTCAAAACTTCCACGAACAAGTCGGCTTTGGAGGGGAAATGCCGGTAAATCTGCCCGGTGGAAACCCCGGCAGCCGCGGCCACGGCGGTGACCGGCGCATTGCGGTAACCGCCCTCGGCAATCAGGGCACGGGCCGCCTGCAGGATGCGTTCGCGGTTGCCGGCCAGGCGTTCTTCCATCAGGGCGGAGCGTCGATAAGCCATGAGATGAGTTCGAGTTCAATAGTTGAATTTTAGTTCACTTCTTCGATCAGGACCGTTACGCTGGTCACCACGCCGCGCGGCCCTGCCCGCTCCCACCGGCACGTCCCGATCCTTAGCGGAGCCGTTTCATGCATGTGCCGTCCTTGAATTTCGAGCTTGGCGAAGACATCGATCTGCTGCGCGAAAGCGTGGCCGCCTTCGCCAGCCACCATATCGCCCCGCTCGCCGCGGCGGCCGATCACGACAACGTCTTCCCCGCGCAGCTGTGGCGGCTGTTCGGTGAGCAGGGCCTGCTGGGCCTGACCGTGGAAGAAGCATACGGCGGCAGCGGCATGGGCTACCTGGCGCACGTCGTGGCGATGGAAGAAATTTCGCGCGCCGGCGGCGCGATCGGGCTGTCCTACGGCGCGCACTCCAACCTGTGCCTCAACCAGCTGCGCAAGAACGCCACCCACGAACAGAAACAGCGCTACCTGCCCAAGCTGTGCACCGGTGAGCACGTCGGCGCACTGGCGATGAGCGAGGCCGGTTCGGGCTCGGACGTGGTGTCGATGAAGCTGCGCGCCGAAGCACGCGGCGACCGCTTTGTACTCAACGGCAGCAAGATGTGGATCACCAACGGCCCCGATGCCGATGTGCTGGTGGTGTACGCCAAGACCGACCCCAGCGCCGGTGCGCGCGGCATCACCGCCTTCATCGTTGAAAAGGGCATGCACGGGTTTTCCACCGCGCAGAAGCTCGACAAGCTCGGCATGCGCGGCTCCAACACCTGCGAGCTGGTGTTCACCGATTGCGAAGTGCCGGCCGAGAACGTGCTGGGCACGCTCAACGGCGGCGTGCGCGTGTTGATGTCCGGGCTGGATTTCGAACGCGTGGTGCTGGCCGGCGGCCCGCTCGGGTTGATGGCCGCGGCCATGGACGTGGTGCTGCCGTACGTGCACGAGCGCAAGCAGTTTGGCGAGCCGATCGGCACCTTCCAGCTGATGCAGGCCAAGCTGGCCGACATGTACGTGGGGCTCAACGCGTGCCGTGCGTATGTCTATGCCGTGGCACGCGCCTGCGATGCGGGCCGCACCACGCGCCAGGATGCGGCTGGCGCGATTCTGTATGCCGCCGAGAAGGCCACCTGGCTCACCGGCCAGGCGATCCAGGTGCTGGGCGGCAACGGCTACATCAACGAGTACCCCACCGGGCGGCTGTGGCGCGATGCCAAGCTGTACGAGATTGGCGCCGGCACTTCGGAAATCCGGCGCATGCTGATCGGCCGCGAGTTGTTCGAACGCACTGCCTGACGGAGCCATCATGAGTGTGATCAACAGCCAGCTGCAGGTGGGCGGCGAGAGCTTCCAGCACAACGCGGCAGCGATGCGCGCGGTGGTCGAGGACTTGCGTGCCACGCTGGCGCTCACCGCGCTGGGTGGCAGCGAGGCGGCCCGTGCCAAGCACACCGCGCGCGGCAAATTGCTGGTGCGTGCGCGCATCGATGCATTGCTGGATCCGGGCAGTGCCCTGCTGGAAATTGCGCCGCTGGCTGCGCATGGCATGTACGACGATCAGGTGCCCTGCGCCGGCGTGGTGGCCGGCATCGGCCGCGTGTCCGGCGTGGAATGTGTGATCGTTGCCAACGATGCCACCGTCAAGGGCGGCACCTATTACCCGATGACGGTGAAGAAACATCTGCGCGCGCAAGAGATCGCGCAGCAGAACCGGCTGCCGTGCATCTATCTGGTCGACTCCGGCGGTGCGTTCCTGCCGCTGCAGGACGAGGTCTTCCCGGACCGCGATCACTTCGGCCGCATCTTCTACAACCAGGCCAATCTATCTGCGCAAGGCATCCCGCAGATCGCCTGCGTGATGGGCTCGTGCACCGCTGGCGGCGCGTACGTGCCGGCGATGAGCGATGAAACGGTGATCGTGCGCGAGCAGGGCACCATCTTCCTCGGCGGCCCGCCCCTGGTCAAAGCCGCCACTGGTGAAGAAGTCAGCGCTGAAGAATTGGGCGGTGCGGATGTGCACACACGCATTTCCGGGGTGGCCGACCATTTCGCCGACAACGATCTGCAGGCCCTGGCGCGGGTGCGCGCGATCATTGCGCAACTCAACTGGCGCAAGCCGGCGCTCACCATGGCAGTGCAGGCACCGCTGCCGCCGCGGCATGCCGCCGACGAGCTGTATGGCGTGATTCCCGCCGATACACGCAAGCCCTACGACGTGCGCGAAGTGATCGCGCGCATCGTCGACGATTCGCGCCTGGACGAATTCAAGCCGCGCTACGGCAGCACCCTGGTGACCGGGTTTGCGCACCTGCATGGATACCCGATTGGCATCATCGCCAATAACGGCATCCTGTTTTCCGAGTCTGCGCTCAAGGGTGCGCATTTTATCGAAATATGCACGCAGCGCGGCATTCCACTGGTGTTCCTGCAGAACATCACCGGCTTCATGGTGGGCCGCAAATACGAGCACGGCGGCATCGCCAAGGATGGCGCCAAGCTGGTGATGGCCGTGGCCTGCGCCAAGGTGCCCAAGTTCACCGTGGTGATTGGCGGCTCGTTCGGCGCCGGCAATTACGGCATGTGCGGCCGCGCGTATTCGCCCAACTTTTTATGGATGTGGCCGAATGCGCGGATCGGCGTGATGGGTGGCGAACAGGCTGCCAGCGTGTTGGCAACCGTGCGGCGCGATGGCATCGAAGCCAAGGGCGGCGCATGGTCGGGCGACGACGAAGAGGCCTTCAAGTCGCCGATCCGTGCGCAGTTCGAACAGCAAGGCCACCCGTATTACGCCAGCGCGCGCCTGTGGGACGACGGCATCATCGACCCGGCCGATACCCGTCGCGTGCTGGGCCTGGGGTTGTCGGCCGCCTTGAATGCGCCGATCGAAGCCACGCGCTTCGGCGTGTTCCGGATGTGATGCAGATGCGGCGCGCCGGCCTCGCCGAAACGACACGATGCGCGTGGATACACGCAGGAGTGTTTTCGGCTGTGGGGCCGCAGCGCGCCACGTGCGTGCGCACCACAGCGTCGTGCCGGCGCAGTGCAGTGCAGTGCAACGATGCAGCTTTGGGGTGCGCCGTGATGGGCAGTGACCTGCCGCAGCGGTTGTTTCTTCTTCGTCCTTCCACCCGCCACCACGGCGGCGTGCAGAGAGCTTTGCCATGACCCAGCACGACACGCCCCAGCACGCCTCCATCACTGGCAAAGGCCAGCCGTATTTTGACAAGGTGCTGATCGCCAATCGCGGTGAAATCGCCTGCCGCGTCATCGCCACCTGCCGCCGCCTGGGCATCGCCACCGTGGCGGTGTATTCGGATGCCGACCGCGACGCGCGCCACGTGCGCCTGGCAGATGAAGCGATCCATATTGGTGCCTCACCGGCGCAGCAAAGCTACCTGCGCGGCGACGCCATCCTTGCCGCGGCACGCGGCAGCGGTGCGCAGGCGATCCATCCCGGCTACGGGTTTCTATCGGAAAACGCCGGGTTTGCCGACGCCTGCGCGCAGGCAGGGGTGGTGTTCATCGGCCCGCCCGCGCAGGCAATCCGCGCGATGGGCGACAAGAGCGCTGCCAAGGCGCTGATGCAGCGCGCCGGCGTGCCACTGACGCCGGGCTATCACGGCGACGAGCAGGCACCTGCGTTTCTGCGCGCACAGGCCGATGCGATCGGCTACCCGGTGCTGATCAAGGCCAGCGCCGGCGGTGGCGGCAAGGGCATGCGCCGCGTGGATGCCAGCGCAGCATTCGAAGACGCGTTGGCCAGCTGTCAGCGCGAAGCGCAATCGGCGTTCGGCAATGCGCATGTGCTGGTGGAAAAATACGTCGAGCGCCCGCGGCACATCGAGATCCAGGTGTTCGCCGATACCCATGGCGCGGTGGTGCATCTGTTCGAACGCGACTGCTCGGTGCAACGCCGCCACCAAAAAGTGCTGGAAGAAGCCCCCGCACCCGGCATGACCGAACAGCGCCGCGCGGCGATGGGCAAGGCGGCAGTGGATGCCGCACGGGCGGTGGGCTACGTGGGCGCCGGCACGGTGGAATTCATCGCCGGGCCGGACGGCGATTTTTATTTCATGGAAATGAACACCCGGCTGCAGGTGGAGCACCCGGTCACCGAGCTGATCACCGGCACCGATTTGGTGGACTGGCAGCTGTGCGTGGCCGCCGGCCTGCCGCTGCCCAAGCGCCAGGACGAATTGCGCATCCATGGTCATGCTCTGGAAGCGCGCCTGTACGCAGAAGATGCCGACCGCGGCTTCCTGCCTTCCACCGGCACCTTGCGGCAACTGCGCCTGCCGGCCGCGAGCGCGCATGTGCGCATCGATGCCGGTGTGGAACAGGGCGACACCATCAGCCCGTACTACGACCCGATGATCGCCAAGCTGATCGTCTGGGATCACGACCGCCCCGCCGCGCTGGCGCGCATGCGCGACGCATTGGCGCACTGCCATGCGATCGGCGTGACCACCAACAGCGCGTTCCTGGCGCGGCTGGTCAGCACGCAGGCGTTTGCGACTGCCGACCTGGACACTGCCCTGATCGAACGCGAGCAGGCGGCGCTGTTTCCCGCGCCGCAGCCGCCGCCCATGGCATGGTGGTGCCTGGCCGCCGTGCTGCTGGCCGAAGCCGCACCGCACGCCGCCGCCGACCCAGCCGACCCGTTCTCGCCGTGGCAACTCGCGGATGGCTGGCGCATCGGCGCACATGCCGCGCGTACGCTGGTGCTGGAGGCCGCAGGCGAGCGCCGCACACTGGCGGTGCGGCCCACCGCCGATGGCTGGCAGGTGGACAGTGCCGATCAAACCCACACGCTGCGCTATCACGCGCACGGCGAGCACCTGCGTGTGGACATGGATGGCCGCCAATGGCGCGCGCAGATACTGCGCGATGGCGCTGCCATCACCGTGCTCAGTGGCGCGCAGCGCGCGCATTTCCAGCATCACGATGCCCTGATCGAAGCCGAGCAACCGGCGCAGGCCGAAGGCGGCCTGACCGCACCCATGCCAGGCCGCGTGGTCGCGCTGGTTGCGCCGCTCGGCGAGCCGGTCCGCCGTGGCCAGGCCCTGGTGGTGCTGGAAGCCATGAAGATGGAGCACACCCTGCATGCACCTGCCGACGGCACCGTGCAGGCCTATCTGGTGGCCGAAGGCGACCTGGTCGCAGACGGTGTCGCGTTAGTGGAATTCGTGTCCGCATCTGCGTAGTTGCATCCGCCAGCGTGACCAACGGCACGTTCCCCGGGGCGGCCGCTGCCTCTAGCGTGGCTGCTTCGGCTGGATTGGCCGAGGTTCCCTCCGGAGGCTTTCATGCAACGCCTGCTTCTCGCATCCAGCCTGCTCCTGGCGCTCAGCGCCTGCAGCGACAAATCCGCGCCCGCCAACACCGCTGACGCCGCCGCCCCCGCTGCGACACCGGCAGCGACTGCGCCGGCCACAGCGCCCGAATTGATCCCGCGCGACGCCCTGTTCGGCAATCCCGAGCGCGCCAGCGTGCGCATCAGCCCCGATGGCAAATATCTCAGCTGGGTCGCGCCACTGGATGGCGTGCTCAACGTCTGGGTGGCGCCGGTCGACGCGCCGGACAAGGCGCGCGCCATCACCAAGGACACCGCACGCGGCATCCGCAGTTACTACTGGACCTATCACAGCGACACGTTGCTCTATCTGCGCGACACCGGCGGCGATGAGGACTTCCACCTCTACGCGGTCAATCTCAGCGATGGCAGCAGCAAGGACCTCACCCCGTTCAAGAAGACCAATGCCGAGGTCTACGGCATCAGCGACCAGCATCCGGACGCGATCATGGTCGGCATGAACGATCGGGATGCCAAATGGCACGACCTGTACAAGGTCGACCTGGCCTCGGGCACACGCACCCTGGTGCAGAAGAACACCGACAGCCTGGACAGCTACCTGCTCGATGGCAATTACCAGCTGCGCTACGCCACCCGCGCCACCGATGACGCCGGCCGCGAGTTACTGGTGCCCGAGGGCAAGGGTTGGAAGAGCGTGGACCGCATCCCGTTCGAGGATGTCACCAACACCGCGCCGGCCGGCCTCACCGATGACGGCAAGACGCTCTACATGCTGGACTCGCGTAACCGCGATACCGCCGCGCTGTACGCGATCGACACCGCCAGCAATGCACGCACGCTGCTGTTCGAAGACGCGCGCGCCGATGCCGGCAGCACCTTGAACGACCCCAAGACCGGTGTGGTGCAGGCCGTGTCCACCGACTATCTGCGCGAAGAGTGGAAGACGCTGGACACCAGCATCGCCGCCGACCTGCAGAAGCTCAAATCACTCGGCCCAGGCGATGCCGGCATTGCCGCACGCACGCTCGATGACCGCACCTGGATCGTCGCCTATTCGGCCGCCGAAACCCCGCTGACCTACTACCGCTACGACCGTGCCGATGGCGGCAAGCTCACCAAGCTGTTCTCCGCGCGCCCGGCGCTGGAGGGCAAACCACTGGTACCGATGTGGCCGCAGGAGATTGCCGCACGCGACGGCCTGAAACTGGTCAGCTACCTGTCGCTACCGGCCGAGGCCGACAGCAACCATGATGGCAAGGCCGATAAAGCAGTGCCGTTGGTGCTGTTCGTGCACGGCGGCCCGTGGTCGCGCGACAGTTATGGCTATGGCGCGTACGAGCAATGGCTGGCCAACCGCGGCTACGCGGTGCTGTCGGTGAACTTCCGCGGCTCCACCGGCTTCGGCAAGGCGTTCACCAACGCCGGCAACGGCGAGTGGGCCGGCAAGATGCACGACGACCTGCTCGACGCCGTGCAGTGGGCGGTCAAGCAGGGCGTCACCACGCCGCAGGACGTCGCCATCATGGGCGGTAGCTACGGCGGGTACGCGACGCTGGTGGGCATGACCTTCACTCCGGACGCGTTCAAGTGCGGCGTGGACATCGTGGGCCCGGCCAACCTCAACACCTTGCTCGGCACCGTGCCGCCCTATTGGGCCAGCTTCTACAAGCAACTGACCAAGCGCATGGGCGACCCGGCTACCGCCGCCGGCAAGCAGTGGCTCACCGAACGCTCGCCGCTCAGCCACGTCGACAAGATCAGCAAACCGCTGCTGATTGGCCAGGGCGCCAACGACCCGCGCGTCAAACAGGCCGAAAGCGACCAGATCGTCAACGCAATGAAGGCCAAGAACATCCCGGTGACCTACGTGCTGTTCCCCGATGAGGGCCACGGCTTCCAGCGCCCGGAAAACAGCAAGGCGTTCAACGCAGTGACCGAAGGGTTCCTGAGCCAATGCCTGGGCGGCCGCGCCCAACCCATCGGTGCGGACTTCGAAGGCTCCAGCATCACCGTGCCCGAGGGCGCAGACCGCATCACTGGCCTGGCCGATGCGTTGGAGACGCATACGCAGGCGATTCGGAAGTAGGTCTGCCGCAGCCATCCAATGGCCAAGCATGGGATTGGCTGGCCACACAGTGCGTTCGGCCTCAGCGCCGAACGCACTGCAGCCACGAGGAAAGACCCGTCGCTTCACGTGCACGCCAAGGTTGCGACGAAGGCCGCCGCGTGCAAACAACGTGAGCCATGCGCCCACGTGACCTGACTCGTGTTGGGCAGACAACGACCGATGGAGTGCAGCCAACCACCCGCGCACTATCAGCGAGCACATCGCCACCGAAGAGCGCTGCTTCCCAGGCGCGGCAATGTATCTCGCATGGATCAGTTGACTAACTGGTCGCCCACACTTCGTTGTTTGGGTCCAGCTCCATGGTTTGCATGACATCGCCACGCACACCAAAACCACAGAGCGCCAGGACACCTTCCATGATGGGCTCCAGGCCGAGTAGTGCCTCCACCTGGACCTCGTTGATCGCGCAGGTGACGAACGCGCCCAGCCCCATGTCTGTCGCTGCCATGTACAGCGTTTGCGAGAAGTGGCCCGCCTCCAGCGCAAGCGCGCGATACGCTTTTGCATGCATGCGGTACTTCCAGAAGTTGCGGTAGTAACGCGGGCAGAGCGCCACGATCACCTGCGCGTTGGCGAACCAGTCCTGCCCGGCCAGGATGGCAAGCGCAACATCCTGCAGATTCCCGACATCGACACGCAGCGGCTCGACGGCGTGCTCAATCGGCAGATAGTGGTAAACACCGTCCTCAAGACCTTCCACGTTCCTGATCAGCAGATAGGCATCCAGCGGATGCAGGCCGCCTCCCGACGGGCTTGAGCGCTTGAGGAAGACGGTCTGCGCATCCGCTTCCAGCACCGCATTGGCCGCAAAGGTCCGCTCGATGATGCGGGCAAACACCGCGGACGCCATGCGGGCATCAGTGTCGAAATTCCTGCACGTGGTGCGCTGACGGAGCACGGTATCCAGATAGCTGTGGTCATCGGCACGCGCGAGCGAAATCGCGGTAGTCGCCCCCCGCAGAATCTGCTCAGGCGGCGGCGGACCAAAGGTCCGCAGCAACCCGGTGGCGGTGTCAGCCCCGGCATCCTTGGCTGCCTGTGCACAGTCCACATCGTTCCAGCGCGTAAAGGCATGATAGGTCGCAGCCAGCGGATGCCATTGGCTCTTGCGTTGAACGGCATCGCGATGATGTGCAGGATGCGCGCCCGCGCCATCTTCCAACAGCAAGCCCTTGTCCAGTAGCGACAGCACAGCGGACGCGTCATCAGCAGCGCCGGCCTCCTGCCAGTTGCTCGGGCTCAGGCGCCCCAATACAAGCACCTCCGCCTCGGTCAAGACACACTCCGCATCCAGATGCGGGGCAAGCGCCACCCATCGCCGTGCCCGCGCGGCACCAGAGCCTCCTGCACATAAATCGAGAAGATCGATCTCCACCGATTCCCTCGGCTCGAGATAGACAGCCGCGCAACGCCTCACCCGCATGCTCATGGACTCATCTTTAGATTGATCTTCTAGCGGTCTGGACTTAGATTTCTTGAAGGCTCCCTACTGTTGAAGCGCATGACCGAGAACGATAAACGCCCCGCCCCGCTGCAACCGGACGCCGCACACAAGCTGCTGGATCTTTTGGCAACCGATGACGAATTCCGCGATCTGTTCAAGAACGACCCGAAGGCTGCACTGATACAAGTGGGTCACCCCGCCGAGGAGGCCGAATTGCTCGCCGCCCAGCTCAAGGTGGAAACGCTGGCGGACAAAGCCGCAATCGCACAGGCGCGCGATGACATCCACGCCAACCTGACGTCCTCGGTCAGCATGCAGCCGATCCGGCTGAATGTTCCGTCCGGGTCGTCGCCCCAGCTCAAGAAATAAGCGTGCTGCGGCAAATGAGGCACTGACTCATTTGCCGCTCGCGGTCATCGCATCGAAGACATTCATCGGTTGCTGGCACCAACCGCATCCACCGAACTCGGCGTAGGCGCGGCCGTGTGCATTTTTCAACCATCTGGATTCATTGGCCGCCGCGCGTTGGTCGCCCAGGGACGTGTACGCCTCTTTGAGGACGACGTGATATTGGTACAACTCGTGACCATCCAGGCGTGGCTTCAGTAGTTGGACGGTTTCAGCGGCGCGCCCCTCCAGAAGGGCCATCCGCGCCTGCAGAAGCACGAGCAGCTCGGCCACGGCCGGCATCTTGGCCAGCTCTGGCTTGTCCATGATGGTCTGGAGCACAGCCTTCGCCGTGTCACCCTGCCCCAGTCGCTGACCCAATAGCGCCAGAGACCCGGCAACCACCGCATTGGAGCGCTGACTAAAAGCATCGGCGCTTGTTGCAATGCTCGACAAGGCCATCGGCACGGTCGCCTCGATCGTTGCAAGCGCGTCGGCGTGCTTGCCCTGTGCATATTGCGTGGCGGCCTTCGCGACCAACGATTGGCTGTAGCGTGTGGATGTCTGCGCGATGCCTTGGGAAAGCCGCTGTATCTCAGGCAGCGCCTTGTCACTGCGCCCTTCATCGATATAGATGGACACATGATCGAAATAGGCAACGTCCAGACGTTTCTCGTCGGGCCAGATCGCATGTGCCGCCGGGAAATCACCCAACACTGCCAGGGTCACCGCCTCCCACACCGCTGCCGATGCCAGACCGGATGTCCGGGCAGAGCGGAACGTTGCCAGCGCTTCGGTATTCTTGCCTAACGCCAACTGCATTCGACCCACAATCTCCAACGACAACGGATCGAAATCGTAGCGGGATGCGGCTGCATTCTTGGCATAGACGAGCGCTTCGCTGTAGCGGTTGCGCACTTCAAGGGCGTATGCAGTGTTTTCGGCGGCGGCGAAATCATCTGGATACAGATTGGACATCTGCATCCATTTTTCGTAAGCGTTGCTCGGATCCTTGATCTGCGCGTACCAGGCATCCAGATAGACCTGCTCGCGTGGAGGCAGCTTGGCCCTGAAGCTGAAAGCCTTCTCCAGGTAGGGCAATCCGAGCGACGGGTTTTCCAGGTAGTAGTTACAGCGCGCCACGCCGACGTTGGCCAGGGCAAAGGTCGGGTCAAGCTCGACTGCCCGCAGGTAGTAGTCGCGCGCACGCAGATAATGCCCGGTACCGAATTCGCGCTGGGCCAGTGCGTAAGCATTCAACGCATCTATGTTTGCGGTAGACACGCGCGGCAGCGGGGCAGAATTCACCTTGATGGAGGCAAGCGTTTCGCCGAGGCCGGCGCGTAGGTTGGAGCTGACGGTATCGATTGACGACAACAGGGAGCGCTGGCCGCGGCCCTCCGCGTTGTACATGTACACCGTCGCCTGCGTGACCGGATCGACCACTTCGACAGTGACACGCAGGTTTCCGCCGACATCGGCCACGCTGGGCAATATCAGCGCCTTGGCGCCGGAGCGCAGCGCAATCTGCGCCCCACGCGCGCGGTCGATGGTGGCGCGGTCACTTTGTCGCATCAGCTGCAACATATCGTGCGCGCGCTTCTCGGAAACGAGGTTGACGTGCTTGGACTGCTGCAGACTGAGCCGCAACGCTTGTTGCAGGGGCTCATCCAACATGGCGCTGTCGGTGAGGTTATGCAGGTCACCGACCACCACCCAGTCACGCTCGCCGAAGGCAATGGCAGGCTCCGGGCGCCCGAAGACCCACAGGATGCCGGCGGTCAGCAGGACCAAGGCGACCTCGGTCGCCAACGCCGCCGGCCGCCGCCACAACGGAATATCCCGCCACGCCTTGACAGAGCTTTTCGGCGCGCGCAGCGGCGTGAGGCCGACTTCGCCGACTTCGTAGATCTCCATCGGCGTGGGCATGCCCTTGAAGCGCCAGCGGCCGTGGGATTTCCACAGCAGGCGCTCGCTGGGCGTGCCGAGTTCGCGGGCGGCGCGGTGGGTGAGTGATTCGGCCACCGCCGAGAGCAGGATTTGCCCGGGCCGGGCCATCGACATCAGGCGGGCTGCGGTGGGCTTGGCCAGGCCTTCCACTTCCAGCGGTTTGGCGCCAATGCTCACCGCTTCATCGCTATTGCGCCAGGTGAGCACTTCGCCCACATGCAGGCCCTGGCGCGCACGCACGACCAGGTCGCGCGTCTCGCCCAGCAGCTTGAGGCCGCGCGCGTAGTCCAGCGCAAAGCCCAGGCCGTCGATCGGGCGATCGAACAACAGCAGCAAGCCATCGGAGCGGTCGATCAATCGCCCGCGCCAGTGCTGCTGCAGCTTGACCACCAGATGGTCGTGCTCGCGGAACAGTGCGGCAGCGGCGTTGTCGCCGATGCGTTCGACCAGCGCGGTGGAATCGCACAGGTCGGTCAACAACAGGGTGCGTAGACGCGGTGCCTGGATCGCTTCCGACGACGCCTCCTTGCGTGCGTGGCTGCGGGTGGTCATCGCTTAGCTGTTGTCCAACGGCAAGGCTTCATAGACGCACAGGCTGTTGCCGCCCTGGCGCTTGGCCTGGTATAGCGCAGTGTCTGCGCGCGTATACCAGTCGTTGTAGGAGGTGCTGGCGTCGATGCTGCAGACGCCCACGCTCACCGAGCAACTGTGGCAGCCATCCGGGCTGCTGGCCTGGCGCGCCTGCACTGCGTTGACGATGCATTCGCCCATGTGTTGCACCAGCTCGATCGAGCCTTGCGCCACCAGCACGCAGAATTCGTCACCGCCCAGGCGGCAGACCAGGTCGCCTTCGGCGATCACCGAGCGCAGCGCGTGTGCAACGTTCTGCAGCACGCGGTCGCCGGCCAGGTGGCCGTACTCGTCGTTGATGTGCTTGAAGCGGTCGCAGTCGATCAGGATCAGGCCCACGCCCGGCGCGCCGCCACCGCGGCGACATTCCTGCAGATGCAGGGCGAGGCCGCGGCGGTTGTGCAGGCCGGTGAGCTCGTCGGTGCGGCTGAGTTCTTCGGTGTGGTTGAGCTGATGCGAGGTGACGTAGAGATTGTCCAGCGCCGCTTCCAGGTCGTGGTTGCGGCGGCGCAGCTGGCGGATCAGCAATTGTTCGTTATTGACCACGCGCACGATGGAGCGGCGCAGGAAATGCGCCACCATCGACGGGTCGTGATCGACCAGGCGCTGGAAATCGTCATGTGCCAGTTCGATCAGGCGGCTGTCGACCGAAGCGCTGGCGCCGGCACTGCGGGCGTGGTCGCCGATCAGCAGGCCGAGCTCGCCAAAGAACTCGCCCGGGCCCAGATGCTTGAGCATCAGGTCTTCGCCGAAATCCAGGTCGATCTGGCCGGTGACCACGATGAACATCTGCGTGCCCACCGCGCCGCGTTCGAACAAGGCCTGGCCTGCAGCGATCTCGCGCATACGGCCGAAACGCGCGAAAAACGCGAGTTCTTCAGCGGTCATCAAGGCATGCAGCCCGTCGGACAGCGTTTTGGCAACGCTTCCAGTCGGTTCGACGGCGCCGTTGGAGGTATGGCAGGTCATCCAGATCCCTTAGGCCGACCTGCAGCGCCGGCCCGTCGTCGAATCGTACATGAGGGTTTTGTTCAGCACCAGATCACACTTGTTCTCACCGGCAAAGAGACGAAATGACGGGTTTTCAGCGCAAAAAAAGGGTCCGGTTTCCCGGACCCTTCCCCCTCCCGGGGTCGGCACGCTGGCGGCCCGCTGCAGGCTAAGCCGCCTTCTCGCCGTGAAACTGTGCTTCTTCGGTGGAGCCACGCAACGCGGTGGTCGAGGACTGCCCCTGCTGGATCACCTGCGTCACTGCATCGAAGTAGCCGGTGCCCACCTCGCGCTGGTGCTTGACCGCAGTGAAGCCTCGCTCTGCGGCCGCGAACTCGGCTTGCTGCAACTCGACAAAGGCGCTCATCTGGCTGCGCGCATAGCCGTGGGCGAGGTGGAACATACCGTAATTCAGCGCGTGGAAGCCGGCCAGGGTGATGAACTGGAACTTGTAGCCATAGCTGGCCAGTTCGGTCTGGAACCTGGCGATGGTGGCGTCGTCCAGGTTCTTCTTCCAGTTGAAGCTGGGCGAGCAGTTATAAGCCAGCAGCTTGCCGGGGAACTTGGCATGGATGGCTTGCGCAAAGGCGCGGGCAAACTCCAGGTCCGGCTTGCCGGTTTCGCACCAGATCACATCCGCGTACGGCGCATAGGCCAGGCCGCGGCTGATGGCCTGGTCCAGGCCGTTGCGGGTCTTGAAGAAGCCTTCCACAGTGCGCTCGCCGGTGGTGAAACCGCGGTCGTTGTCGTCCACGTCGCTGGTGATCAGGTCGGCGGCTTCGGCGTCGGTGCGTGCGATCAAGACGGTGGGCACGCCCAGCACATCGGCAGCCAGCCGCGCGGCATTCAATTTCTCGATCGCCTCGCGGGTGGGCACCAACACCTTGCCACCCATGTGTCCGCATTTTTTCACCGAGGCCAGCTGGTCCTCGAAATGCACGCCGGCTGCGCCAGCTTCGATCATCGCCTTCATCAGTTCGAAGGCATTGAGCACGCCACCGAAACCGGCTTCGGCGTCGGCCACGATCGGCTGCAGGAAGTCGATCGCATCATCGCCTTCGGCATGGTGCAACTGATCGGCGCGCAGCAAGGTGTTGTTGATGCGCTTGACCACCGCCGGCACCGAATCGGCCGGGTACAGCGATTGGTCTGGATACATCTGCCCGGCCAGATTGGCGTCGGCCGCCACCTGCCAACCGGAGAGATAGATCGCCTTCAAGCCGGCCTTGACCTGCTGCATCGCCTGGTTGCCGGTGAGCGCGCCCAAGGCGTTGACGAAGGGCATGACATGCAGCGATGTCCAGAGTTTGTCCGCGCCCAGCCGTGCCAGCGAATGCTCGACGTGCACGGTGCCGCGCAGGCGCACCACATCGGCGGCGCTGTAATTGCGGGTGATGCCAGCCCAGCGCGGGTGGGTGGCCCAGTCATGCTGAATCTGTTCGGCGGTCTGCAGCGGTGTGCTCATCGTGCGTCTCCTCGGGCAGGGATGGGGCAAATGCAGCGGTGTTGGGCGGTGTGATGTGGTGCGGTGCTGCGTGATTGCAGGCAAGGCGTTGCCGTTGCGCGCAGCACGCAGCTGCAACGCGGGTGTTCTCGGGTGCATCGGTGTGCGTGCCTGCGCATGCGCCTGCCGTAGCCGGCGCATGCGCGCGGCGGTCAGTCGATCAGGCGATACGCTGGAACCGTGAGGAAGTCGGCCAATTCCTCGGCGCGGCTCAGTTGGTCGAGCAAGCCGATGGCCTCGGCGATACGTGCGCCGCCCGGCATGCCAGCAGTGGTGCCCAGGCGCGCCGGCAACTGCCGCAGAGTGGTGTCGAGCAGGTGCTGGTCGATGGCGGTGCCGTCATCGAGATGGCGGCCGTGATGCAGCCATTGCCACAGCTGCGCGCGGCTGATTTCCGCAGTGGCCGCATCTTCCATCAGGTTATGGATGGGCACGCAGCCATTGCCGTCCAGCCACGCGGCCAGGTAACGCACGCAGACCTCGACATTGCCCTCGAAACCGGCGCGGGTGATGCTGCCGGGCGGTGTGGCAATCAACATCTCAGAGGTGATCTGCACATCGTTACGCAGCACATGGTGTTGATGCGCGGTGGGCATGTGCTCGTCGAACACCGCCATCGCCACCGGAATCAGTGCCGGGTGCGCCACCCAGGTGCCGTCATGGCCGGCACTGACCTCGCGCAGCTTGTCGGCACGCACGCGCGCCATGGCCTGTTCGTTGGCGGCCTCGTCGTGGTTGATTGGAATCTGCGCGGCCATGCCGCCCATTGCATGCGCGCCGCGACGATGGCAGGTCTTGATCAGCAGTTCCGAATACGCCTTGAGAAACGGCTGGGTCATGGTGACCTGGCCACGCTCGGGCAACACGCGGTCCGGATGTGCGCGAAAGGTCTTCAGGTACGAAAAGATGTAGTCCCAACGGCCGCAATTGAGCCCGACGATGCGTGCGCGCAAGGCGTGCAGGATCTCGTCCATCTCGAACACCGCCGGCAGCGTTTCGATCAGCACGGTGACCTTGATCTGCCCGTGCGGCAGGCCGAGCATCGCTTCGATATGCGCCAGCGCGGTCTCCCACAGCGCGGCTTCTTCCATGCTCTGCAACTTGGGCAGATACAGATACGGGCCGCGGTCCTTGGCCATCAGCGTACGTGCGTTGTGGAAGGCGAACAGCGCCGCATCGAACAAGCCGCCGGCCATCGGCTGGCCATCGATCAACACGTGCTTTTCGTCCAGGTGCCAGCCACGCGGGCGCACGATCAGCACCGCACGTTCGTGTTCCGGACGCAGCGCGTAGTGCTTGCCGTTGGGCGCATCGAATGTGAGCTCGCCGCGCACCGCCGCCGCCAACGTGCGCTGCCCGGTCAGCAGGTTGCGCCAGGTAGGCGCGGTGGAATCTTCGAAGTCGGCCATGAACACCTCGGCGCCGGAGTTCAGCGCGTTGATGACCATCTTCGGATCGGTGGGGCCGGTGATTTCGACCCGGCGGTCCTGCAGGGCGGCCGGTAGTTCGGCCACGCGCCAGTCGCCGGCGCGGATGGTACGGGTGTCGGTGCGGAAGTCGGGCAACTGGCCGGCGTCGAACGCGGCCTGGCGGCTGCGACGCTGCGCCAGCCGCTGCTGGCGGCCGGGTTCGATCGCCCGGTGCAGCGACACCAGCAGGGCCAGCGCGGCAGCGGGGAGCAGCTCGGCCTGGCCCGCCAGCTGGGTGGTCAGCGACACGCCGGGGGTGGCACGGTGAGCGGCGGCGGGACGGGCGGAAGCGGCGGTGGCAGACATTGGGGGAATCCTGGTGTGATCCGGAGCTCCAACCTGCGCCTCGGCAATCTATTTGACAAAGCAGTTTTATCAATGCTGTAAATAAGCCTAACTTATAGTTAGTCGCTAAGCCCTAAAGCCATGGCGCCAACCCCGCGGTTTTCCTACAAATCCGACCGCCTCAAGCCGCTGCGGGCGTTCTGCCAGACCGTGCGACTGGGCTCTGTCTCACGCGCCGCTGAGGCGCTATATGTGAGCCAGCCGGCGGTGACCCTGCAATTGCAGGCGCTGGAGCGTGACCTGGGGGTGGTGCTGTTCGAACGCTCCGGCCGGCGGTTGGCGCCCAGCCGCGAGGGCCAGCTGCTGTACGACATGGCGCTGCCGCTGGTGGAAAGCCTGGACGGCCTGGAGGCCGCCTTCCGCGAGAAGGTGCGCGGGCTGGACGCCGGCGAACTCAACATCGCCGCCAACAGCTCCACCATCCTGTATCTGCTGCCGCGCATCGTGGAGAACTTCCGCGCGCGCCATCCGGACGTGCGCCTGACCCTGCACAACGCCATCAGCGCCGACGGCACTGACCTGCTGCGCGAAGACGCAGTGGATCTGGCGATCGGTTCGATGCTGGACGTGCCGGCCGACCTCCACTACGCGCCGGTCTACCGCTTCGAGCAGTTGCTGATCACCCCGCCCGACCACCCGCTGGCCAGACAGCGCACGGTCTCGCTGCAGGACCTGTCGCCGTATCCGTTGATCCTGCCACCGCGCCGGCAGGTGACCTATCGCCTGGTCGATCTGGTCTTCCAGCAGGCGCGCGTGCCCTACACGGTGGCGCTGGAAGTCGGCGGCTGGGAGGTGATCAAGCAATACGTGGCGATGGGGATGGGCATTTCGATCGTCACCGCGATCTGCCTGACTGATGCCGACCGCGACAAACTCGCCGCCCGCTCGCTCAAGGACTATTTCCCCACCCGCAGCTACGGCGTGGTGGTGCGCAAGGGCAAATACCTCTCGCCGCAGGCACGCGCTTTTATCGAGCTGATCCAGCCGGACCTGTTCACCCCGCGCGGCTACGACGAGAGTGGTCACTCCGAGCGCTGAACGCGCGCTACGCTGAGCGCTCTACGTCCACGCGCCCTGCCCGCCACGATGACCGACCTTGCAAGCCGTTATGCCGAACGCGCCGCACCTGCCGCGTTGCGCGGGCAACTGCTGTGCAGCTGGCGATTTCGCCAGGGTGCGGTGGCGGACGCGCCGGTACGGGTGCTGCCCGATGGGCATGTCGACCTGATCTGGGATGGTGCGCAGCTGTTCGTGGCCGGGCCGGATCGCGCGGCCAACCTGGCCTGCGTGCCGGCCGGGCGCGTGCTCAGCGGTGTGCGCCTGGCGCCCGGGGCGGCCACGGCGGTGCTGGGCACTGCATTGCACACGCTCACCGACCAGCGCGTGGCATTGGACGCGTTATGGGGCACCGCCGGGCTGGCCTGGCAGCACCGGCTCGAAGACGGCGCCGACCCCGTGCAGGCGCTGCAGGCACTGTGTCAGCAACACGCTGGCCGCAGCGACCCGACCATGGTCTGGCTATTCGCACAGTTGGCGGCCGGCATGCCGATGCAGCTGGCCGCGCTCACCGCCACGCTGGGCATCAGCGAGCGTGCGCTGCGGCGGCGCTGCCAGACCGCCTTCGGTTATGGCGCCAAGACCCTGGAGCGGATCCTGCGGCTGCAGCGCTTTTTGGCGATTGCACGCCGGCACCGCACACTGACCGACGCCGCGCTGGCCGCAGGTTACGGCGATGCGCCGCACCTGGTACGCGATGCCCGCCAGTTGGCCGGGCTGGCGCCGCGCGAGCTGGTGCAACAACACGCGCGGTGAGTTGGCCGTTTTCGCCAAGCCACGGGTGCGTGCGGCCGGCATGCTGGGTCCCTCGCCTTCGCAAGGACCCGCCGTGGACACCCAGCACCGTATCGACTATCTCGAATTCGCCGTCACCTCGATCGCCGCCGCCAAGGCCTTTTACGGCCAGGCCTTCGCGTGGACCTTCCAGGACTATGGCCCCGACTACTGCGAGTTCCGCGATGGCCGGCTCAGCGGGGGGTTCTTCCACGGCACGCCGCAGCCCGGCGGCGCCCTGGTGGTGCTGGCCTCCGATGACCTAGCACAGAGCCAGGCGCGCATCGAAGCCGCCGGCGGGCAAATCACCCGGCCAGTGTTCGCCTTTCCCGGCGGGCGGCGCTTCCACTTCACCGATCCGCATGGTTATGCGCTGGCGGTGTGGTCGAAGGACTAGCGGCGACTGCGGGGCCGCTCGGCCTGCAGGCCGCTTCGCTGGAAGCGCGTGACCCGCAGGTCGTGGGCGGCACAGCTGGGCGTCTCCAGGAGTTGGGGCGCCAACGCGACGGCAGGCAGCACGGCTTGCATGCGTACGTGCCGACTCACGCAGGTCATCTGTAGCGGCTTGCGCGCGTGCCCGCCATCCGAGAGCCAACGCCCGGCACGCGCAATGCGCACTCACTGACGCGCGTACACGCCCAAGAACATGTCCACCGCCGACGCCGCGACCTGCGCCTGTTCTTCCGGCGACAGCGCCGGCTGGCCCAGGGCCAGCTGCGGCCAGAACGCAAAGCCCTTCACCAGGGCCTGCAATTGCTGCGCGGCAAAGGCCGGGTCCACTGCCACCAGCCGGCCGTCGGCCAGCGCGGCGCGTACCCAGGTGGTGGTGCCTTCCTCCTTGCTGCCCAGCTGCGCGAGCAGTTCGCGTGCCCGCGCCGGCGAGTGGATGCCCTCGGCAATCGCCACGCGGGATAGATCGATGAAGGCCGGGTCTTCCAGCAGCCGCAGCTTCTGCTGCAGCAACTCCAGCAGCTGCGGCCGCAATGGCTGGCCGGGCTGATACGCCAGGCTCACCGCCTCGGCACTGCGCTGCCACAGCCCACGCAGGATCTCGCCGAACAGCGTGTCCTTGCTGGGGAAATGGTTGTAAACCGTGCGCTTGGAGACGCCAGCGGTGGCCGCGATGCGGTCCATGCTGGTCGCCTCGAAGCCCTGCTGGCGGAACTCGGCGATCGCCGCTTCCAGGATCGCGTGACGCTTGCGGTCGGTCAGCCGCTGCGGCGCAGCGGGAATGGACGAGTGAATGGACATGCGCCGATTTTACACCGGGCAGTTTACTTTCACGCCGCGGAAACTACACTGTGCAGTGTAATCACTTCCCCGCCGACGGATTCCGCCCGTGACCACCCCTTCTTCCGCTTATGCCGCTTCGCCGCAGTTCCGCAATGGCCGGTTTCGCAACGCCCAGCCCACGCTGACCACCTCGCTGCGCCTGAGCGAGCAGCTGCGGTTGCTGTGGACGTTCTTCTTCGACAAGCCGCGCGACACCGTACCGTCCACGCCGCCGCCGGTGTTGCCGCTGACTCGCGCGCAACTGCTCGCCGCGCCGGACCGCAGCCTGTACCGGCTTGGTCACTCCACCGTGTTGCTGAAGCTGGCCGGCGGTTTCTGGCTCACCGACCCGGTGTTTGCCAAGCGCGCCTCGCCGTTTTCCTTCGCCGGCCCCAAACGCTTCCATGCCCCGCCGATTGCGCTGGCCGACCTGCCGCCGCTGGCCGGGGTGATCCTGTCGCACAACCACTACGACCACCTGGACCGCGCCACCATCCGCGCACTGGCCGACCGCGTTGGCGTGTTCGTCGCGCCGCTGGGCGTGGGCGATTTACTGGTGCGCTGGGGCGTGGACCCGGCCAAGGTGCGCCAGCTGGACTGGTGGGACTCGCTCACCGTGGACGGTGTGCAGCTCACCGCCACGCCATCGCAGCACTTTTCCGGGCGCGGGCTGTTCGATAGCGGCCGTTCGCTGTGGTGCTCGTGGGTGATCCAGCACGAGGAGCTGCGGGTGTTCTTCAGCGGCGACGGTGGCTACGCGCCGCACTTCAAGACCATCGGTGAGCAGCTCGGCCCGTTCGATGTGGCGCTGATCGAAAACGGCGCCTACGACCAGCAATGGCCGCACGTGCACATGTATCCGGAGCAGAGCCTGCAGGCGTTTCTGGATCTTGGCGCACGCACCTTGTTGCCGATCCACAACGGCACCTTCGATCTGGCCATGCACAGCTGGCACGACCCGCTCGACCGCATCGTCGCGCTGGCCGAGACCGCCGGCGTGCCGGTGGCAACACCGTGCATGGGCGAGCGCGTGGACCTGACGGCACCGGCCAACACGGCACGCTGGTGGCGGCGCAGCCTGCGGGCCGACGCAGCGGATGGGATGGTGCCAGCGCTGTGAGCTGATGTGCTGACGCTGCTGCGCGCTGTGCTTCGTGCTGAGGCATGCTTGTTCGGACAGCGCGGTGATCTGCAGTGACGCGCAATCACCGATGCGCACCACATCGGCGCCACTAGCGACATTGCGCGCTACACGGGTGTCGCTCTGCGGCATTGCTGCCTACGCGTTGGCTGCGGGCACTGGATCAACGCAACACCGTGGCGCGCTCGTTGTGCCCAGCACGTTGACCGCGATGCCGGAGGACAGATCCAGATACTCGCGGCCCTGGTGTTTCCACACGCGACTGCCCCGCCCACGCCCCAGCCCCACCTGGCGCGGCTGGTACGCCAGCAGGTTGACCGCGACAGCGCGGTGTTCGGACACACTGCGTTGCGCGCGTAACCGCGGGTTACAGCGAGCGCCATTCCAGGCCTTCACCACGGCTGTAGTACACCGCCACCGCCTTGCCATACACCTCCTGCGCCGGAACCAGGCCGAAGAAGCGCCCATCCAGGCTGTCGCCGCGGTGATCGCCCAGCATCAACAACCGCCCTGCCGGCACGGTGAGCCCCGCAATCTCCGGGCCGCCGCCCCGGTCCAGATTCAACTGCGCCAGCTGCCCACCGATCTGTTCCACGTCCCCGTCGCCCAGCGCCAGCGGCTGCCCGTTGATCTGCAGATGCCCGTCGTGCAGCACCACATGATCACCACCCACGGCAACCACGCGCTTGATCAACCGCGTGCCATCGCGTGGCGAATCGAACACCACCACATCACCCCGCTGCGGCTGCGCACCGGCCAGCACGATCGCGTTGCTCAGCGGCAACCGCCAGCCATAGGCGCGCATATCCACCGCCACGCGATCGCCCGGCTGCAAGGTGGGCTGCATCGACCCACTCGGCACCTGGTAGTGGTTGGCAAACGACGAACGTGCAGCGGTGAGCAACACCAGCATCACGCACAGCGGCAGCAGCTCCTTGCGTGACCAGTGTGCAAGACGACGTACGCGGGATGCGGCGGGAGTGGGGTGATGCATTGGGTCACCTGTGGCGGCGTTGGGATGCGAAAGGTTGCGCAGGACGATGCGCTGAGGTCGACGGTCATTGGAAGTGACGAAAGGCAGGGGTGTCTGGATATTTGCGGGTTGCTTCGCATCGATGATGTTGTGCGCGGGCGCTTGGTTGCTGCTGATGCGGTTGTGCATGCCCTATGTCGCTGCGTGGTGCCTACGGCGCCGTGCGCTTGGAGAATTAGGCGCACCGAATGTTTTATCTGGTGTGGCGCAGCTTGGTCGCGCTGTTCCAACAGATCATTACGCTGTTGCGGCATGTGTGAGCAAGGTGCTGCTGGCGGCGAAGACACAGTCGACTCATTTGCCAGATGGTCCGCAGACCAAGCAGCTATTGCTCTACTTTGCTTTGCTCTACTTTGCTTTGCTCTACTTTGCTTTGCTTTGCTCTACTTTGCTTTGCTTTGCTCTACTTTGCCTTGCCTTGCCTTGCCTTGCCTTGCCTTGCTTTGCTCTGCTCTGCTTTGCTGTAGCCGCTGCTCTTGTTGTTGCTCGTGCTCCGCGCTCTTGGGGCCCCATACCGCAGCGGCAAGGCCGGCAGATACAACCCGTAGGGCGGCGCGCATGGATGCGCGACGTTTTTGTAAGGGACATGGATGTCCCTTAC
>NZ_JARVTE010000017.1:0-58213 GCF_030208815.1 Xanthomonas sp. fls2-241-TYG-148
CTCGCCGATTGCGGGACCGTGTGGCGGCATGGATGCCGCCACCGAGCCTACATGGGCGTACTTGCGGCGTGTCCCGCGAGCGGCGAGGGCACCGCGCACTCGACTAACCAAGCTTTTGATCGCACCTAAACGACGCAACGACTTGCTGAGATTGTGGGTGTGTCTACTTGCAACCAGGACAGCTCTAACAAAGCGACCTAACAAGCCGTTTGTTGGCAGCTCTCAGCCCAACGAACGCGCGGTATTGATTACGTTGATGCCATCGAAGCGCGCGGTGGATGACCCATGCGAGACCGCCGAGACCTGGCTGGGTTGTCCCTTGCCATCGAAGAACGACCCGCCCAGGCGGAAGTCACGTTGGTCGCAGACCGCGCTGCAGGCGTTCCAGAACTCCGGCGTGCGGATCTGGTAAGCGCCATCTTCGACCAGGCGCGTGACCTGGCCGTTTTCGATCTCGTAGAACAGCTGCCCGCCGAATTGCGCGTTGTAGCGCTGCTGGTCGATCGAGTACGAACCGCGGCCATGGATGTACAGCCCGCGCTCGACGTTCTTGATCATGTCCGCCACCGCTAGTGGCGTCTTGCCCGGGGCCAGCGACACATTGGGCATGCGCTGGAACTGCACGTTCGACCATGAATCGGCGTAGCTGCAGCCGTCGGAGGCGGTCTTGCCGAGCAGGTGCGCCTGATCGCGCGTGCATTGGTAGTCGACCAGGATGCCGTCCTTCACCAGGTCCCACTGTTTGGTCTTGACGCCTTCATCGTCGTATCCCACCGCGCCCAGGCTGCCGGGCTGGGTCTTGTCGGCGACGAAGGTCACCGCATCGCTGCCCCAGCGGTAACCGGCGTCGCGCTTGTCCAGCGTGGCAAAGCTGGTACCCGCATAATTGGCCTCGTAGCCCAGCACGCGATCGAGCTCGAGCGGGTGGCCCACCGATTCGTGAATGGTGAGGAACAAATTGCTCGGGTCGATCACCAGATCGTACTTGCCGGCCTTCACCGACGGCGCGGTGAGCTTTTCGCGCGCCTGCTTGGCCGCAGCGATCGCATCTTCGCGTGCATCGTAGCTGCGCCCGTAGCCGATGAGTCCGCCAGGCAGGCGATGCTTTTCGCCTGCGTCGCCATCCAGGTATTCGTAGCCCATGCCCATCGGCGAAGACAATCCATCGCGGGTGCGGAACTTGCCGCTGGCCTTGTCCACTGCGGTCACCGTGAATGGCAACCACAGTCGGTGCACGTCCTGGTCGATATAGGAGCCATCGCTGCTGGCGAAGTATTTCTGTTCGTTGATGGCGAACATGCGCGAGGCGACGAATGTGGCGCCGGCATTCAGCGCGGCGGCGTTGACGTCCATCAACAGCGCCACCTTGTCTTGCAGCGGTACTTCCATCGCGTTCTTCTTGATCGGCGTCTTCCAGCTGACCTGCCCGGCCGGCGTCACCGGCGCCAGCTGCACCGGCGTACCGCCCAGGCGGGCGTTGGCCTTGGCGATCGCCACTGCCTGCCGCGTGGCGGTGGCCACGCCATCGCTGGTGAGCGTATTGGTCGCTGCAAAACCCCACGCGCCATCGGCCAGCACGCGCACGCCCACACCGCTGGATTCGGCATTGACCACGTTCTCCACCTGCGCTTCGCGGGTGATCACGAACTGGCGCAGATACCGGCCCACGCGCACATCGCAATAGCTGGCGCCCGCGCCCTTGGCGGTGGTGAGTGCGGTGTCGGCCAGGCGCCGATTGCGCGCTGCATCCACCGGGCTGAGCAACTGCTCGGCAGCGATCAGGCGCGTGTTCGGCAGCAGCAACCCGGCAGCACCGATGCCGGACAAGGTGAGGAAGGTACGACGGTCCACAGCGGTTCTCCGTTGAAGGCGAGCGGCACGACTGCCTGCCGCGCCAGCCCCCGAGACTCGCCCGTGTAGGCGACAGCGGTCAAGAGGGCGGTGCTGGCCTGGCGTCAGGCGGCTCCAACTGCAGAGCGGATACGTCGGCGCCGTCGGCATGGCCGTGGCCCGAAGGCAGTGCGGGCACGCAATGCTCGGCCGCCGTCACCGAAGAGACCGAAACGTCGTTCGCAGATGATCGATAAAGACCGGCGGATTCTCCATCGCCGCAAAATGTCCACCCCGCTCCGCTTCGCCGAAAAAGCGTAGATCGGCAAAGCGTCGCTGTGCCCAGCGCTGGGAAACGCGCACCTGCTCGCCAGCAAACATGCTGATGCCGGTTGGCGTGGGCATTGGATGCGACGGCATCTGCGCGCTGGCGTCATGCGCGGCTTCCCAGTACAGGCGTACAGAGCTGGGCCCTGCGTTCGGGAGCCAGTACAGCATGATGTTATCGATGAGGTGGTCTAACCCGAACACGTTCTCCGGCTCGCCCTCGCTTTGTGAGACGTCCTGAAAGAGTGCATAGATCCATGCAGCCAGGCCCACCGGGGAGTCCGCCAAACTGAAGCCCACCGACTGCGGCCGTGTGCTTTGCAGCTTCATGTAGCCGGAAAATTCCGTGTAGTAGCGCTTGGCGTCTTCCAGCATCTTCTGCTCGGCCGGTGTGGCTTCGGCGATTTCCTGCGTGCTGGGTTCGAACATCACCATGTTCAGATGGATACCCCGCAAGCCCGGTGGCTGCATGAATCCAAGCGCGGTGGTGATCGCACTGCCCCAATCGCCGCCCTGTGCGGCCCAACGCTCGCCATAACCCAAACGGCGCATCAGTTCGACCCATGCGGCAGCCGTGCGCCCGACTCCCCAGCCACGGGCGATTGGCTTTGCAGAGAAACCAAAACCAGGCAAGGATGGGATGATGAGATGAAAGGCGTCCGACGCCTGCCCGCCATGGGCCACCGGGTCACTCAAGGGGCCGATCACTTCGCGGAATTCGAGCACCGATCCGGGCCATCCGTGCGTCACCAGCAAAGCAAGCGCATCTGGCTCCGGCGAGCGTATATGCAGGAACTGGATCTCCAGTCCATCAATCGTGGTACGACTGCTGTTCCAGCCGTTCAATAGCTGCTCTGTCGCACGCCAGTCGTAGCCAGACTGCCAGCGCTGCACCAGGCGCCGGATGCGCTCGCTCTGTGGGCCTTGGCTGTGGTCCTCCACGGTTTCCCTACTTGGCCAACGCGTTTGCCTAAGCCGGTGTGCGATGTCATCCAGCTCCGCTTCTGCAACCTGGATGTGGAACGCTGCAATGTCATCGCGCATCTCAAGACTCCCGTACATACGTGTTGGCCAGTGCCTGGCGGGCTGTTTGCCAGGCGCGCGCACCGTAGCGATCGTTATCCAATGGGACCAACTTGCCGCGCCCGCTCATCATGTCGCGCAGATATTGCATGCCCTGCCAGGGAGGGAAGGGATCATCGCTTGCGGGCGTGAGTGCACGCACCGTACTGATGATTGCCGACATCGTCCCGAGCCCGCCGGGCCTGAGCGTGCGATAGCGCTGCCCGGTGAGTTGGGTGAGTAGTTGCGCGATGTCGTTGGGCGAAATGCAATTGCCGGCAATGCGCAGGTCCCGTGGGGTCGTGGGATCCAGTGCGGCCGCCGCCGTGTAACTGGCGACATCATCTTTGGCGGTGAAATCGAGCTGCTGGTGTGCGTCGCCAAAATGCATGACACGACGGCCCGGGACCACTAGGCGCGCACTGCCCTCAAGAAGTTCCAGAAAACCGCCACACAGAACCGAGGTGGCCGCGATCGGCGCGGCGTCCAGCTGGTCTCTGAACCGGCGCCGAAAATCCAGGTTTCGATTGTCGCCCGGCCGTGTTTTCGTATAGTCCAGCGAGAAATCAGACGGGATGAAGCGGGGCACGCCGGCGCTGACAGCTGCATGCAGCAGCTTTCCCTGTTGACCCAGCATGACGTTTTCCAGGCCGTTGAGCGCAGAAACGACACATGCCGCATTCCCGACCGCTTCACGCAACGATGTGGCGTCTTCCATCTCGACGTAGCGGATCTTGATGTTGCTGCGTTGCAAGGCCGCAATGCGGTCCTTGCCTGCGCCTTGCCGAACAAGCGCGACCACCGCGGCGCCCTGTTCCTGCAGGGCAAAGGCGATTCGGCAACCCAGGTCGCCGGTGGCGCCTGCAATCACGATTTGGGATCTCACATCTGGAGTCACGACTTGCCTCTCGCTTGGGTCTTTGCGCCAACAACGGCAACGGGAACTGCAACAGAAGACGCAGGCTGTCTGTCACGCAGCACCCAGGCCATTCGCTGGCTTGGCAGGCCATGCAGCGAGTAACTGAACGATAACGTTCAGTTGATGGAAGTGCAAGCGGCGTGTAACTTTTCGTGTATGAAAGCGGTCAAGCAAAAATCAAAAGGCGGACGGCCGCCACTCGATAAAGCCGGTGATGTCGAACGACGCTTGCTCGATGCGGCACTGCAGCTCTTCCTGGAACGCGGGTTCGAGGACACCTCGTGCGAGGACATCGCGCGGCTGGCAGGCGCGGGCAAGGCAAGCCTTTATGCGCGCTATGCCAATAAAGACGCCATTTTTGAGGCGGTGGTCCGTCGCGATGTCGACACCCAGCCCCTGCCTGCCGCAGTCAGCGTCCGCATGGATCTGGAGGGGCGCCTGAGACACGCAGGACAAGGGATGCTTGCGCATGCACTACAGCCCCAGACGGTGGCCATGATGCGTCTGGTCGTCGGCACCTCCATTCGCGCGCCAGCGCTTGCCGCTGAAGTCAACCGCATCGGCTGGGAAGGCGGGCTGCGGCGCGTGCAGATGACGATCCTGGACGGCCCGGATCAACCGGCCAATCCGTCTGCGTTGGCAAGTCACTTCGTCGACCTGGTCTTCGCCCCGCATCAACTGCGCGCGCTGCTGGGCGAGCACCCGGATGACCTGATCGCCAGCGCATCGGCCCGTGTGGAGTGGGCGCTTGCACTTCTCAAGGATGCTGGCCAGCTGGAGACCGGAATAGCGCGGTGACACCCTTGCGTTGCAGGACTCATTGAACGATGCAGCGGAAGTACGCAACTTGATGGCGTCTTCGGCGGTCTCCTCGGGCACGCGCATGTTGTCGTTACTCGCAGCAGAGACGTGGAACGTCTCAATGCTGTGGCATCGTGAGGTGGCTGATTACTTTCTGAAGTCGGTAGGACGTTCCAGCTGGTAGATCGCCTCACCCAGGTCATCCAGCTTGCCGGCAACGATGGCCTGCGCATCGTAGACGCCCCGATTGTAGAAATAGGGCCCCACCTCTTCGGCGAAGAAATCCAGCAGAAACTCCGCATCGAAGCGGCCGATCTGCTGCTTCAGTTCCTCGCTGAAGTACAGCTGGATCTTGTGGGTGATCGCCGCCCGCTCGCCTTCGGTGAATTTGATCTCGGTCATGGATGCTTTGTGGTCGGCTCAACGACGGTAGCGGGACGACGTGCACTGCGACACAGGCAACTTGGGGCGATTCCTGGCGATCGAACCCGACCGCTTGCCTGGTCGGCATCGCGATGGAGGGTCAGATGGCAACCGGCCAATGGGAAGGCCGGCCTGCGCGAAGGTAGTCAAGGTATTCGGACTCGGCAATCCCGAGGTTGGTCCAGCGAGTAGGATCCGCCGCCAGGAATGTGCTGGCGTACGTTACGGCAGAGGCAGCGTCCGCAAAAATGGCGGCAGGGGCATGGGGGCCGTCTGGTTCGACAGATGCGAAGTCATACAGATCCGAATAGTCTTCGCTGCCAACGTCCTCGACGTCATACATCCATACCTCGATGCAATCGTTTGCCGGCCGCAACTCGACATGGCGAATGTATGTCGCATCGACTGGACTTCTTCCGAGAAACTGCTCGACCGACGCGCCGCGCCGTAATGTGGCTGGAATATCGATCGGTGAAAGATATCGCATACAGGCTCCCTGCCTTCAACTGCCGCTGCTCCTCAAATAAAGCGAGCCGCGCCGCGATGCAGCGTCGGCTCGCAAGTGTTCACTTGGACTGACTTGCCGCGCGTTTGAAATACGCCGTGCGCATCACCGGGTTGCCGTCCTTGAAGTACGCTTCGATCTCGGTCATGACCTTGCCGTCGGCACTGACCGTATAGGTGCGTGTGGATGCCGGAACACCTTGATACATCAACTGCATCACCAGCACGCCGGGCTCGGGCATTTTGACTGCGGCGCGATCCACCAGGTAAGTGCCCGAGGCCTTACCCGGCGTGCCGTCCAGCAATAGCGTGGATTGCGCCTGCAGCGTCTTGTTGTCGTGTTCGATGATTTCGGCGCTGGTTGCCCATTTGTTGCCTGGAACCTGTTTGAACTCCAGGACGACACGCTTGGGGCGTACCGCTGCTGGCATCGGAAGACTGCTGGTATCCAGCAGCCAGGTTCCGACCAGTGGCGATGGCGTGGTTGATGCGGAGAAGGCGGGTGTGGCTTGCAACATGAGGGCAGCCACCAGTGCAACGCATGCGGTTTTCATGAGAACTCCCTTGCCGATACGTGATCCCCGCGTGCAGTCATGCGACCGCTTGCAGGGCACTGCGCGTAGAGATTGACTTCCCGTAGACCGTCCCACCCCGGCCCGAGGGCGATACTCACCGCCGGGCGCTGGTGAGTCAACTCACGGCACGAAGCGGGGCGTTGGCGCAGGTCTCGCGCCCCAGCGCATCGCCAGCGACGCCATCGGCATGCGTTGCATAAAAAGACACCCGCACTGGGCGGGTGTCTTGCATCGATCAATGTTGCTTGTCGCGCGAGCCGAACCCTCAGCCCTGCGCCTTGTCGAACTCCACGTGATACTGCGTCGCCTCGGCCACTTCGTTCTTTGAGCCCAAAAACACCGGCACACGCTGATGCAGTTGCGTCGGTTGAATATCCAGGATGCGCTCGCGCCCCGTGGTCGCGGCGCCGCCGGCCTGTTCCACCAGCATGCCCATCGGGTTGGCTTCGTACATCAGGCGCAGCTTGCCGGGCTTGGACGCGTCCTTCTTGTCCCAGGGGTAGATGAAGATGCCGCCGCGGGTCAGGATGCGGTGCACGTCGGCCACCATGCTGGCGATCCAGCGCATGTTGAAATCCTTGCCACGCGCACCGTCCTTGCCGGCGAGCAGGTCGCCCACATAGGCCTGCATGGCCGGCTCCCAGTGGCGCTGGTTGGACATGTTGATGGCGAATTCGGCGGTGTCTTCGGGCACGCGCATGTCGGCCTGGGTTAGCAGGAAGCTGCCTTCCTCACGCTCCAGGGTGAAGGCGTGGGTGCCGTGGCCCAGCGTGAGTACCAGCATGGTGCTGGGGCCGTAAATGCAATAGCCGGCGGCCACCTGTTGCGTGCCCGGCTGCAGGAAGTGTTCGTCGCCGGGCTTTTCGGTGCCCTTGGGCGCGCGCAGCACCGAGAAGATGGTGCCGACCGAGACGTTGACGTCGATGTTGGAGCTGCCATCGAGCGGGTCGAACAGCAGCAGGAAATCGCCGCTGGGGTATTGGTCCGGTACTGGCTGGCTGTGGTCCATCTCTTCCGATGCGCAGGCGGCGAGGTGGCCGCCCCAGGCATTGGCTTCGAGCAGGATGTCGTTGCTCAGCACGTCGAGCTTCTTCTGCGCCTCGCCCTGCACGTTGCCGGTGCCGGCATCGCCCAGCACGCCGCCCAGGGCGCCCTTGCTCACGGCGATGGAGATGCGCTTGCAGGCGCGTGAGACGATGGTGATCAGCTGGCGCAATTCCGGGTCGATACGGCCGGCGTGTTGCTCTTCGATCAGGAAGCGGGTCAGCGAGGGACGCGACATGGAGCGGGCAGCCTGTGCAGGAAGTGGGCCGCCATTGTCGCCATTGCGCCGTTAGATTTCGATCACCGGCTGCGCGCTTTGCATCTTTGCGCGCCTATCGCAGTGCGCGTCGCCCACAAAAAAGCCGGGAGGCGTCAGCGCTCCCGGCTCTTCATCGCGCAAGCGGCGGCGCAGGATCAGCCGCGGCTGACCGTGGCCACGGCCTGGGCCACGTAGTCCAGATTGCGCTGGCTCAGCGCGGCCACGCAGATGCGGCCGGTGCCGACGGCATAGATCGCGAACTCGTCCCGCAGGCGGTCCACCTGCGACTTGGTCAGGCCCGAGTACGAAAACATGCCGGCCTGGCGCTGGATGAACTCGAACTCCGGTGCGCCCAGCGCGGCCAGCTTGGCGACCAGGCCGGCACGCAACGCGTGGATGCGCTCGCGCATTTCGGTGAGTTCCTGCTCCCACACATCGCGCAGCTCCGGGCTGGTCAGCACGCCGGCCACCAATGCGGCGCCGTGCGTGGACGGGCTGGAGTAGATCGTGCGGATGATGCGCTTGACCTGCGACTGCACCGCCTTGGCTTCGGCGGCCGTGGCCGAGACCACCGACAGCGCGCCCACGCGCTCGCCATACAGCGAGAACGACTTGGAGTACGAGCTCGCCACCACGTAGGTGTCGATGCCTTCGGCCGCCAGCAGGCGCACCGCGTAGGCGTCGGCCTCGATGCCCTTGTCGAAGCCCTGGTAGGCGATGTCCACGAACGGGAACAGGTTGCGTTCTTTCAACAGGCCGGCCAGCTGCTTCCACTGCTCGCGGCTGAGGTCGGCACCGGTGGGGTTGTGGCAGCAGGCGTGCAGCAGCACCACCGTGCCCGGCTCCAGCTTGGCCAGGTCGGCCAGCATGCCGTCGAAGTTCAGCCCGTGGCTGGCGGCGTCGAAATAGGTGTAATCCACCACCTCGAAGCCGGCCGCGCCGAACACCGCGCGGTGGTTTTCCCAGCTGGGGTTGCTGATGGCGATGGTGGAGGTGGGCAGCAGCTTCTTGAGCAGGTCCGCGCCCACGCGCAGCGCACCGCTGCCGCCGACGGTCTGCGAGGTCGCCACGCGGCCGGAGGCCACCAGCGCCGACTCGGCGCCGAACAGCAGCTCCTGGGTGGCCTTGTCGTAGGCGGCCAGGCCGTCGATGGGCAGGTAGCCGCGCGGTTTGGCATCCAGCGCGAGCTGCTGCTCGATCTTCTGCACGGCACGCAACAGCGGGATGCGCCCGTTTTCGTCGTAATAGATGCCAACACCCAGATTGACCTTGTTTGGGCGGCTGTCGGCGTTGTAGGCCTCGGTCAGGCCCAGGATGGGGTCGCCTGGAACCTGTTCTACATTTGCAAAGAAGGACACGGCATGACTCGCTGGAGGACGGAAGGTGGGGATACTGCCGGGCGTCGGGCCGCGGCACGGCCAAACCGCCTCATCCTAACAGGGCACGGCGCGGGGTAGCATGCTTCGTTCCGTACGAAACGATGCGGCCACAGTACGGATGAGGGACACTAGCGCCATGCCCAGACTGACCCTGTTGGCCGCCGCGTGCGGCCTGTTCGTAGCGAGCGCGTCGTCGCTCGCCCTGGCCGCCGACGCGGCCCCGCCGATTGCCGCGTTGCCCGCTGTGCAGGTGGATGCCGCGCGGGTGCACGGCGTGGACGACTTCGACCTGCCGGCCTCGTTCACGGTGGTGGCGGCCGATGACGACAACCGCCGCGGCGCGCAGGTGTCCGAACTGCTGGACGGCATTCCCGGGCTGGTGGCGCGCGACCGCCAGAACTACGCGCAGGACACCCAGCTGTCGATCCGCGGCTTCGGTGCGCGCTCCACCTTCGGCGTGCGCGGCGTGCGCCTGCTGGTGGACGGCATCCCGGCCAGCATGCCCGACGGCCAGGGCCAGCTCTCGCACTTCAATGTACTGGGCGCGCAGCGGGTGGAAGTGCTGCGCGGGCCATTCTCGGTGCTGTACGGCAACTCCTCCGGCGGCGTGCTGCAGCTGTGGAGCGCGGACGGCAAGCCCGACGACCCATGGCGGCTGCGTGCCACCTACGGCAGCAATGCCACCGTCAATACCGGGGCGCAGTTGCTCGGCCAGCAGGGTGCGGTGCACTACAACCTGGCCGCGAACCACTTCGAAACCGACGGCTTCCGCGACCACAGCCGCGCCAAGCGTGAGTCGGTCAACGCCAAGCTCGGCTTCGACCTGGCGCCCGGCAGCCGGCTGGACCTGGTGCTCAACTATCTGGATGCCCCGGACGCACAGGACCCGTTGGGCCTGACCCGCGCACAGGTCAACGCCGACCCGCGCCAGGCCACCGCGGTGGCCACGCAGTTCAACACCCGCAAGTCGGTGCGGCAGTCGCAGGCCGGAGCGATTTTCACCCAGCAATTCGATACCCAGACGCTGCGCTTGATGGCCTACGGCGGCCAGCGCAGCGTGGAGCAGTTCCTGGCGATTCCGGTGGCGGTGCAGCGCAATCCGCTGCACTCGGGCGGGGTGATCGACCTGGACAGCAATTATGAAGGCGCCGATGCGCGCTGGGCCTGGCAAGGTCAGGCGCTGGGGCGGCCGCTGCAGCTCACCGTGGGGGCCAACGTCGACCGCCAGCGCCAGCACCGCACCGGTTACGAAAACTTCGTCGGCACCACGCTCGGGGTGAAGGGCGCGCTGCGCCGCAACCAGCGCGATCAGGTCGAGAACGTGGACCAGTTCGCGCAGGCGTGGTGGCAGTGGAGCGACCGCTGGTCGGCGCTGCTGGGCGTGCGCCACAGCGAGGTGCGCTTCCGTTCCGACGACAACTACATCGTCGGGCGTAATCCGGACGACAGCGGCCGGCGCGATTATTCGGCCACCACGCCGGTGGCCGGCATCGTGTTCCGCGCCAGCGACGATCTGCGGGTGTATGCCTCGGTGGGACGCGGGTTCGAGACGCCCACCTTCAACGAACTGGGCTACCGCAGCGACGGCGGCGCCGGCCTGGCGCTGGACCTGGGCGCGGCGAAAAGCCGCAATGTCGAAGTGGGCACCAAGTGGCGTTCGCAAAGCGGTGCGGCGCTGGAACTGGCGCTGTTCCGCGCCGACACCGACGACGAACTGGCAGTGGCCAGCAACACCAACGGCCGCAGCACCTTCCGCAACATCGGCGCCACCCGGCGCCAGGGCGCGGAGCTTAGCTGGCAGCAGCCAATCGGCCAAACCCAGCAGGTGCAACTGGCCTATACCTTTGTCGACGCCACCGTGCGCGACGGCTACCTCACCTGCGCCAGTAGCGGCTGCGCCACGCCCACCGCACCGGTGGCCAGCGGCGCGCGGCTGCCAGGCGTGCCGCGGCAGCAGCTGTTCGCACGCTGGCAATGGCAGCCGTTGCAGTGGCAGTTCGCCGCCGAATCGGTGGTCTCCGATGCCACCGTGGTCAACGACCTGGCCACCGAGCGCGCGGCCGGCTACGCGCTGGTGAACCTGGAAGCCTCACGGCGCTGGACCACCGCCCACGGCGTACTGCGCACCTTCGCCCGCATCGACAACGCGCTGGACCGCGCGTACGTGGGCTCGGTGATCGTCAACGACGGCAACGGCCGCTATTACGAACCCGGCCCGGACCGCACTTACACCGTAGGCCTGCAGTGGGATTTTGGCAGCTGACGGGCGCTCGCCATGAAGCACGCGCCCGACTGCGCGCTGCTTCGTAACGGAGCGCGCTCGCGCGCAATGAGGCATTCCCATGACGCCTGGCCACGCGCGCGCTTCTGCTTCATGTGCTGAATGTCTCAAGTGTGTAGAGCGCCGCCTTAGAGCGTCACCTGGCACTTGATTGGCGCGGCTTGGCACGCATGCAGATGCATCAGACAACACCGCATCGCGCGCAAGCGCGCTCCTACCCACTGACTGCTATCGCCTGCATACACGAGAGGCCCGCATGATCGTCGTAGACCACGCACCGGCCGACTGGTTTCTGCTGCGCGATGCAGACGATGGGTATTGGCTGGACGTGAACTGCAACATGTCTGCAACGGGCTTCTCGATCTTGCTGGCGTTGGATGCCGGTGAGCGTGACACCGTAGTAGCGCATGGTCACGCCGCTTGCCTGCAGCTTGCAGCGCAGGTACAGCGGTGCCCGCGGGATTTTGCCGCGCGTGACATCTCCTCGGTGCATGGCGCGCGCGTGACCGCAGCGGTGCACGCCTGGCGTGCGGCAGGTTCGGCATAGTCACGGCTGTCGGCAGGCAGGGCGCATGCACTACAGTCCACCGCACGCGTTCCGCGCGCGGCGCGGCAAACGCGGTTACCGCGCAACTGTTCGGCGCACAAAACGTGCGTTGCGGTGAGAGAACGTCTTCGGCACGCAGGTCACACCGTCCCGCAAGAGGGTGTTCATGGTCCCGGGCGTGGGCATGCCGTATGCGATGGCTGAGCACGATGACGGCATGTTGCTGGTCGAGCCACGTGAGCAGCTCGCGACATGGGTGAGCTCCACACCACCGGCAATGCCATCTGGATCTGTGGAGCGATAACGCCATAGTGCCCGCCGGAATCGTGATGCTAAGCTGCGGCCAAGCACACCGCACGGAGCATGTGATGCGTTCGATGATCTTGGTTTTCTTTGCAGCCCTGTGTGCCACCGGCGCGCAAGCGGTTGCAGCTGCACCTGCCACTGAACAGGCGCAACTGCGGGTGATCCGCACGTTTCCCGCCGATAGCCCGGCCGTGTCGCAGGTGCATCGCTGGTTGCTTGAGCAGCCTGCAAAGATGCGGCCACCAGCGACGGCCGCCGCGTTGGGCCAGGTGCGCACCAGCTACGTCATGCACGCGTCCGACCCTGCACGCCGGGCACTGCTGACCAGGACCGATGTGGCATTCCCGGAACGGGGCCAGACGGGCGATGCAGTGAGTATCGACAGCTGTGCCGGCGACACACGCCTGCACTGGACCTATCGCTGGGACGCCACGTCAGCGCAGGCCGGCTGGCAGCTGCAGGCCTCGGAACTGGAGCGCGTGCCGGACTGCACGGCCGCGATGGCTGCACTGCCTGGCGCCGCATCGCAGGGTTGAGTCGCGCATGAGCCAGACACGCCCGCGCACGCACCGGCGTGGATTTCACGCCGGCTGAAGATTGCACGGGGGCGTTCGGCAATGACGCGCTGCAGCGCAATTGCAGCGCGATGCGCACTACGGCAACTGCGCAGCGATGACGCAATGCAACAGCGTCGCGCGCACCATTGCGTGCAAATGGTGCTTGGGTATACACGTGCGGATTCGCCCCTGCAGGAGACTCCGATGAATGCACTTCCTTCCGCCAAGTCCCTCAACACCGACCCGCAATCCATCTTCAAACCACGCTACGACAACTTCATCGGTGGGGCGTGGGTGGCACCGCAGGGTGGTCAGTATTTCGACAACACCACGCCGATCACCGGCAAGGTCTTCACCTCGATCGCGCGCTCTACCGCGCCAGATATCGAAGCAGCGTTGGATGCCGCGCACGCGGCCAAGGAGGCGTGGGGCAAGACCTCCACCACCGATCGCTCCAACGTGCTGCTCAAGATCGCCGACCGCATCGAGCAGAACCTGGAATTGCTGGCGTATGCCGAGACCTGGGACAACGGAAAACCAGTGCGCGAAACGCTTAACGCCGACGTGCCGCTATGCGTGGACCACTTCCGCTATTTCGCCGGTGCCATCCGCGCGCAGGAAGGTGGCATCTCCGAGATCGACAGCGACACCATCGCCTATCATTTCCACGAACCGCTCGGCGTGGTGGGGCAGATCATCCCGTGGAATTTCCCGCTGCTGATGGCCTGCTGGAAGCTCGCGCCTGCCCTGGCCGCCGGCAACTGTGTGGTGATGAAGCCGGCCGAGCAGACCCCGGCCTCGATCCTGGTGCTGATGGAGGTGATCGGCGATCTGCTGCCGCCGGGCGTGCTCAACGTAGTGAACGGCTTCGGACTGGAGGCGGGCAAGCCGCTGGCCAGCAATCCGCGCATCGCCAAGATTGCCTTCACCGGCGAAACCACCACCGGCCGGCTGATCATGCAGTACGCCAGCCAGAACCTGATTCCGGTGACGCTGGAGCTGGGTGGTAAATCGCCCAACATCTTCTTTGCCGATGTCATGGCCGAAGACGACGATTTTCTCGACAAGGCGGTGGAAGGCTTCGTGCTGTTTGCCTTCAACCAGGGCGAGGTGTGCACCTGTCCCTCGCGCGCGCTGATCCAGGAATCGATCTACGACAAGTTCATGGAAAAAGCGCTCGCACGCGTGGCGGCGATCAAGCAGGGCAACCCGCTCGATCCCAACACCATGGTCGGCGCGCAGGCTTCCAGCGAGCAGCTGGAAAAGATTCTGTCCTACATCGACATCGGCAAGCAGGAGGGCGCCGAAATCCTGATCGGTGGCGAGCGCAACATGCTCGACGGGGAGCTATCCGACGGTTTCTATGTCAAGCCCACGGTGTTCAAGGGCCACAACAAGATGCGCGTGTTCCAGGAAGAAATCTTCGGCCCGGTGGTGTCGGTGACCACCTTCAAGGACGAGGCCGACGCGCTGGCGATCGCCAACGACACCTTGTACGGCCTGGGCGCCGGCGTGTGGAGCCGCGATGCCTCGCGCCTGTACCGCATGGGCCGCGCGATCCAGGCCGGCCGCGTGTGGACCAACTGCTACCACGCCTATCCCGCGCACGCCGCCTTCGGTGGCTACAAGCAGTCGGGCATCGGCCGCGAAAACCACAAGATGATGCTCGACCACTACCAGCAGACCAAGAACCTGCTGGTGAGCTATTCGCCAAAGGCGCTTGGGTTCTTCTGATGCAAGGCGAGCGGCATGTGGTAGGTCCATCCTGCCGCATGCCTCGGTGCGCTTGCCGGACAATGACGCAGACGAATGCTTTCACGGCGACGTGTCAGCAC
This sequence comes from Xanthomonas sp. fls2-241-TYG-148, assembly GCF_030208815.1. Taxonomy (NCBI): domain Bacteria; kingdom Pseudomonadati; phylum Pseudomonadota; class Gammaproteobacteria; order Lysobacterales; family Lysobacteraceae; genus Xanthomonas; species Xanthomonas sp. fls2-241-TYG-148. Next base: position 14,650 of record NZ_JARVTE010000017.1, read on the forward strand.
GTTCGAGCAGACTGCTTGCCAGTGTACGGAGCTGCTGAGTGAGCAGCGGAGAGAAATAGTGCACAACACAACCGAGGTCGCTCTACCACTGCAGGTCATGGCGACCCTGCACGCACTACAGCTGATCGACACCTTGCGTGCGCGTCACGGTGACGTGCTGTTCCATCAATCTGGCGGCTGCTGCGATGGGTCGTCGCCGATGTGCTTCCCGGTGGGCGACTTCATTGTGGGCGACCGTGATGTGCTGCTTGGCGAGATCGGTGGTGCGCCGTTTTATATCAGCGCGCCGCAGTTCGAATACTGGAAGCACACGCAGCTGATCATCGATGTGGTGCCCGGGCGCGGCGGGATGTTTTCGCTGGAAAACGGCGAGGGCGTGCGTTTTTTGGTGCGCTCGCGCCTGTTTAGCGACGACGAATTCGCGCAGCTGCAGCTGGCCAAGCGGGTGTAACCCTGCGCGGGGGTTGGCAGACGTGTAACGACCTCGCTTGTTGGCTGAATACCAAATAGCGCGCAGGGCCAAGATCAACCGGGCGCCCGGATCACTCGCCACAGTTTTCCGAGAAATTCCCAAGGCACAGCGCATCCAGTTCTGAATGCGCTAAAAGCCTCAAACACCTAGCGCTCGCGCTCACGACACCTTGGCGCAATTACCACGCCCTGGTAGGAGCGCGCTTGCGCGCGATGAAGCTTTCCCGCCGCAGCCTCCCGGCGCCTGCAACATCCCGCACGCAGTCCAACGCGCGCCGCTTACGGCGCAGTGCCGGGCGTCTTGGCGGGCGTATCGTCGTCGGCGGGAATGACGGTCTCGGGGGCGTCGCCGGCGCCACGGTCTTCGTAATGTTCGGCGTCACGCTTGCCATGCTGTTCGCCGGGATGCGTCGGCTGATCGCGTAGTGGGTCACGGGACATCGTAGGTCTCCAGCAGGGTCGGGTACGCAGTTCACCGCGTCGGTGGTGAAGGCGACGCAAATCGCAGTTTGCAAGCGAATTTCTCACGCATGGCTCACGGCGCCCGCGTTACTGCTGTGCTCCCCCAAACGCCAGCACGTGGAGTCCGCCATGCGCCCCCTGGACCGTCGCCCCGATCGTCGCCTGTTCAGCGCGCACGCTGCGCCGGCACCAACCGAGCGCAAGCGCCGTACGCCGCAGAGCGATGCGGCAGGTGTTGCGCAGGATTTCCACTGTTACAGCGTGGCCGATTTCCAGCGCCGTCGCCGGCGCGGCGGGCCCACCTGGCGCGATCTCTCTCCTGCATATGCCTTCGCCCGCATCACCCACGCCGCCGACTGGCCACGCGGTGCAGATCTGCAATGCGAGCAGGCACTGGCCGCACAGTGGGAAAGCATGCGTGGCGACTCGCGCTTGGACTGGCCGCATGCCCGCGATGTGGTCGAGGACGCTTGGCTGGCGCTGGACCATATTCCCGATGCGGCCGTGCATGGAGTGGCGCACTGATGGCACGACCGATCTGGACCGGAACGCTGTCGTTTGGCCTGCTCAACGTGCCGGTCTCGCTGATGTCGGGCGAGCGCAAGGTGGACCTGCATTTTCGCATGCTCGATTCGCGCGACAAGAAGCCTATCCGCTTCGAGCGCGTCAACGCCGACACCGGCGATGAAGTGCCGTGGAAGGAAATCGTCAAGGCCTTCGAGTACGACAAGGGCAGCTATGTGATCGTCGAGGAGCAGGACATCCGCTCCGCAGCGCCGGAAAGTCACGAGACGGTGGAAGTCGAGACCTTTGTCGATGCCGCCGACATCGACCCGCGCTACTTCGAAAAGCCCTACATCCTGGTGCCCGGCAAGAAGGCCGAAAAAGGCTATGTGCTGCTGCGCGAGACCTTGCGCGATACCGGCAAGGTAGGCATTGCCAAGGTGGTGATCCGCACCCGCGAATACCTGGCCGCAGTGATGCCGCAGGGCGATGCGTTGATCCTGCTGCTGCTGCGTTATCAGCAGGAAGTGGTGGACCCGGAAGATTTCAAGCTGCCGTCCGGGGCGGTGAGCGAGTACCGCATCACCGCCAAGGAGCAGGAGATGGCCAAGCAGCTGATCGAGTCGATGTCCGGCAAGTGGCAGCCGGAGGATTACCACGACGAGTTCCGCGGCAAGCTCGAGCAGATCTTGCGCAAGCGCATCCACGCCAAGGGCGGCACCACGCAGGTGGACGACGAACCGGCCCCGCACGAAGACGCCACCACCAACGTGGTGGACTTCATGTCGTTGCTGCAAAAAAGCCTGCAAGCCAATACGCGTACCCCGGCAAAGAAAACCACGGCCGCGGCTGACACGGCGCCGGCCAAGAAAACCGCCACCAAGAAGGCGGCAAAGAAAGCGACCAAGAAAACCGCCACGAAAGCCACCAAGAAGGCGGCGCCGCGGCGCAAGGCCGGGTAAGCGCCGATGTCGTTGCGCGACTACACCCGCAAGCGCCGCTTCGACCAGACCCCGGAGCCGGCCGATGACGCCGCGGCGACAGCGCATCGGCAGCCGATCTTCGTGGTGCAACTGCATCACGCCAGTTCGCGCCATTACGACTTTCGCCTGGAAGCCGATGGCGTGCTCAAGAGTTGGGCGGTGCCCAAGGGCCCGTCGCTGCGTGCTGGCGAAAAACGCCTGGCGGTGCAGGTGGAGGATCACCCGCTTGCGTACGCGGGCTTCGAGGGCGACATCCCGCAAGGGCAGTACGGGGCGGGACACGTGCAGGTATTCGACCACGGCACCTGGCACTGCGACGGCGATGCGTTGGCGGCGCTGGATGCCGGCAAGCTGGACTTTGACCTGCAGGGCGACAAGCTGCGCGGTGGCTTTGCACTGGTACGCACCCGCTTGCGTGGACGCCAGCCGCAGTGGTTGTTGATCAAGCGCGACGACGCCCATGCCGCCGATCTGGATGCCGATGCGTTGGTGGCCGATTCCGACGCCACAGCGCGGGCGATTGAGACTCCATCGGCCGCCGCCGTGCCGGCGCGCCGTGCCAAGGCCAGCCGTCGTCGACGCACGCCGGCCGAGGCGTTGGTGACAGAACAATCCGCATCCGCCAGCCGCCCGCGTGCTTCCGCAGCCACACAGGCCCACTGGCGCACGCGTGCACTGGCCTTGCCGGGCGCGCGCGATGCGGCCTGCCCTACCGGCTTGCGCGCACAACTGACGTTGCTACGCGCTGAGGCGCCGGATGGTGCGCAGTGGCTGCACGAGATCAAGTGGGATGGTTACCGGTTGCTGGCCGATCTGGTCGATGGCCAGGCGCAGCTGCGCTCGCGCAACGATCAGGCCTGGACGGACAGCTTTCCGGAAGTTGCCAAAGCCGTGCAGGCATTGCCGGTGCGCGATGCGCGCCTGGATGGCGAACTGGTGGTGCTCGACGCGCAAGGCCGCAGCGATTTCTCCGCGCTGCAACGCGCCATCGACGGCACTGCGCGTCAACCGTTGCGCTACTTGGTGTTCGATCTGCTCGGCGTTGCCGGCGTGGATCTGCGCGCCACCCCGCTGCTGGAGCGCAAGCAGTTGTTGCGTGCGTTGCTCGGCGAAACACCGGGCACGCTGGCCTATAGCGCGCATGTGATCGGCCGCGGACCGGAGGTGTTCGCCGCCAGTGCCGACAAAGGCTGGGAAGGCATCGTCAGCAAACGCGCGGACGCGCCGTACCGTGGCGGGCGCAGCGCCGATTGGGTCAAGACCAAGCACGAAGACAGCGACGAGTTCGTGGTGGTGGGGTACACCGACCCCAAGGGCGCACGCAGCGGGTTTGGCGCCCTGTTGCTAGCACAGCTGGTGGGCACGCAGCTGCGCTACGTGGGCCGGGTCGGGACCGGTTTCGACAGTGCCCTGCTCGGCGAGATCACCGCGCAATTGCAGGCATTGCACAGCCCGCAGCCCACGCTGGAATTGCCCGCGCACATTCCCGGCCGGCCGCGCGATGTGCACTGGGTACGCCCGGTGTTGATTGCCGAGGTGGCGTTTCGCGGTTGGGCCAAGCAGGGCCTGCTGCGGCAGGCGGCCTTCAAGCGTTTACGCGAGGACAAACCAATGAGCGATCTGGGCGGCGACCGCGCCACGCCGGGCAAGGCGCGGGGAGCACGCACGCGGACGGCTGCAGCTGCTGCGGGCAAGGCCTCACGTGCTGCAGCGACGCGCACTGCGACGGTATCGGCTGGCGGTTCGGCTGCAAAGCCGGGGAAGGCGGGCAAGTCTTCCACTGCGGCCGAGGTCAGCACACGGTCGCGTGTCGCCAAACAACGTGTGGCATCTGCAGCCAGTTCCGCTGCCAAGCCAGGAAAGCCGGGCAAGTCGTCAGCAGCGGCCACGGGCAATGCCTCGCCACGTGTGACCACACGAGGCGTGGTGGCTGCCGCCAGCGCATCGTCTGCGGCGAGGTCGGGCAAGCGCAGCGGGTCCGCAGCGTCCGGCAAGCCGGCCACGCCGACCAAAGCCGCATCGTCCAAAACGGCACGCATACCAGCTACGTCATCGGCCAGGAAAACCTCGACAGCAACGGCAGCGCCATCCACACGGAAAACGAAGGCATCGGCCTCTACCGCGCCAGACGGCATTGCCATTACCCATCCCGAGCGCGTGGTGTTCCCTGCCGCCGGCATCAGCAAGGGCGATGTGGCCGCGTATTACCGCGCGGTTGCACCGCTGGTGTTGCCGGAGATCGCGCGCCGGCCGTTGTCGTTGTTGCGCTGCCCCGATGGCGCTGCGGGTGCGTGCTTTTTCCAGAAGCACGAAGGCCGCCATCTAGGTGCGCACATCAAGGCCATCCCGCTCAAGCAGAAGAGCGGCACCGAAGATTATCTGTACATCGAAGACGTAGCCGGGCTGCTGGAACTGGTGCAGATGAACACCCTGGAGCTGCATCCCTGGGGCGCGCGGGTGGATGACCCCGAGCACCCCGACCGGTTGGTGTTCGACCTGGATCCGGGTGACGGCGTGGCCTGGACGCAGGTGGTGGCGGCCGCACGCGAGATCCGCAGCAAGTTGCGTGCGGCCGGGCTCGAAAGCGTCGTGCGCCTGTCGGGTGGAAGAGGGCTGCACGTGGTGGTGCCGATCGTGCCGCAAGCCAGCTGGGACCAGGCACGTGATTTCTGCGAAGCCTTCGCACAGGCCTTGGCCACCCAGGCCCCGGAGCGTTACGTGGCCACCATGAGCAAGGCCAAGCGCCACGGCGTGATTTTTATTGATTGGCTGCGCAACGGGCGCGGCAACACCAGCGTGTGTTCGTGGTCGCTACGCGCGCGCGAGCACGCCACCGTGGCGGTGCCGCTGCGCTGGGAGGAGTTGGGCAAACTCAGCGGCCCGGATGCGTTCCCGCTGGACAAGGCCGTGCAGCGCGCAAAGCGTCAGCGCAAGGATCCCTGGGCGGAAGTGCTGGCGTTGAAGCAGGTGTTGCCTGGCTAGGTGCTGGGTGCAGATTTTGCCCGGCTAGGTGCCAGGGACAGATCATGCATGATGGGCCTGCGGCACTTTGCCGGTGGCGTGCGCTAGATATGATCGGAATAGCTGAGGGCAGCACCTCTCACGTAGGAGCGCGCTCGCGCGCGATGAAGCTGTCCCGGTGATGCCCCATCGCGCGCAAGCGCGCTCCTACGAAGGGCGCGGAGTTGGTCGCTGTGAGGTAACCATGCCTGTTGCTAGCTCAACCAAAAGCAGCAAGCCCAGGACATCGAAAACCGTACGCGCGCGATGCTCTAACGATTCCCAATTCCCAATTCCCAATTCCCAATTCCCAATTCCCAATTCCCGATCCCCAGCCTCAAGGCACAACCGCCGCCTCGCGCGTTACCCGGCTCAATGTGTCGCCGCTGATCTCGGCCACGGAATGCGTGCCGGTGAGGATCATCGCCACGCGCATCTCGCGCTCGATCAGGGTTAGCAGGTTTTCCACGCCGGCCTGGCCGCCGGCGGCCAGTGCGTACACGAACGCGCGGCCGAGCAATACGGCATCGGCACCCAGCGCCAGCATGCGCACCACATCTAACCCACTGCGGATGCCCGAGTCGGCCAGGATCTTCAGCTCGCCCTTCACTGCATCGGCAATCGCCGGCAATGCGCGCGCGCTGGACAGCACGCCATCGAGCTGGCGCCCGCCATGGTTGGACACCACGATGCCGTCGGCGCCGAAGCGCACCGCGTCGCGTGCGTCCTCCGGGTCGAGGATGCCCTTGATCACCATCGGCCCGGTCCAGAACTCGCGGATCCATTCCAGATCCTTCCACGAGATGGAGGGGTCGAAATTGGCTGCCAGCCAGCCGATGTAATCCTGTAATCCGGTGGGGCTGCCGCGGTAGGTCGAAATATTGCCCAGGTCATGCGGCTTGCCGAGCAGGCCCACGTCCCACGCCCAGCGCGGGTGCGTCATCGCCTGCAGCATGCGCCGCAGCGAGGCGTTGGGCCCGCTCATGCCCGAATGCGCATCGCGGTAGCGCGCGCCCGGCGTGGGCATGTCCACAGTGAACACCAGCGTGGTCACCCCGGCGGCCTTGGCGCGCTCCAGCGCGTTGCGCATGAAGCCGCGGTCCTTGAGCACATACAGCTGGAACCACATCGGGCGGTCGATCGCCGGTGCCACTTCCTCGATCGAGCACACCGACACCGTGGACAGCGTGAACGGAATGCCACGCGCAGCGGCTGCACGCGCGGCCTGCACTTCGCCGCGGCGTGCATACATGCCTGTGAGCCCCACCGGTGCCAGCGCCACCGGCATGGCCAGCGTCTCGCCGAACAGCTCGGTGCTGAGGCTGAGATCGGACATGTTGCGCAGCACGCGCTGACGCAACGCGATATCCGCCAGGTCCGAGACATTGCGCCGCAAGGTGTGTTCGGCATACGCGCCGCCATCGATGTAATGGAACAGGAACGGCGGCAAACGGGCTTCGGCGGCGGCGCGGTAATCGGAAGCGGCAGAAATGATCATCGAAGGCGGGGGCGGCGGGGGCAGCCTCAGAGTGTAAGACGATCGCCCGTGGCGCGAACCGTCGCGGCCAACGCGCACACGTGGGTGTACAGCGATGCAGGCGGCCGGCCCGGATGTGCCCGGATGCGCCGCCACGGTTAAAACACGGCCTCTTCGCTATCACGCTGCGCCTGCGGTGGCGCCACAGCGTAGCGGCAGCACCGCAGGCGCCATGCACACCGAATCTCTGTCCAGCCTGACGAAGCGCCGCCACGCGGGGATCTGCCGCTGTGACCGCGTGCGTATTCACCACACCAGTGGCAGCAGGCGCCAGCTCTGGGTGGCGTACTCGGCGTAGCGGGTGGGGAAGGCGTGGCGCAGCGCGGCTTCTTCCACGCGGATGCGGCGCAGGAAGACCCAGGTCACCGGCAGCACGATCACCAGCAGTGACAGCGCATTGCCCATGCCCAGCGCCATTCCGTAGAAGCACAGCAACGCGCCGGTGTAGGAGGGGTGGCGCAACCAGCGGTATGGGCCGCTCCGCACCAGTTGGTGGTCGGCCTGGATGGTGACATCCACCGTGAACCAGCGCGCCAGCACCTGGATCGCCCACACCCGCAGCCCCAGGCCGCCGGCGATCAGCGCGCAGGCACCCCAGCGCAGCGGCTCCTGCCAGGCCGGCGGCCAGTGGCTGATGCCGGCGAAGGCCAGCCCCACCGCCACCGCGATCGACAGCGACAACACCCGCCACAACTGTCCCAGCGTGCCTTGGTCGTGCGCCCCGCCATCGGCGGCGCGACGTTGCCGGCGCAGCCAGAGTTCGTAGCCCACCCAAAGCAGGCTGAGCGCGGTGAGCAGATGAGATGCAGACATGGGTGACTCCAGGAATGAGGGTGATGGTGAGGAGCGATGCGCCAGGGCGACGGTGTGCACGGTGAAGAAGGGCCGCATCTGCAAGGCCGGTGCTGCCGGTGCCCCGCAGCATGTTTCCAGGCGCCAGCATCACCTGGCAGAACCGTCACTCGGCCAGTGACTCCAGTCTGCCCAGGCGCGGCACCGGCCACAGTGGCCGCAGGTCATCGATCCCACCTGCCGGAAGTCACTTTCTGCATCGCCGCCATTGCTGTTGGCGGGTGCGGCGGTCAGCATCGCCGCATGACAACTCTCCTGCGTGATCTGCTCAAACCCCTGAACCTGGCCGGCGTGTTCACCATCGTCGCGGTCGCCCTGTCGTTTGGCCAGGATCTCGCGCCGCACGGGCTGTGGCGCTGGGCCACGGTGATCGGCTTCACCGCCCTGTTCCTGTTTCGCGCGTTGCTGCCGCCACGGCCGCTGCCACAGCATGCGGCCCTGCTGCTGCAGGCCCTGCTGGCGGTGACACTGATCTGGCTGGAACCACGTACCGGCACCTCGCCGGTGCTGCTGGTGCTGGTGGCCGCGCAGGCGGCCATGCGCTGGCAGCCGCCGCAGGTGCTGGCGCTGATGCTGGTGTTGAACGCGGCCATGTACGCGGTGTTCGTGCAGGCGGGTGTGCCGCGTCCCTTCCTGATGGTGGCCATCTACACCAGCTTCCAGGCGTTCGCCGCGCTCACCGCCAACTACGCACGCAGCGCCGAGCGTGCCCGCGATGCGCTGGTCTACGTCAATGCCGATCTGCTGGCCACCCGCGCGCTGCTGGCCGACAGTGCCCGCGACGCCGAGCGGCTGCGCCTGGCCCGCGAGCTGCACGATGTGGCCGGCCACAAACTCACCGCCATGCGCATCCACCTGCGCCTGCTGCGGGCCGAACCGGCGCTGGCCCCGCGCGAGGACCTGCGCATGCTGGAGCAGTTATCCGGCGAGCTGCTGGGCGATATCCGCAGCGTGGTGCAGTCCTTGCGCGACGATGCCGGGCTGGATCTACACACCGCATTGCACGCGCTGGCCGCGCCGTTCCCGCGGCCGGCATTGCGGCTGCAGATCGATGCGCAGGTACGCGTGAGCGACCCGCAGGTGGCCGAAGCACTGGTGCGGCTGGTGCAGGAAGCACTGACCAACGCCGCCCGCCACGGCGATGCCGACACGGTGACCGTGGCGGTGCGCTGCGACGCCGGCGCATTGTGTGTGGACATCCAGGACGATGGCCGCTGCGCCGAGCAGATCCACGAAGGCAACGGCATTGCCGGCATGCGCGAACGCCTGGCCGCGCTGCGTGGTCAGCTCGACCTGCGCCGCGCCGCCCACGGCGGCCTGCACCTCACCGCCAGGCTGCCGGCATGAGCGCGCTCCGGATCGCCCTGGCCGATGACCAGGTGCTGGTGCGTGCGGCCTTGCGCGCGCTGTTGCAGCAGCAGGGCATCACCGTGGTCTGCGAGGCCGACGACGGCCAGGCCCTGCTCGATGCGCTGGCCACGCACCGCGTGGACGTGGTGCTCAGCGACATCCGCATGCCCGGCCTGGACGGCATTGCCGCGCTGGAACAATTGCGCGCGCGCGGCGACCGCACCCCCGTGCTGCTGCTCACCACCTTCGACGACAGCGACCTGCTGCTGCGTGCCTGCGAGGCCGGCGCGCAGGGGTTCCTGCTCAAGGACGCCGCGCCGGACGACCTGCACGAAGCCATCGCCCGCGTGGCGGCCGGCGAGACCCTGCTGCAGCCGGTCAGCACCGACCCGGTACGCGCCCGCTACCAGTTCCGTGACCAGCAGGCCCCGCGCGAGACCTTCAACGAGCGCGAGGTGGCGATCCTGCGCCTGCTCGCCGGCGGCTATTCCAACAAGGAAATCGCCCGCACCCTGTTCCTGGCCGAAGGCACGGTGAAGAACTACGTCTCCACCATCCTGGACAAGCTCGGCACCCGCGACCGCACCCGTGCGGTGCTGAAGGCGATTACGTTGCGGGTGATTTGAGGGCGGGGAATGGGGAATGGGGAGTTGGGAATGGGGAATCGGGAATCGGGAATGGGGAATCGGGAATGGGGAATCGGGAATGGGGAATCGGGAATCGGGAATCGGGAATCGGGAATCGGGAATCGGGAATCGGGAATCGGAAGAGCTATTCCCTGGCCCGGTGAGTGGAGGGGGCTTTGCGTTGGCCTTGCGGTGTTGACGTCGGGTTATTGGTTGAGCTCGGTCTGGCCGGTCGCGCTAGACCCGGAGTTCATGGACAGAATCCGGCGGCCTGTCCGTCTCCAAACGGCTGCGGTGGGCTGCGGAACAGGCCCGTTGCGACCAACGCGTGATCTGCGCATGTGGTTGTTTCAGCAAGCATTTCCACGCTTCGGCAGGTTCCGGCAGCAACCGTAAGGTTGCCGTCAGGTCACGCGCCTTGCCAGCCACGAAGGTCGTCCGGCGGCCACGGGAGCCGCCCGGGGACGCGTCGCGCTCCGGTCCGCTGCGGAGTCCGTCATGCGCCTGGTCCGATACCTCATCGTGTTGATCGTCCTGCTCTCCACCAGCGCCTGGGCGGCACCCACCCAGCCCGAACTCCCCGGCGCCTGGGCAAGGGCCGCGCTGCACACCCTGCCTCCAAGCGAGCGCGACCTCAAAGTGCTGATCACCCCCTGCGCGGTGGCACCGCAGGCGGCGGCGTCCTTGCCTTGCGCCAGCCTGGCGATCGCCGTGGGCTCAATGACCTGCGCGCGCAACCGCCCCTGTCCGCCTTGGAACGGCCACGGCGGGGTACCGGGCGGTCTGGCCATCCGCGGCCAGATCAACGTGGCTTTCAGCAACGAGCCCGAGCCGGGCGTACGGTTGCAGCCGCACGCATGGGTGCGCGCAGGGGCGATCTGAAAGTGCTGGCAGCGCCCTGAATATCGGGCAGCGTGGGATCTGTCCGAGCGATGCGCCCGTCTTGCGGGCATGGTCCAGCGAACACCCCGACAACGCGCCGTTGCAGCATCACGCGCTCAGGCGGTACATCTCATCCACCTGTGATGCGCCATCGGCGGCAACACAAACACCTGTCCAGCGGCAGGCCGCCAGACAGGTGCGGCCATGCCTTACTGCGGGGAGATTTGCGGGTCGTTTCCTACCTGCGGGTCGCAGCTGAACAGCAATTTGCGTTTTTCATCTTCGATGATCACGGTGAAAAAGATCAGCGTTGCCTTGTTGTTTTTGTTCATGACCGAAACACTGCGGCCATCTTCGGCAATGTGGGGCTTCTTGATCTGATCATGCGCATCGGAGCTAAGCAGGCTACGAATGCGGAACTGATAAGGCACCTCATCGTCGAAGCGGTACACCAGGGTCACGTCCTGTTGTCCCTTGCCGACCAGCAGCAGATCCGGTGAGAAACTGTAGAAGTACTCGCCCTTTCCGGTATTGCCGCCAAACTCCACGCGAGCCACGGTCAATGTGATGATCACGGTCGGTTTCGCTTTGCCTTTTTCTTTTGCCTTCAATTCCGTCATGACTTGTCCTGTCCTTTGAAAAGCGGGGCATAGAGGGAGACGAATCCCGGGTGGCGGTAGCCCGCTTGGTACAGCCATCCGAGCTGTTGCGTAACGGCGGTGCGTTGCCCCAGATGCACGTGTGCGCGGATCCAGGGGTCAAGCAAATTCTTGTCGCGGCTGTTGCCCGCGTCCTTGCCGAGCACCGCCAGTGCGCGTTGCCACGCCGTGCGCGCACCAGCGTCATCGCCGGCGGCGGCGCGTTGTTCGCCGTGCCAGACCAGCGCCTGGGCCAGCGCTGAAATACCGACAACTTCATCGGGTTTTGCGCCGTGCAGGGTTTCCAGCCGGGCCACGATCGGGGCGAAGTCCTGCGCCAGTGGTGGTGCGCGCGCGGCCTGCAGACGCAGCGCGATGATGGCATCCAGCCATTGCCACTCCGGTAGTGGCTGCGCCTGTTGCAGCAGCTCGGCCATGGTCTGCTGCGCGCGTGCAAGCTGCTGCGTGGCGTCCCCTGCGTGCCCATCCAGCGCGGCTACCCAGCCGGCCTGCGCATAGGCGTGCGCCAGATCGCGCCGCCACGCCACATTGTCCGGCTGCAGCGCCGCCAGCGGCTGCAGCAGACGCAGACTTTCGCGCGCATCTTGCTGCGCCTGCACCAGCTGGCCACGCGCCAGCGCCAGGTTGGACGTGCGAATCAACGAGCCAGCCAGGCGCCGCCGCCACGCATGTGCATCCGGGTCTTTATCCACCAGCACCCGCAGCATGGCGAGTTGCTCGCGATAGCCCTGCTCGGCCGGCGCCAGCAGGCCCTGGTTTTCCTGCGCAAGGCTCAGCCCAGACAAGCTGTCGATCAATTCATAACGCAGCGATGCGTTGTCCGGCGTGCGCGCTACCAGCACGCGCTTGAGCGCGATGTCGCGCGCAAAGAATCCAATCGCTGTTGGGGCATTGCCTTGCGTGGTGGCCAGCATCGCAAGGTTGTTGAGTGCGTACGACAACTCCAGCTGCCAGCGCGGATCGTCCGGCTTGGCGCGCACCAGCCATTCGCTCGCGGCCAGATACTGCGTCCAGTGCCTGCGCGCCAACGGAAACTGCTTGTTGCGGTAGGCCATGGTGCCCAGCCAATACGCCGCCTGGCCGGTTTCCGCATGCGCCTCCAAGACATCCGGGGCAAGCGTACGTGCCTGCGCGGCGGTGGCTGCGGCGCGGGTGAAGGCCGCATGCGCCTGGTCCAGCTTGCCCTGATTCATCAGCACTTCGCCGGTGGTGCGCAGGGCGCGGGCGTGGTTGATCAGATCGCCGGCCTGCATGCTGGCATTGGGCAGTTCTTCCAGATACCGCAGTGCGCGCGTGCCCACGCTGTCTAGCAGTTTGAGGTTGCCCACGGTGCGCAATTGCTCGGCCAGATCGCCCAGCATGTAGCCCACCAGTTGTTGCGCTTCGTCGCGGCGTTGTTCGGCCACTTGCTGCGCCTGGCGCGCCTGCCAGCCCAGCAGCAGCGACGCGCTGGCCAGCACCACCAGCAAGGCGGCGGCCGCGGCATACAGCCCGCGCCGTTGCCGGTGCGCGCGCTCGCAGGCGTGCAGGAACGCCACGTCCAGCGCGTCCAGGTCCTGCGGCATGCGCCGCGCCGCTTCGCGCGCCTCGCTCAGGGGGCGGCCGCTGTTGAGCAGGTGATCGTCACGGCGGCCCTCGCTGGCCCAGCGCTGCGCGGCCAGTTGCAGGCGCTTGCGTGCCTGCAGCAGGCGACGATTTTCATGGATCCATTCGCTGGCGCGCGGCCATTGCCGCAGCAAGGCTTCGTGCGCCACTGCAAAGCCCGGCTCGCCGGCAACCAGTTCGCTGACGAACAGGCGCGCCTGCACGAAGGCATCCACCAGTGCGCGTGCGCCGCTGGCATCGGGCAGCGCCGACCATACCGCCCGCCGCGCGGTGACCGCCGCGCTGTCGGGGTGGATCACGCTCACCTGGGTGAGTACGTCGCCTAGGGCCGCCTGCGCAGGGGCCGGCAGGACGCTGAAGGTCTGTTCGGCATGGTGCGCCAGCGCGCCTTCCAGCCCACCCAGTGCGCGATATGCGGCAAAGGTAAGCAGGCCATCGTCGCTGCGGCGTTCGTGCAACGCCTGCAGCAGATGCTGCAGCAGCGGCAGTGCATCGGGTTGGCGCGCGGTGGCGTCGCGCAGCACATCGTCCAGGCGGCTGGCGCTGTCGTGGTCTTCTTCGAAACGCAGCCCGGCCATCGCCGCGGGCACGCGGATGATCTGGCCGATCTCGCCATCGCGCGGCGGTAGCAGATCCACATGGCCGTCGCCACGTTTGAGCTCCACCAGCTCCGGCACCGCTTCGATCAGCCGCGGATAGAAATCGCTGCGGGTCACCATCAGCACCGCCACGTGCGTGCTGGCGCAGAGCGCCTGCAGCAACGCCGTGCAGGCAGCACGGTCCTGTGCGGTGATGCCAGGTGTGGCCACCAGCGCTTCGGCATGGTCGATCACCAGCAACAGATGGCGGTGGGTCTGCACGGTGTCACGCGCGGGGGCGGCGTGGCGCATGGCCTCGGCAATGGCCGCATGCAACGCCGCCGGCTGCGTCAGCCACTGCGTGCAGGTGGCCATCTGCGCGGCAGAAAACACCGCGCGCCCGTCCGCTGCCCACTCGGTCAATGCACGCGTCAGCGTGTCGGCCACATCACCGCCGCGGCACGCCGCCAGGCTGCAATACGCCACCGCCACCGCCTGCAGGCCATCTAGCCCACCGGGCTGCGCCAGCAACGGCACCACACCGGCGCGCAGCAACGAGGTCTTGCCGCAGCCGCTGGCCCCGCTAAGCAACACCAGCGCGCGCTGGCTCTGCAACTGCGCACGCACCGCGGCAAGCACCTGCGCAATGGCGTGGCTGCGGCCGAAGAACACCTCCGCATGGTCCGGGTCGAACGCGCGCAGGCCCACGTACGGGCTGCCGTGCCCCCACGCACCCATGCCCGGCAACGCACCGCGGTAATCCTCGGGAAAGATCACCTTCGGCAGCAGCCGGTAACCACGTTTGCGGATGGTTTCGATGAAGCGTGGCTGGCGGCTGTCGTCGCCCAGCTTGCGGCGCAGCTGGGCGATGGTCTTGTGCACCGGGTTGTCGCCGTAAAAGCTGCCGTGCCAGACATCGATCAGCAATTGCTCGGCGCTGATCACCTCGCCGGCGCGCTCGGCCAGCGCCACCAGCACCTCCATCATGCGCGGCTCCAGCGTGATGTTTTCGCCGTCGCCAATCAGCGTGAGCCGCTCCGGCTCGACCAGCAACGGCCCAAGACGGAACCGCGGGACAGAGCCCAGCTGCGTGACGCGCTCGCTTCGGAGGGACATTCGCTTGACTACCGGTCGTACAGCTGAAAGGGGCCTTGACGATCGCCAATAGGGCGCGGACAGGCACGGCACGGCAGGGCCGGAACATAGCACAGCCACTGGTGCCGAAATTCGACCATGGTCTCTGTCCGCAGCGCTGCGTCTGTGGCCACGCCATGGCGTGGTGTGAAGGTGCATTGCGGGCGCCCACGCACTGAGGTGAAGGCGCGCTGCCTCAGTATCGGCGGGTGGCGTTGCACCTGCGGCACAGGCACCGGTTGCGTGCGCAGCGCTGCCGACCGATACGCTTCCATACAGCAGCGTGTGGAAGCGCGCGTAGTCCGATGCACGCACTGGCCGTCACGCCAGCCAGCGCATTCCGTGCCGCGCCGTTGCACGTCCGCGCGCTGCATGCGCACGCGCTGCCCGGTGCGCGCAGTGCGTTGGCGCACAAGCGATTCGCACCCCGCGGGCGTGTGCAGGCACCGCCTGGGTGGCGCGTGCGACCTACCCCAGCGCGCTGTCAGGCCCTAAGATGCCGCCAGCATCTTGCTGACCAGGAGTCCACGTTGATCATCCATCCCAAAGTGCGCGGCTTCATCTGCACCACCACGCATCCCCTCGGCTGCGAGCGCAACGTGCTCGACCAGATTGCCGCCACGCGTGCGCGCGGCGTGCGCAACGACGGCCCGAAGAAGGTGCTGGTGATCGGCGCATCCAGCGGCTACGGCCTGGCCTCGCGGATCACCGCGGCCTTCGGTTTCGGCGCGGACACGCTGGGCGTGTTCTTCGAAAAACCCGGCAGCGACAAGAAGGCCGGCACCGCCGGCTGGTACAACTCGGCTGCCTTCGACACGCATGCCAAGGCCGCCGGCCTGTACAGCAAATCGATCAATGGCGATGCGTTCTCCGATGAAGCACGTGCCAAGGTCATCGAGCTGATCAAGACCGAGATGGGCGGGCAGGTGGACCTGGTGGTGTATTCGCTGGCCTCGCCGGTCCGCAAGCTGCCGAGCACCGGGGAAGTGAAGCGTTCGGCGCTCAAGCCGATCGGCAACACCTACACCGCCACCGCCATCGACACCAACAAGGACACCATCATCCAGGCCTCGATCGAGCCGGCCACCGAGCAGGAGATCGAAGACACCATCACCGTGATGGGCGGGCAGGATTGGGAGTTGTGGATCGACGCGCTGGACGGCGCCGGCGTGCTCGCCAAGGGCGCGCGCAGCGTGGCCTTCAGCTACATCGGCACCGAGATCACCTGGCCGATCTACTGGCACGGCGCGCTGGGCAAGGCCAAGGTCGACCTGGACCACACCGCTCAGCGGCTGGATGCGCGCCTGCAGGCCAGTGGCGGCGGCGCCAATGTGGCCGTGCTCAAGTCGGTGGTGACCCAGGCCAGCGCGGCCATCCCGGTGATGCCGCTGTACATCTCCATGGTCTACAAGATCATGAAGGAAAAGGGCCTGCACGAAGGCACCATCGAACAGCTTGACCGCCTGTTCCGCGAGCGCCTGTACCGCGAAGACGGCCAGCGCGCCGAAGTGGATGAGCAGAACCGCCTGCGCCTGGACGACTGGGAACTGCGCGACGACGTACAGGACGCCTGCAAGGCGCTGTGGCCGCAGGTCACCACCGAGAACCTGTTTGCCCTCACCGACTACGTCGGCTACAAGCACGAGTTCCTCAAGCTGTTCGGCTTCGAGCGCGACGACGTGGATTACGACGCCGATGTGGATCCGGACGTGAAGTTCGATTGCATCGAGTTGGGGTGATTGCCGAGATTAGGGATTAGGGATTAGGGATTCGCAAGAGCCGTGGCGTCATGTCACGGCTCTTGTGCAGCACGCAGTGTCTTTGACGCATACGCTTTGGCCTGCCAGCCAAGGCGTTGCGACGAATCGCTGACGTGTCTGTACATCGCTAAAAAGCAGCGTCGTCCTTGAATCTCATCCGCACAGCATGGAGCGCACGACGTGTTGGACAAATTAATCATTTTTCTGCTGCTGGCCCTGTTGGTCAGCGTGATTTGTGCCGTGCTGTTGCGGTTCGCCACGCTGCACTGGTCACTCAAGGCCATCATCAATCTGGTGATCACTACCGCCGTTGTCTGTGCGGTGGTCATGCAAGACGGCTCGGCGCCACCGCTTCAGTTCGCACTGATGATCACGCTTTTTTTCAGCGTACCGGCCTCGCTGTGCGTGGTCCTGCTGAGCGCGACGCTGAAATGGTTCACCAACAAACGCCGCGCCCGCGCGCCCGCCTGATACGCGTCAGCGCAGCGAATAACAGGTAGCGCGCGCTCAGCGGAAAAGCGTCACGTCGATCGCGTCCGCCATGGCCGCATAGCCGGCATCGTTGGGGTGGAGCCGGTCGCGGGATGCAAAGCGGGCTTGAAGCTGGAGCGGATGCTCGGCATCGCGCAGCACCGCATCGAAATCGATCACTGCATCGAACGCGTGGCTGTTGCGGATCCATGCGTTGACCGTCTGCCGAGCCGCCTCTTTCTGCGGCGAGTAAAAGCCGGGGACTGTATTGCCGGCGAACGGCGTCAAGGTCGCGCCGATTACCTTGATCCCATGGTCGTGCGCGCGTGCGATGAGCTGCCGGTAGGCGCTGATCACGTGCTCCGCGGTTCTCACCTCTGTCGGCGGCGCAAAGTAACGCGAACCGATCTTGACCCCCGGCGCGGCGATGTCGTTGATCCCTTCCAGCAGCACGATGTGCGTCACGCCCGGCAGCGCCAGGACATCCCGGTCGAAGCGGGCCAAGCCGCTTGCGCCGTACCCCTCATGCGACAACTGATTGCCGGCGATCCCGGCATTCACCACGGACAGGCCAGGGTCGGTCGCTGCCACGCGCTGTGCGAATTGGGCTGGCCAGCTGCGGTCAGCGTCGGTCGTGGACCTCGCACCGTCGGTGATCGAGTCTCCGAATGCCACCAGCAACCGCTGCGCACGTGCCTGCGGTACCAACACCGCACTGATCGCGATGGACGAGGTGGACGTCGCGGCCGGCGCGATGGACGTCTCTCGCGTGTGGTCGCCGGGTGTGCTCACCACCGCGCGCTTGAGCGCCAGGGAGTGCAGCGTGTTGGACGTGACCCGCTCCGGAAAGAACAGGCTGATGCCGACCTGTGCACCCTGCGCAACCTGCAGATCGACCGGGTCGCTGAGGATGGGAGCGCCTGCGGGGATGCTGACGGAGGACTGCCCGCCGAAGGTGAGCTGACGCAGCGAAGCTGGTTCCACGGTCGAAGCATCCTTCGCCACGGCGATGGAGGCCGACCCAATGGTCAGCGGTGATGCACTCAGTTCGTTGGACAGGCGCACACGCAGCTGGGTACCGCCGATGGACATGCGAACACGCTGCCGTACCGTCTGCCCGTCGATGTTTGCCAGCGGCTCTTCCGCATCGGCCTCCCCGGCCTGTGGGCTGGTGGCCCAGCTGGCAATCCATCCCGGCTGGGCTGACGGCGTCTGTGCGTAGGACGGGCAGGGGCATGCGCCGCCCATCAGTGCGGCGACGAGGGCGGCGGCGATCGCGATGCCGCTCATGGCAGCATCACGGTCTGATGGGAAGCATCCATAGATATCTCGGAAAATCCGGAAAGGCCTGCAGTCTATCGAGAAGCGCCGGTCCCCGATTGCAGGGAAGGCAGCATGGGCAGGGGACGCCGCGCATCCCCACGTCAGATTCCCCACTCCCGATTCACCGCTTCACATCAAACCGCGCATCGCCCACACACGCCTGCACATCTGCCACCGAGAGCGGATTGAAATCGCCCGGAATTGAGTGCTTTAAGCAGCCGGCGGCCAGGCCGAAGCGCACCGTGTCGTCCAGCGACCAGCCTTCGATCAGGCCGTGCAACACACCAGCTGCAAACGCATCGCCACCGCCGATGCGGTCGATGATCGGGGTGAGTTCCTCGCTCGGCGCACGTGCCACCTCGCCATCGCGCGGCACCAGCATTGCGCCCAGGCTGTGGTGGTCCACGTTGTGGGTGGTGCGCTGGGTGCAGGCCATCAGCTGCAGATGCGGGAAGGCCGCAAATGCCTGCTGCGCGGCCGCTTCCACACGTGCTTCCAGCGTGTCCTGCGGAAACTCGCCGCCCAGCACCACGCCGATGTCGCGATAGTCCGCAAACACCACGTCCGCACACGCGAACAGGTCGTGCAGGATGCCGCGCGCATCGCCTTGCCAGCGCTGCCACAATTTGGGCCGGTAGTTGCCGTCGAACGACACCTTCACCCCGGCCGCGCGCGCGGCGCGGGCGGCGGCCAGCGTGGCCTGGGCCACATCGGCGCCCAACGCGGGGCTGACCCCGGACAGGTGCAGCCACTGCGCACCGTCAAGCAGGCGCGGCCAGTCGTAGGCATCGGCCGGCGCCAGCGCAAAGGCCGAATCGGCGCGGTCGTACACCACCTCGCTGGGCCGGTGGATCGCACCGGTGGTGAGGAAGTACAGCCCCATGCGGCCATCCACCCGCCGCACGTGGCGGGTATCGACGTCGTGCCGGCGCAGCTCGCCCAGCACCGCCGCGCCCAGCGGGTTGTCGGCCACCGTGCTCACCATCGCCACGTCATGGCCGAAGTGCGCCAGCGACACGCCCACGTTCGCCTCGGCGCCACCGCAGTGCACCTCCAGTCGCGGTTGCTGCAACAGCAGCTCGTGACCAGGCGCCCCCAGGCGCAGCAACAACTCACCAAAGCACAGGATGCGGGCACGACTCATACGGCAATTACCTCGGCTGTGTGGTGCGTCACGGGGTGGGGGATTCCGCGCGCGTTAGGATGACCATCGGTGTCATTCTAGCTGTCGCCTGACACGTCCGGCGATGACCATGATGCGACGCTCAGTGACGGCTTGCATCCCTTTGGGGCCAATTTGGTGACGTTTTCTGCTGCGCTGCAAGATGTTGCGGGGCGATTCAGCTGGTAACGTCGTTTTGACCAGCGGTGTCATTGCCGCTCACAACCAGACATTTCACATTGTTCATGGACCCTTGGGAGGGGAGGACATGCAATTTCGGACCACCAACCGGAAGACACCGGTTACCTTGCTGGCGCTGTCGATCGGCCTGGCACTGAGCGGCCACGCGGCCGCACAAGATGCAGCACAAACCCCTGCCGAACCTGCCGTGGACCTGGACACCGTCACGGTGACCGGTTACCGCGCCAGCGTGGAAAAGGCCCTGGACATCAAGCGCGGCGAAGCCGGCGTGGTCGATGCCATTGTCGCGGAGGACATTGGCAAGTTCCCCGACCTCAACCTGGCCGAGTCGCTGCAGCGCATCCCCGGCGTGGTGATCACCCGTGAAGCCGGCGAAGGCCGCGCCATCTCGGTCCGCGGCCTGGGCCCGGAGTTCACCCGCGTGCGCATCAACGGCATGGAAGCGCTCACCACCGTGGGCGCCGGCGACCAGAGCGGCGGCACCAACCGCGGCCGTGGCTTCGACTTCAACGTGTTCGCCTCGGACCTGTTCTCGCAGCTGATCGCCCGCAAGACGGCCTCGGCCGATG
Source organism: Xanthomonas sp. fls2-241-TYG-148 (assembly GCF_030208815.1). Taxonomy (NCBI): domain Bacteria; kingdom Pseudomonadati; phylum Pseudomonadota; class Gammaproteobacteria; order Lysobacterales; family Lysobacteraceae; genus Xanthomonas; species Xanthomonas sp. fls2-241-TYG-148. The sequence continues at coordinate 34,779 of NZ_JARVTE010000017.1, forward strand.
TGGAAGAGGGCTCGCTGGGCGCCACCGTCGACCTGCGCACTGCGCGCCCGTTCGACTACAGCGGCTTCACCTTCGCCGCCAGCGGCCAGGCCGGCTACAACGCGATGGCCGAAAAGGCCAACCCGCGCGTGGCCGCGTTGATCTCCAACACCTGGGCCGACAACACCTTCGGCGCCTTGCTGTCGGTGGCCTACACCGAACGCGAAGTGCTAGAAGAAGGCTCCAACACCGGCCGTTGGGCCAATGGGCCGAGCAACGGCGGCTTCAGCGCCACCTCGCCGTTTGCCGCGGCGCGTTCGGCCGACGTGTATCACCCGCGCTTCCCGCGCTACACCCAGCAGATCCACGACCAGCAGCGCCTGGGCGTCACCGGCTCGCTGCAGTGGAAGCCCTCCGACCGCACCACGCTGTCGCTGGACATGCTGTATTCCAAGATCGATGCCAAGCGCGATGAGCACTACATCGAAGCGATCTCCTTCAGCCGCGGCGGCAATGCGCGCCCGGTGCTGGTCGGCAAGCCGGCCACCGTTGTGCGCAACGGCGAGATCCGCAACAACGCGCTGGTGTATGGCGAATTCGACAACGTCGATATCCGTACCGAAAACCGCCACGACGAGTGGAACACCGAGTTCAAGCAGATCAGTTTCGACGTGGAGCACCGCTTCAGCGACGACTTCAGCATGAACGCGCGCATCGGCACCTCGCGCTCCGCGCACGAGAACCCGGTGCAGACCACCATCATCATGGACAAGTACGACGTCGACGGGTACAGCTACGACTACCGCGGCAACAACCGCGCGCCGGTGCTGAACTACGGCATCAACCCGACCGATCCCACCGGCTGGGAACTGGCGGAAATCCGCCTGCGTCCGCAGACCGTGGACAACGACTTCGATACCGGCCAGATCGACTTCAACTGGAACATCAGCCCGGGCTTCCGCCTCAAAGGCGGCGTGCTGGCCAAGAACTACACCTTCAGCACGGTGGAGTTGCGCCGCGCCAACGAGCTGTCGGTGCCGACCTTCGCCAATGGCACGCGCATCGTGCCGGCCGATCTCACCGAACAGGCCGGGCTCAAGGGCATCAACGGCAGCCCCGCTGCGTGGGTCGTGCCCAACCTGGATGCCGTGGCCGACCAGTTCGGCATCTACAGCAACAGCGGCACCTTCGCTGTGGCCCCGCGCGTCAACAACAGCCGTAGCGTCGAAGAAAAAGACCGCGGCGTGTGGTTGATGGGCGAGTTCTCCACCGACCTGGGCTCGATTCCGTTCTCCGGTAATTTCGGCGTGCGTTACGTGCGCACCGAGCAGGAATCCACCGGCTATGCGTTGATCAACAACGCACCGGCACTGACCACCGTGGGCCGCAAGTACAACAACACGCTGCCCTCGTTCAACCTGGTCGCCGAACTGGCACCGGACCTGCTGCTGCGTCTTGGCGCCGCCAAGGTGATGTCGCGTCCCGGCCTGGGCAGCCTCACGCCCGGCGTGACCGTGGCCGTGGCCGGTGGTGCGCGCACCGTGGCGGGCGGCAACCCGGATCTGGACCCGATCGAAGCCACCAACGTCGACCTCGGCCTGGAGTGGTACTTCAACGAAGGCGCGATGGTCGGTGTGGGCCTGTTCTACAAGGACATCGAAAGCTTCATCCAGACCGCGCGCGAAGTGCGTCCGTATTCCAGCAGCGGCCTGCCGGCGTCCTTGCTGGAAGGCACCGGCGCCAGCGTCAATGACGACTTCGCCTTTAGCATCCCGCTCAATACCCCGGGCGGCGAATTGAAGGGCGTGGAAGCCAACTACGTGCAGCCGTTTACGTTCCTGCCGGGCAAGTGGGCCAACCTGGGCGTGCAGCTCAACTACACCTGGGTGGATTCGCAGATCCAGTACCTGGCCAGCAGTGGCGCACCGGTGATGAAGAACGACCTGCTCGGCCTGTCGCGCTCGTCGTGGAATGCCACGCTGTTCTACGAAGGCGACACCTTCGCAGGCCGCATCTCCGCCACCAACCGCGACGACTACCTCACCCAGGCACCGGGTGCGGAAGCCGGCTTCAACGTGGACGGCGTGCACGGCATGACCGGCACCACCATCCTCGATGCGTCGCTGCGCTACAAGATCAGCAAGCAGCTGGAACTGAGCCTGGAAGGCATCAACCTCACCAACGAAGCCTCCGACGAATGGGTGTCGTCGCCGCGCACCGGCCAGCTGCCGCTGCAATACGGTGAAACCGGCCGCCAGTACCTGCTGGGCCTGCGCTACAAGTTCTGAGTGTTACCCGCCCGCTGCGCATACGCGCAGCGGGCCCCATTCCAAACGCTTGATCGCCGTGCATGCGCTGCCGATACGCACGCATGCAACGCGGTGGGCGTGATGTTTCGTTCGACGCCGGTGGCCTAGGGGGGCTGAGCGCGTCATTGCACCCCAGTGCCCTGGAGAGAGCCGCATCATGCAAGCCCGTTCGTGTCGTCCTGCCCAAGAGGCGGGCGCCCGCCTGTCCGCCGCGCGTTTGTCGGTGGCCATCGTTCTGGCCTTGCACGGTGTCGGCGTTGCCGCGCAAACCGTGGGCCCGCCGGCCACCCCGGCCGATGCGGTGGACCTGGACCGCGTTCAGGTCAAGGCCACTTATCGTGAAAGCCTGCAGCAATCGCTGGACGCCAAGCGCTACAGCGTGGAGCAGGTGGATGCGATCTACGCCGAAGACATCGGCAAGTTTCCCGATCTGAATCTGGCCGAATCGATGCAGCGCATCGCCGGTGTGTCCATCGACCGCGAAGGCGGTGAGGGCAAGCAGATTTCGGTGCGCGGCCTGGGCTCGGATTTCACCCGCGTGCGCATCAACGGCCTGGAAGCATTGGCCACCGCCGGCAGCGGCAGCGATGGCGTCAACCGCAGCCGCGGCTTCGACTTCAATACCTTTGCCTCGGAACTCTTCAGCCGCGTCACCATCAGCAAGACCCAATCGGCGCAGACCGACGAAGGCTCGCTGGGCGCCACGGTGGATCTGCGCGGCTCGCGCCCGTTCGACTTCGACGGCTTCGAAGCGGCGGCCTCCACCCAGTACGGCTACAACGATCTCTCGCGCAAACAAGACCCGCGGGTTTCCGGCCTGATCAGCAACATCTGGGCCGATGGCCGCTTCGGCGCATTGATGTCGGTGTCCTACAGCGAGCGGCATCTGCGCGAAGAGGGCTACAACCCGGTGCGCTGGGAGCACGGCAACTACCGCAACTCCAACCAGAGCACCGCCACCAACAACGGCACCTATGGCTTCTGCTCGCCGGTGGGCTACAACCCGCAGACACCGCGCAACCCGTTGTCGAACGAAACGCGCGCCGGCGTGGGCTCGCAGGCCAACCAGGACCGCAACAACGGCTGGGGCAGCTACGGCATCAGCGCCACCAATTGCGGCACCGGCATCGCGCGCCCGGCCAATACACCGGAAAACATCCAGGCATACGAAACGGCCACCGATGCGTGGATTCCACGCTACCCGCGCTACATCCGCACCGATCACGAGATCAAGCGCCTGGGTGTCACCGGCGCGCTGCAATTCAAGGTCAGCGACGACACGCTGCTGAATTTCGACATGCTGTATTCCAAGCTGGACAAGGACCAGCGCGAAGACTCGGTCGGCGCCAATCTGCACCGCACCGCCAACTTCGGCGGCAAGACCCAGATTGCGGTGCGCGAAGCGCAGGTAGACGAGCAAAACCGCCTGGTTTACGGCGTATTCGACAACGTCGACTACCGCACCGAATCCAGCAGCATCGAAGAATCCACCGAGTTCAAGCAATTCAGCCTGGACCTGCAGCACCGCTTCAACGATCAGGTGCGCATGACCGCGCTGGTCGGCCATTCCACCTCCGATTACGAGCGGCCGGTGTTCTCGCTGGTGAGTTTCGACAACACCAACCTGGACGGCTTCGTGCTGGACCGCCGCGGCGGTGGCGACTACCCGAGCATGACCTTCCCGTTCAACGCCGCCGATGCCAACAACTGGCAATGGCTGGGCTATGGCGCGGTGCCGGTGAACAGCAATGGCACCGCGCGCGGCACCAACATCAGCGAGGTGCGGCTCAACCCGCAGTCGGTGAGCAACACCTTCGACACCGCCAAGGTGGACCTGGAATTCAACATCAGCCCCACCTTCACCTTCCGCACCGGGTTGGCCTACAAGGACTACGACATGGAGACGTCGGAGTCGCGGCATGTCTCCTACGGGCGCCTGGCGCAGGGCTTGCCGGCCGGCGTGGGCGTGGGTGACCTGAGTACCACGCTGGATGGCTTTGGCCGCAGCTTGAACGGCAACTTCCCCACCAGTTGGGTGATTCCGGATTTCCAGAAAGTCGCCGACCTGCTCAACATCAATTGCAATTGCGACACCGGCGTGCCGGGCGGCGATTACCGGTTGGCCGATGTCGGCCACTTCGGTTCGTCCAACAACAACTTCCAGGTCAACGAAAAGAGCCTGGGCACCTACCTGCAGCTGGACTTCAACACCGACCTGTGGGGCCGCGCGCTACGCGGCAACCTGGGCGTGCGCTATGTGCAGACGCAGATTGCCGCCAGCGGCTACGCGCCGTGCACGGCCACTGCCAGCGGTGCGATTTCGCCAGCCTGCGAATCGTTCTTCGGCGTGGCCAGCGCCACCGCCGCGGCCGGCGAGCGCCTGCTGGTGCCCACCACCGTCAACCACAACTACCGCGACATCCTGCCCTCATTGAATCTCTCCTGGGATGTCAGCGATGAGGTGGTGCTGCGCTTCGGCGCGGCCAAGACCATGGCGCGGCCCACGCTGGCGTATCTGTCGCCCAGCGTCAGCGGCGGCCCTACCCAGTTCTTCGATGACGGGCGCTTCTTCTCGATCAACCTGGGCAACCCCAAGCTCGACCCGTTCCGCTCCACCAACTACGACCTCAGCGCCGAATGGTATTTCCGCGAAGGCTCGCTGTTGTCGGCGGCGGTGTTCTACAAGGACATCGACAGCTACGTGCAGCGCACCCGCGTGCTCACCACCTGGGAAGCGATGGGCTACTCGCTGGATCTGCTGCCCGCAGGCTTCACCCCGGACACAATTTTCAATGTGCAGAGCTACTTCAACACGCCCGGTGGCACGCTCAAGGGCTTCGAGCTGACCTACCAACAGGCGTTCGATTTCCTGCCCGGCTTCTGGCGCAACTTCGGCATCCAGCTCAACTACACGCAGGTCGATTCCAAGATCAATTACCTGTTCAGTACCGCCGGCAACAGCAATACCAGCATCACCACCACCACCACCGAGCGCGACCTGCTCAACCTCTCGCCGCAGTCCTACAACGCCACCGTCTACTACGACGACGGCCGCTTCAGTGCGCGCGTGTCCACCAGTTACCGCGATGGCTACATCAACAACATCCTCGCGCAGGAAGACGTCTACAACCTCGATGGCCAGCGCCTGGCCACCGCCGATGTCACCGGCAAATACAGCGTGGAAAACGTCGATTTCAACATGTCCTACAAGATCAGCGACCACCTGTCGCTGACGTTTGAGGCCATCAACCTGCTCGATACCCCCGACCGCCGCTACGTCGATTCCGCACTGGAACTGCCCGACAAATACACCGTCACCGGGCGCCAGTACTACGTCGGCGCGCGCTACAAGTTCTGACAGGAGAACCGCCATGCAAGAGCATCGCAGACGCGTGTTACGCAGCATCGCCGGCAGCGCCGTATTGGCGATGAGCGCACTGGGCAGTACCGCGGCCTTCGCCGCCGACCCGGTCTATACCGTGGCCAAGCAAGGCAACGCCGGCTACCGCACCGTGCAGGCCGCGGTGGACGCCGCCGTGCAGGGCGGCAAGCGCGCGCAGATCAGCGTCGGCGCGGGCGTGTATCAAGAGCTGCTGGTGGTGCCGGCCAACGCACCGGCATTGAAGATGGTTGGCGCTGGCGCCACCCAAACCGTCATCACCTACGATAACTACGCTGCGCGTATCAATCCGGCCACCGGTAAGGAGTACGGCACCTCCGGCTCGTCCAGCGTCATCATCGCCGGCAACGACTTCACCGCCGAGCAACTGAGCTTCGGCAACCACGCAGGCCCGGTGGGCCAGGCGGTGGCGGTGCGTGTGGATGGCGACCGCGCGGCGTTCCGCAATGTGCGTTTCCTCGGCTACCAGGACACGCTGTACCTGCGCGGCGCCAAGCTCTCGTATTTCCTCGACTGCTATGTCGAAGGCACCGTGGATTTCGTCTTCGGCGCCGGCACTGCCCTGTTCGAAAACGTGCAGCTGCATTCGCTGGGCGATGGCTATCTCACCGCTGCTTCCACGCCGCAGGAGAGCGCACGCGGCTTTGTGTTTCGCAATGCACGCATCACCGCCGCCAGCGGTGTCTCGCGCGTGTTCCTGGGCCGGCCGTGGCGGCCGTACGCCAGCGTGAGTTTCATCACTAGCCAGCTCGGCGCGCACATCGTGCCCGAGGGCTGGAACAACTGGGGCAACGCGGCCAACGAGGCCACCGCCCGCTACAGCGAATACCAGAACACCGGCGCCGGGGCCAACCCGTCGCGCCGCGTGAAATGGTCACGCCAGCTCACCGCCGCACAGGCCGCTGCGCTGGACCGCTCCACCGTGCTGGGCTCCTGGAGGCCGTTCTGATGAACCGTTCGCATACGCTGCACCTGTCCACGCTCGCCTTCGCCGGCGCCCTGTTGCTCGCACCATTGGCGGCCATGGCCGACCACATCGCCGACAACATGCTGCTGCTGCAGACCGCCTCCGGTGGCTGGTCCAAGCAGTACAAGGGCGTGGCGGTGGACTACACCCGCACCTTCACCGCCGCCGAAATCGCCGAGCTCAAGCAACCCGGGCGCAAGGACGACGCCACCATCGACAACAAGGCCACCACGTACGAAATCACGTACCTGTCCACCGCCTTCAAGAACGAAAAGAACGCCAAGTACATTGCCGCCGCACGTCGTGGCGTGGAGTACCTGCTCAAGGCGCAATACGCCAACGGCGGCTGGCCGCAGTTCTACCCGGATCTGTCGTCCTACCACCACCAGATCACCTACAACGACGACGCCATGGTGCGCGTGCTCAACCTGTTGCAGGACATCGGCGAGGGCAAGGGCGACACCGGCGCGCAGCTGCGTGGCAGCCACGGCGCACGCGCGCAGCAGGCGGTAACCAAGGGCCTGGAATGCGTGCTCGCCACCCAGGTCAAGATCGGCGGCACGCTCACCATCTGGGGCGCGCAGTACGACGAAGTCACGCTCAAGCCGGCCAAGGCGCGTGCGTATGAGCTCGCTTCGCTGTCGTCCAGTGAGTCGGTGAGCATCGTGCGGTTCCTGATGCGCCAGCCCAGCCCGTCGGCCAAGATCAAGACCGCGGTGCAAGCGGCCGCCACCTGGTTCGACACCCCTCGCATGCGCGACCTGGCCACCAAGAAGATCGACGACCCCACCCAGGAAACCGGCAAGGATGTGATCCTCGTCGCGCAACCGGGTGCGTCATTATGGGCGCGCTTCTACGACCTGCAGAATCAACGTCCGCTGTATGCCAACCGCGAGGGCGTTGCATTGACCGACTACATGAAAGTGCCCAACGAGCGCCGCGTCGGCTACGCCTGGCATGGCACCTGGCCGGACAAGTTGTTGAAGGAGGACGTGCCCAAGTGGCGCGCCGCCAATGGCCTGTAAGGTGGGCTGAGCAAGTGCGTCGCCGCCACCGCCAACCAGGCGGTGGCCGTTTTGCGTGGTGAACAGTACGAGGTGAGCGTGTCGAAGGTTTTGTTGGGAATGCTGTACATGATCGCGCTGCCGCTGAGCGCGGCCACCCCCACCGCGCCGGAGCTGTTGTTCCGTGTCTCGGCCGACCGCAGCCTGGAGGCCGATGTCGCCCGCGGCCATGGCGTGCCCAACTTCCGCGACAAGATCGCGCTGGTGCCCACCGGCAAACGCGGCAACGCCATCGAATGGGCCGACGACGGCGTGCTGTCGTGGAATGCGCCCGGCAACCTCTACACCCAGCGCGGCACGCTGAGCTTCTTCTGGCGCGCGCGCTACGCCGTTGGCGAAGCACCATTCGTGATCTTCCGTGTCGGCTACGCCGACCACACCAGCTGGGACATGGCCTGGCTGCGCATCGACTGGAACGGCCACGGCTTCGATGCCTTCGTCACCGACGCCAACCTGGCGCGCACCCGCGTCTCCTTCAAGCTGGATAAACATCCCGCTGCCAGCGACTGGACCCACATCGCCTTTGCCTGGGATGAAACCCGCGGCGTGCGCCTGTACGTGGATGGAAAGGAAGCCGCACGCGTGGACTGCGGCCCACCGTGTGCCAGCGGTGGCGCGCTCGACTTCGACGCCGCGCTCGACCAGTTCGGCCTGGCCGGCCGCGTGATGTCGCCGCACCAGGTGCAGAGCCGCTACAACTTCCTGCGCGGCAGCGACTTCGACGAGATCCGCATCTACGACCGCATGCTCGATGACGCCGGCGCCGCCGCGCTCGCACGCCTGCGGGAACCCACCAGCGCTGAAGCACCCACCCCGCAAGCGCAAAACGCCGCCTTCCTGCACCGCTACGGCTGGGACAACGGCCACACGCCGCCTGCGCTCACCGCACCGGTCACCCGCATCCGCAAGGTGGAATTCACCGACGCGCGCGATCTCAAGCAATGGATGTGGAAGGCCACCGACGGCATCGCCGAAACCACCTGGCCAGGCGTCTATAACCGTTCGCGCCTGCCCGGCCGCAACGACTACTTCCAGCTGCCCGACTGGAACACCTACGTCGAAGGCGGCAAGGCGCTGGACCTCACCCTGCCAGACGAGCCAGTCAACCGCATCGAGCTGCGCGGCGCCGCCTATGGCCAGGCCAGCTACACCGCGCCCACCGCCACCGGTGCAACCAACGCGCAAGCGCAGCCGCTGTTCGACCGCAAGCAAGGCGTGGTGCGCAGCGTGGATACGTTTGCCGAGCGCCGCGGCGGCACGCTGCGCTTTGCCAACACCGCGCAGGAAACCCCCATCCAGGAAATCTGGGCCTACAACGTGCAGCCGGGCGAGGTGCCCACCGGCAGCGCGCAGCTCAGCTACACCGTGCGCAGCGACATCCAGCCCGACTACGACAACCTCGCCACGCTGCGCGATGTCATCGCCGGCCGCTACCCGCTGAGCGAGCGCCAGACCGTGGTCGCGCTGCCCACCAAGGCCCCAGCCCGCAAGCGCCCCAGCGACAAGACTGCGGCCAGCAGCGCGCAGCAGCCCATCGTGCACATCCTGGTGCCGTCCAGCCTGGGCAACCCGCCGCCGGACCAGGCGCTGATGCGCAGCTGGTCCTACGGCTGGGAGAACATGCACGACGGCCTAGACGGCATCGCCATCACGCTGCCCGCGCTCAACCTGCCGGCCACCCACAACGGCAGCATCCCGCTCAACATCCGCATCAAGGACCCCATCTGGCCCGCACGCGACATGATCGATGTCTCGGTCGCGGTCGCCCCCGGCCAGGCCCGTACGCTGTGGCTGGATCTGCGCGATCGCATCCTGAGCAACGACAGCCTGATGCTCAGCATCGCCGCCGCCGCGCCCGGCTTTAACGCCAATGCGCTCGATGGCACCCAACTGCAGCTGGTGTTCAAACCACGCAACGAGGCCATCAAAGAACACGTCGCCGACCGCTTCAACCAGGTCAAGGACAACTGGGGCTTTCTGGTGGAAGAGCACACCACCTCCAAGCGCCAGCTGCTCTACAAGCGGCTGGATGCCGACATCACCGACCTGCTGCGCGTGGACCCGGACCACGCCCTCGGCCGCCAGTACTGGAACGACATCAGCTACGCCAACCAGGGCACGCTGCCCGTGGACATGCCCAGCGTGCCCAAGGGCGTGCCGGCCTGGGCGTTCTGGCAGCTGCAAGACCTCAGCGCCACCCGCCGCTACATCCGCTGGTGGATCGAGCAGCGCCAGGTGCCGTACGGCGATTTCGGCGGCGGCATTTCCGACGACTCGGACCTGGTGCAGCAATGGCCCGGCGTCGCCCTGATGGGCGTGGACCCGGACATGCTCAACGCCTCCATGCTCGCGCTGTCCGATGCCAACTACCGCAACGGCATGTTCACCAACGGCCTGTCCACCATCGAAACCGACGAGCTGCATGCCTACGAAGAAGGCATCAACCTCAATAGCGCCCTGCTGTATCTCAACTGGGGTGACCCGCGCACCGTCGAGCGCCTGATGGAAACCGTCAAGGCCTTCGATAATGTCATCCAGGTCAACCCGCAAGGCCACCTGCTGTTCGCCAGCAACTGGTTCGGCGGCCGCAAGGTCTACCGCGAACCCAACTGGCAATGGCAAAAACCGTATTCGTTCCCGGTGGTGCACCCGGCCATCATCCTGGGCGCTTATAACGCCGACCCCAACAGCCGACGCATCGTCACAGGGTTAGCAGACGGCTATCTCGCCCACGCCTACACCAACGCCAAGGGCAACTGGGCGCTGCCCAACGAGATCAACTGGCAAACCAGCAAAACCCGCGGCGGCGAACTGTTCGAAGGCAGCGGCGGCGCCGACACCTTGCACACTTTCTGGGCCGCCTACCGCTTTACCGGCGAAGAGCGTTACTTAAAGCCCATCAACTACCGCGTCGCCAACAGCGGCCCCAACGGCCTCTCGCTGCTCAACGAAAACTTCCTCGACGTCATGGGCAAGCGCAGCGACTGGAGCGGCAAGCTCATCGACGCCGCCAACAAAGACGACGGCAGCGCCCCGGACTTCCCACACTTTGTTGCCTGGGAGCAAACCGGCAATCTAGATTATCTCGCCACCCTCTACCGCAGCGAGGCACGCGAGAAACTGCAGAACTTCTACATGAACACCGAAGGCCACTGGTGGAGCGACCGCGTGGAATCCCCCACCGTCAACCTGCAGCGCGCCCGCTTAGGGGGAGTGGCCCTCAAGCGCAACCAAACCTACCCCGGCCACACCGTGAGCTGGCGCTTCGCCGATCCAGAGGCCGCCACCCAGGTCGCCATCGCCATCCCCGCACCCCAGCAAGACCGCTTCACCGTCATCGCCTACAACACCTCCAACAAAGCCCAGCGCGCCAGCATGACCGGCTGGAACATCGCCCCGGGCCAATGGCGCATCACCCAGGGCGTGAGCAAAGGCAATGACGGCAAGCTCGACAGCAACGCTAAGACGCAAGAGCGCGCCTTCGAAAAAAGCGCCTCCATCGACATCGACTTCCCCGCAGGCCGCACCACCGTCCTGCAGCTCGAACGCATTGCAGCCACCACCCCGGTCGAACTGCGCCCGGACCTGGGTATTGGTCATGGCGATGTACGGGTGACTGCAGATGCCATCGAAGTGACTGTGCACAGCCTCGGCCATGCTGATGCACCGGCCGGGTTTGTGGTGCTGGAAGATGCGCGTGGCAAGGAGCTGACGCGGAGCGCGTTTCCGGCACTCGCGGCACCACGCGATCTGCAGCCAATCACCACGCAGGTACGCCTGCCGCTAACCAACGCGGCAAATCTAAAAAACGCGCAATTGCGTGTGGTGACCGAAGGCAACGTCCCAGAGATTACCGAACTCAACAATAAACTCGCTCTACCCGCGCCGGCCAAGCCGGCAACCGCAGAAAACAGCCAATAACCCAAGACAACAAGCCTTCTCCCACGCGCGGGAGAAGATGCCCGCAGTGCGGATGAGGGCAAAGCCGATAAAGCCAGCGACCACTCGCGCAAGCGCATTGACGCAACTCAAAAACTCGGCGAGGATCAAGGCGCGCAGTACTTAATGCAGCCGCAAAGCCACACATTTCTTCAAGGGGAAGAAACAATGTTGAGCAAGGCATGGAGCGTCGTGGCACTGACTGTGGCCGCACTGGGATTGTTTACCGCATCCGCGCAAGCGCGCGTCAGGGCCGCCGGCGCGCACCACACCACCAGTCACGGCGGTCACTACAGCGCAGGCCACGGCGCCTCGCACAAGGGTGGCTGCTATTAGCCAAGAGGGCAGCGATTGGGGACTAATTGCCTACGTCCTCTCGTTTTCGATAAAGATCACTTTATGACGCGCTTAGGCGGTCCAATAGTAGTTATTCCTAAATCGGAGCGCCTTTGAACTTTCTGCAGTTTGACCTAGGAAATCGCAAACGCGGCGAGATCGTCGAGGTAACTCTCACAAATGGCGCAAATGTGCGTCTGATGAGCAGTTCCGACTTCTCTAGCTACAAGAATGGTAGAGCCCATCGCTTTGTCGGCGGTCTCGCCAAGCAGTCCCCCATCCGGCTTCAAATTCCGACATCCGGGCACTGGTACGTCGCTGTGGATATGCAAGGACTTCGTGGAAGCACTCGCGCCTCCGTCAAAACCTTGCCAGGCCCACTTCCAGTAATTAGGGAAGCACCTCTTGCGTCTGTTCCGAGCCTAATCAGAGACCTTCCGCCCCAAGTTGCGGCAAGCGCAGAGGCTTATGACGTCTTCATTTCCCACGCATCTGAAGACAAGGAGTCCATCGTTAGATCGCTAGCCAGTGTTCTTATCGGCAAAGGACTGAAAGTCTGGTACGACGAGTTCACTCTTAGGATCGGTGACAGCCTCAGGCAAAAAATCGATAAGGGCTTGGCCAATAGCCGCGTCGGTCTCGTTGTTCTCTCACCATCTTTCATTGCAAAGGGTTGGACCAACTACGAGCTAGATGGAATCGTCACCCGTACCGTATCTGGCGAACAAATACTTCTTCCAATTTGGCACGAAATTACCAAGCAGCAGGTTATTGAATTTAGCCCCTCGCTAGCCGACAAGCTTGCTCGAAGTACTGCTACTCACACCGTGGAAGAAATCGCTAATGAAATCGCCGAGCTTCTAGAGAGCAAGAGCAATTAAGGCATAACAATTCATTCAAACCGACGCCGCTTCGCGGCGCGGCTTAATTCACGCTTTAGGTCCAAAGGGAGAGGTATGAGCGATCTTCGAGAAGCCGTTGAGAAAACCCATCTGGCCGCAGCTCAGTCATCAATTAATAATAATGATCGCTATTGGTTCTTCGACGCACGTCCATCTGCGAATATGCTTGCCACTATCCTGAAAGAAATTGGCTACGACGTTATCCTGCATGAGTTGGGGCCTGATTGGGAGCATGTGGTGTCCCTAGCTTCTAAATCGGTTAGTGGAACGATTGAGGCTGCGGAGCTAAGAGCCGCACAGAGAGAAAATGGTGTTCCGGAAGCAAGCCTACCAAAGTAAGCCTGAAAATAACAAGCCGAACCTGATTTGCGATCCGGCTTCATCCAGGCGTTATGCGTCACCTGAGAACCGAGAAAGACGCTTGATAAGCGAGAAGCGGATCGCAGCCGTTGGATTCAATCTTGCGTCTAGTAACGCGAAGCATGTCTCGTTTCGGGCAAAGCCTTCATTGCTCGACCTCGATATTTTCATTTTTAAGCAATTAATTTCCGAATTTCTTAGCTACAGCACGAATTACTTCCAAGGAAAAACTAGCCTCAAGAAAACGGGGTCAGGTCCACTTGATAAGTCAACCTAACCTCGTGTTCTCTCATGACGACCTCCGTACCAGTAACTGGGGCAAGGTCTAAAAATTAATTAAAGCCGACACCGCTTCGCGGCGTGGCTTAACTCAGGTGGTGCTACCATTTCGCCAGTTATCCACGAAGCCCTTTCTGCCCTCAGGTAATTACCATGGACGAAGTAGTAATATCGCATTCGGATGTGTACCAGAGCTGGCAAAACCATCTCTTCAATTTCAAGCTGGATGATCCTCAAACCAAGGCGCTTGGCTTGCGCAAGCCTCAACTAGCCGCGCTCTACGCGACCCTTGGTCATCTGTTGATCGATCCCACTGCCACAGCCACCGTGGTTATGCCAACGGGGACAGGGAAAACCGACACAATGCTCGCACTGATTATCGCGGCGAGAATGAGACGAACCCTGATCCTTGTTCCTTCGGACGCTCTCAGAGCTCAACTAGTGAGCAAGTGCGCGGAGCTGAAGACCCTTCGTACAGTTGGGGCGATATCGGAGATGGCTCACAACCCCATTGTTTCGGCAATCGACTCGAAGCTATCTGAGACGCAGGTTGTAGAATTAGCTGCCGCGAACATCATTGTGGCCACTCCCCAGTCCCTGCAGTTATTCGAGGGCGGCGCTCTGGCGGCGTTGGTGAATATGTGCAGCCACCTGATGATCGATGAGGCTCACCATGTCGTAGCAGTCAGTTGGAATCGGATCAAAACAGCCTTCAGCGGCAAACCTTGCATGCAGTTCACAGCGACGCCCTTCCGGGAGGATGGTCTGCCTCTGGGTGGCAAGATCGTCTACAGCTACCCGCTCAGGGATGCGCAGATCGATGGCTATTTCAAAGGTATCGAGTTCCATCCAGTACGAGAATACAACCTCAAGCTGTCCGACCAAGCCATCGCTGATAAGGCAGTTGAGCTGCTCAGGGCCGACCTCAATGCAGGCTACAACCATTTGATGATGGTGCGGGCTAAATCGCATAAGCGGGCGACAGACCTATTTAAAATTTACAAGCAGCACCCCGATCTGATACCCGTATTGATCCACAGCAAGGTGCCGGACCAAGCCAGGATCATGGCGGAGATCGTGAAGAAAAAACACCGGATCATAGTCTGCGTCGACATGCTTGGCGAAGGATTCGATCTGCCCGAGCTTAAGATCGCCGCCATTCATGATCAACACCAAAGTCCTGCCGTGACGCTTCAGTTTATTGGTCGGTTGACGAGGGTAGATGCGGCTCTTGGTGACGCCAAATTCGTTGCCAATGTCGCTAACCAGAGGACCGACCACCAAATGTCAGCCCTTTACAAGGAGAGCGCCGACTGGGGAGCAATCATCCGAGATGTTAGCGAGCAGAAGGTAAACCGGGAAATTGAGAGGGCGGAGTTCAACGAGCAGTTTGCCGACGGTGACGATGCCCAGTTGATTTTCGGACTAAACCCGAATCCAAAAATTAGCGCCGTGGCGTATCACGTTCTTCCCAAAGACTGGACGCCACAACGTGCGCACGGTTTGGATGGGCGCAGAGAAGTCCTTCAGCACATCTCGATCAACGAGGAAGCCGATACAGTCATTGCCGTAACCCGGCGAGAGACTCTGGTTGGCTGGGCTCAGACCGAAGAGATCACTGATACTAACTGGAATCTATACATCGCGTTCTATGACAAGGTGCTGGAGACCCTCTTCGTTCACGTCTCGGGTGACGACACCCAGGCAAATCGCTTTCTTACCTTGGTGGCAAGTGCTCCCCGTCGCATCAATGGTGAGCCGACATTCCGTACGCTACACGGCATCAAATTGATGAAGCTGCAGAACGTTGGCTTATCACGTGCGCGGAAAGACCTTCGGTTCACGATGCACGTGGGGCGCGATATCAATCAAGTAATCAGCGATATCGAGAAAGGTAACGCGAAAAAATCGAATATATTTGCGACCGGTTTTGAGGGTGGAGCGCGAGCTACCGTTGGTTGCTCGCACAAAGGTAAAATATGGGAAATGAACTCCTCGCCTATTAATTACTGGGTTGAGTGGTGTAAGCGAATGTCGGTAAAGCTAAATGACAACACCATTGATCCTGCTGATGTGCTCAAGAACGTCATGCGTGCCGAGAAAATCAGTGGAAGTTGGCCGGCAGGCCTCTTTTACGCCGACTGGCCTGAATCGATCGCGATCGAAAACGAGCAGAGGATCTCGCTGCTTTTTCAGGGGGAGACTTATAACCTTATCGACATTGAGCTTGGTAAGCCTGAGTATAGTGGCGAACGGACGTTGGATATCCCCGTCTGGATCGTGGGTGACGATGGCGAGGAGCGTCTCCTCACGTCCATTGCGATAAATTTATTGGAAGACGGATATAAGACCTCCTGCCCAGGCGTGAAGATACTATACCCACACGAAATGCCGTTAGACGCTTACTTGGATGGAGACCCGCTTGTGCTGCTCAAGGTTGACGGATCCATGGTGCAAGGTAACTACCGCCACTATTCGCTCAGCAGCACTGATGTAAGACTGCCCGACGGTTTGCTCGAGCCCTGGGATTGGGGGGTGACTAAAATTCATCAGGAGTCTATGCGTGCTGAGCGACGTATGGATTCTGTACAAGGCTTCACCTTTTCCAAGATCGCTGATGACTACTCGATCGTCTTCAACGATGACGGAAAAGGAGAGATTTCTGACTTAGTGGCAATCCGGGAGAGTGGGGGTGCTATCTACGTTGACCTCTTCCACTGCAAGTTTTGCCCAATGACTGATGGCGTAGCCGCGCCCGGGGCTCGCGTCGCCGACGTCTACGAGGTATGCGGGCAGACGTCGAGATCGGTGAAATGGCTGTATACCGGTGATAAGTTCTTTAACCGCCTGATGGATCGCTACCAGCAATCACTGCTCAAGGACTTCGACAGAATTTTGAAGGGCACCCCTCAGCAGATAGAGATACTGCGCAACAAGTGCCACGACCACGAGTTGATATTTAAATTTGTGATCGTGCAACCTGCGATATCGGCAGAGAAGGTGTCGAAGGATCAGCTTGCCGTTTTAGGAACGAGCTACTCCTACATCAAGAGCATCTCGGGCTCGGACATCAAGGTCATCGTTAGCCCTTAATCGACTTGTGAATCGCCTAGTTATGAGTACAAAGTGTCGCATTGATGAGGTCAAGGTCGCCAACAACAATCGGAGGAGTACTCCTTATAGACAGGGCGCTGCCGTACTGGGCCGCGCGGGAAGCTGGGGCACACAGTGCCTTTGTGATTGGCGTTGGATTCTTAGTCTGCGACCAATTTTGATAGGAGAGCTGGGCGTGGGAGAAATTTCCCGATCCTCTGGGGATAGCGTCCAGAGAGCTTCGTGCGTTATACACCGATGTGTGAACGCGCGTGACGGTCTCTCGTGCCTGTCAGAAAGTCGACCACTTGCCGTTTGAAGACGAGCTCTGTATGTCTGTTTCAGACCCTGGTTGTTGGCTTGCAGAGTGACGAGCCAGCGCCCGCACTGTACCAGTGGCAATGTTGCGGGGCGGGTTCCCTGGGTAGATGATTGGCCTATCGTTGTTACAGAACCGATCTCACGCATATGGATATGATCAAATCACCCACTAGGCCTCCCATCTCTGCTGAGGAGTTCTCCCGAATCCACGGTGTTATTCAAGGCGTTCTAGCTGGTGTCTGGGTAGATGTGTCGGACATCGCCAAGTCCCGCGTCTTCTTTGCGCTCACCGGAACGTACCTATTGAGTCCAAAAGTACGGTCTGCGCACCTCGTTCGCGGCAGGCTGCGGTCCTCTTTGCAGAATCCGAGGAGATAGTGGGTTGAATACTCTCACGTATGCCAAGCGAGACGAAGATAGCGGAGCCCAGTGCAGCGATAAGGACGCATTTCATGCTTGGGTGCAAGTGGTACGTATTGGCGGTCAAACTTGGCTTATTGACTTCACCTCACCACTTTATACGGATGCCATTCGAATGCACCTTGCAGTGTCAAGGCCGGGATTCAAAGTTTTCATACGACCGTCTTCAGAGATGCTGCACCCCGACCGTTTCCCGAAAGAGGCAGTAGGGGGCTACTTCTTCATGGAAGAAGCCGAGCGCACACCGCGCATTAGCCATTTAAAGGGTTGCATATGAGTGTTGTTGATTCGCGGTACGATAAGCTTTATCCGCGAGCAAGAATTGTTCAAGATGAGATCGTTCTTGCACAGGCATGGAAAAAGACTCACACATTTGTTCGTCGATACAACTGGTACGCAGATGTGCTGGAACTCGACGTGTCCGGAGTCTGCCTACCAGAAAACCTGGCTGCTTGGTCCGCAGACATCGCAAACGGAGATTACGCGACAGCTCCGGCATGGCTAGTTCCGGCGCCAAAAAACGGCTTGTGGTGTTTCTCTCCTGAATCGGAGGGTGGTTGGCAGCCACGGCGCGTCGAAGGGGAGCAAACACCGGTGCTACGCCCCCTTGCTCACATTGGTGTGCGAGAACAATCGATTGCTACCGCCGTTATGCTTTGCCTGGCTGATTGCGTTGAATCAGCACAAGGCGATACTTCGCTCCCTGCGGAGAGAGCAGCGGAAATGGGTGTTTTTAGCTACGGGAACAGGCTCTTTTGCAATTGGTCAAAGGGTAGTACTGTTGCCTCGTTCGCATGGGGAAATTCTAACACGTACAGCAGGTACTTCCAGGACTACCAAAAGTACATTGAGAGGCCCTTAGTAATCGCAAAAAACATTGAAGTGGGCGAAGACGCCAAAATATTCATTGTTAGCATGGACGTGAGCGCTTTCTTTGACAACATAGACATCGCTTTGCTCGTGGACAAGTTGAAGGCTGCGTACCAAGTATTTTTTGATAGCTCTAAGGATGACCTGCAACCTGCGGATAATGCCTTCTGGGATATTGCGCTGAGGGCTTTGAGTTTCAAGTGGCGCGAAGGTGACTTGGCTCTGAGTCCATTGTTTCGAGATGGCGTACTCCCGCTCGGGCTTCCACAGGGTTTGGTAGCGAGCGGGTTCTTTGCAAATGCCTACTTGCTCGATTTTGACCGTGGAATTGGTTCTTTCATAGATCGTAAGCCTCGGGGAAGGAGCTTCCGAATTCACGATTACTGCCGCTATGTCGATGACCTGAAGTTGGTCATTTCAGTGGAAGCCGACGAGGAGACGCCTCATGATCTCGCCAATCTGAGTGGCGAAATCACTGATTGGGTTCAGGGCCTTCTAAAAAAGCACACTACGACATTCGGGCCCGACGGCACATATCTGCGACTGAACGCGCAGAAGACCCAACTGGAAGCGCTCGTCGAGATTGGGACTGAGTCCGGTACCGGGGCGCGCATGAAGACGCTTCAGCAGCAACTAAGTGGTCCTTTTGACCTCGACTCTTTGCGTCACGCTGAAGCCGGGCTCAACGGGCTTCTCTCTCTCGCAGAACTTGGGCTCGTAGAGGGCACAAGACCTGCAAGGGGTATTCTTAGCCTGGCGACTGTGGCTGCGCTGAAGCACGAGGTGAGAGATGATTCGCTTACGCGTTTCTCTGCCTACCGACTTGTGCGTTCGCTGCGCCAACGCAGGAGGATTACAGACCTGACTGAGGCCAACGATGGTGAGAAGGCAGTTGATGCGTTACGGCATGACTACCAGGCTGCTGCACGACGCTTAGTCTCTGCGTGGGCACTCAATCCTTCCCTTGTTCAGGTGCTTCGATATGCGCTGGACCTATGGCCAAGCGTCGAGCTGTTGGAGCCCATAGAGCAGGCGCTGTTGAGCAAGTTGGACGACACCCGCCCAAACTCGGAGTTTGGGCGAAGAGTTGCCTTCTATGTGCTCGCGGACCTGTTCAAAGCCGGGGCAACTGAGACTGGCAGAGAAGCTATACAGGACTCTAACTTTAAGGTTTCTGACGTGGGAGCCTACCGAGTTGCGCTCGCAGGCCTCGCATCGCGAATGCTAGATGAGCGGGATGCTCCTTGGTACGTCCAACAACAGGCTAGTCTCCTTCTAGCTTCGGTCGGGCAGGCAGCAATAGTTCCACAGAATGCACCTGAACTTAGATTCCATAGAGCCCTTCACCTCTTCGCTCGAGCAAAGTCGCCTGCCGTGGACCTTTCCTTCGAGGAGGAAGTCGTGGTGTCACTCGTTGGTCACCAACTTCTTATGGACGACGCGCACTACACGCGGTGGTTCATCAGCTTTGGCGATGCGAGGAACAGGAAACAGGTATCAAAGGCCTGGAAAATAGTGGCTGAGTCATCTCCGGTGCTGTTTAGGCACCTTCTTAATTCCAAGCGAAATGGCATGCAGCCGTTGATTGCTTGGGCGCCTAGGCATCTGACCCGGTTTGCAGAAAGGCGATGGTCAGCCGGGAGTGCGCCTCTGCCCACAAAGAAGTGGTTGCCACTCCTGACAGTTATCACCCATCCACGCCAATTCTTCAGTCAAGAGAATGCGCTACTAAAGCTTGCGGAAGCATTAGGCAAGTCAAAAACAGTACGAACGTTTGACCCTGAACTCCTCACTCCATTAAATGTGGAAGTTAGGTCCGATGACTGGGAAGAATTGAAAAATCCGGGCTTTGCTACACTTGAGGCGCAGGCGGTCATTTCACTAAAAAAAACGGACGGTACTTATGACACGCCTCCCTGGTGTCGGCCTGAAGATGCCTGGATGTATGCGTTTGGGCGCTTGCTGCGCGCTGCGGCTACGGGAGAGCCCGACTTCACTGCACGTCACTGGCTCGCCAGCGAAGATACAGGTTGGTACAGCGGCCTAAAGAGTACATGGCACAAGCGTCGCTTGGGCATGCTCCATTCTGCCGAAGGCCTGAGGGGCACTACAGCTGCAATCACACCCTGGTTTTCGGACTTGCTGATGCATTTGTTGAGATGGCCGGGTGTAGCCGAACGGAAGAGCCTAGGGGCAGCGACGATCACGACACGGCGAGATTTCAACGACGCTGTTAGGAATCGTCTTGGATTTCAAAAGAAGCTCTACGGAGTCAGCAGCGGCGTGCCCATATACCGCTATCCAATCGAATGGCCATTGAATCAAGATCGTGGGCTGCGAGTTGCTATGGTCCAGGGTCTAATGCCGCTCCATCACCACTTTAAGGATGGGCTGGCCGGCCTCGATAATCCTGGTTATCGGGAGAAGCATCGGAACCACACTGCGGCGCTGCTGCACCTCACAAGTAAGCATTTAGGTGCACGCGAGTACGTACTGGGGGTCTCGGAGAAACCACATATTGATGTCGTCGTATTCCCTGAGCTCAGCATCCACGTCGGCGACCAGGATCTCATGCGATCGTTCTCTGACTCGACTGGTGCGATGTTGTTTTACGGGCTGTTGGGAGCGAAAGATCCGACCAGTGACGAACCTATCAATGCGGCTCGATGGCTCGTGCCGCAGCGACATGCGGGCCGCCGCTCTTGGGTCGAAGTAGATCAAGGTAAATTCAATCTTACTCCTGAGGAGCATAGCCTAGGCATAAAGCCGTGGCGACCATACCAGGTCGTCATCGAACTACTTGATTCCACCACGAAGACCGGGAAATCCTACCGACTTACGGGCTCAGTTTGCTTCGATGCTACAGATCTTTCTTTAGCCTCAGATCTGCGAAATGAAAGTCACATGTACGTGGTTTCGGCCATGAACAAGGACGTAAAGACTTTCGATGGCATGGTTGCCGCGCTTCGGTACCACATGTACCAGCACATCTTGATTGCAAACATTGGCGAGTTCGGTGGATCCACCGCTCAAGCACCTTACGACAAAGAGCACCAGAGGCTCATTTCCCATTCTCACGGCGGCAATCAACTAGCTATATCGGTCATCGATGTGCGTTTGGAAGATTTCGGCCCCGAACTCGAGGCAGCGCTACCGGCGGTGACGAAGATGAAGGAGGTAAAGGAGCGCATCGGTAAAGCGCCGCCTGCTGGCTTAAACCGCGCTTAAGCAGCTTACATTTCACTGGACCCTCTACCGGCATCACGCCGCCCCATCCGTTGGTCGTCGCTGGCCCCCCCGACGTGCTGGTGGGCGGCATGAAAGGGCGGGCCTGTGTGCAAGTCGAGAGCTAGAAAGATGGTAGACGGAATAGGGAGCCTGGTTGATAAGTGAATTTCTCAAAGTCTGCGTGCGCGTGGGGGATGGGAGATCTACGGTTTCGGCTCAGTTCGTTTAAAAAAGCGTTAGGATCGCTCTTCAGGTATTTGATTTAAAGATGTTTTTTTGCTCTGCGAGGGTTGGGCTAGGGTTCCCATGTGTGCACAACCGTTCTAGCCAGCTGCTCAACAATTCGTCCAAGCCGAAGCCGCTTCGTGGCTCGGCTTAACCTCAGGGTCAGGTTCATCTTAGGATTAAGTCCAACTCCGTTTTTACATATCAAATTATAATTCTAAATTGGAAGAATAACATTGAAGACATCGGCTATATATGGATTTGAGTTCACTAGAAGTTTTTCTGCCTCAGGATTTTTATTTAGGCCCGTCGAGGCAGATTACTCTGCTGCTAAGAAAAGAGCGCGAAATCTGAGTGCTCACGAGATCACTGGTACTGTCTCGGGGCAAAAGCTTACGCGAGAAACCCTGTTTGACCTTGAGGGAGTTTTATCATTCATAGAGCATCTAGAGGTTCTTGTTTCGGAGCCGGAAAGTGCAAAAGATGCAGCCGATAATCCAGGAGACTACTTTGAGTCGGCGCTCATTAAGCGACATCGCAACAATGGTGGTGGTGCAGTAATCGAATCGGATGCCTTCAATCCATGGAGAGATTCCCGCTCAATGTTTATCGAGCTTGCTTTGAATAAACTCTCTGATGAAAGCTTTTGTAAAGAAACTCGTTTTAGGTCTTTGCTGTTCAAGTGTGTAGAGACATTTAGGCAGCGTCAGCCGTTCTTAGATATTACATACTTTCTCCTAATCTCAGGTTTGGAGGCATTATCTCGAGCGATTCAGAAGGACTATACGAGCAAGAATGCAGCAATTCCTATTACGAAAACTCTACAGGGCTTTGGGTTTGAAGTTTATCAAGATAATCCAAAGTGCCTAGCTCGTTCTATTTCCAGCTATCTCCATATTCGAAATGCCCTGTTTCATCAGGGTGACTTCTCAGCGACAGTAAAAATTAACAGCGATCAAGTAACCCTGAACTGTGCAAATTATCTTTTCAGCCTATCGATGCTCGTTTCTCTCACAATCATGAAGGCCGTAGGCTTTGATGACGGGCATACTAATTGGAACTGTTGGGTTGATCGTCAGCTCCACAAGTGAGGTTCCGTGGCTGCCCGAAATGCTTCGGGTTATTCCTTCCTGATGTTGCCTTAGTTTGGCCAAGCTGCTTTTGAACGATTGTCACTAGGGCTATCTTCCTGACCAGTTGACATCCCAACAAACCCGCAGCAATCTCTACCCCAAGGAGCGTAGAAACTCCTCTAAGAGCGGTACCCACCTCCGTCAAACCGGTGGGTTTTTTGTGCCTGCAGATTCTTGTGGGTGCAACCGACGCGATGCCTGCGTCGGGAGGGCGGCTAATACAACACCCCTCGGGGAAATACGCCCGCCGACTCTTAGCGGTTTCTAACCTCCCGACATCCCGTCGCCACCCGGCGGCGGGGCCTGTTCGTCAAGGAGGGCTTTGCCATGCGTCAACCGCCATCCCGCTCTACCACCACCCGCAAGCGCGCACAGCGCCAACCGCCGCGCGCCCCAGCCTGGCGCATCGTCGAGCCCCCGCTCACCCCCATGCTCACCCCCGAGCAAGTCGCCGCCGCCAACGCCGCCGACCTCGCCAAACAACAGCGCCCCGCACGCCGCCCACGCCCACCCCACCAATGCACGGTCGGTTACGGCTACTACCCCACCACCAACTGTCGACTCCCCGTAATTCAATGCCAGCCAAAACTAGAGGTCTGCGGTTGTTGTT
>NZ_JARVTE010000007.1:0-48283 GCF_030208815.1 Xanthomonas sp. fls2-241-TYG-148
GAATCGGGAATCGGGAATCGGGAATCGGGAATCGGGAATCGGGAATCGTAAGAGCATCCGGGAGCTCGCGCGATGATTCAACTGCCTGGTCGCTTAGGCCACACGGTGCGATGCGATTGCCGCGCGCCCATGTGAGCTGCGCTTTTTCGGCAGCATGCGGCGCTGCTGCTGCGTGATGCACGTGCGGTGCGCCTGCACGCGCAGTTTCAAGCAGCAGGTAATGCCGATCAGAGGATCGGCACCAGCCCGGCGCCGAAGGCGGTCAGCATCCGCACCAGCAGCCACTTCGGGCCAACATTGACCTCGGGGAAATCGCCCACCGCCACGTAGCACTGGCGGAACTGCGGGTCCTGGCGCTTGAGCGGGAACGGGCAGCCCGGGCCCGGCTGGAATTCGTAGTTGGTGGCGTAGCGCCACGGCCAGAAATCCAGCACCGGCAACGCTTCGGACACCTTGCCCACGCTGTAGTTCAAGCCGCTGAGCACCGGCGGCTTTTCGCGCGGCGCTACCGTCCAGGCGTTGTCGGGGGCGATGTCGCGCTCGATGCTGGCGGCCAGCGCCTGTGCAAAGCGCGGATCGTCGATCACCACCGCCGCCTCGGTGTTGTAGTTCTCGCTGCGCGGATCGAAGTTGTGCGTGCCAATCACGCCGATGCGGCGGTCCACCACCAGCGATTTGGCGTGCAGGCCCATGCGCGCACCGGCGCGCGTCACCGGCAACGGCTTGTTGACCGCGCGGGTACCCAGGAACGAGGGACGTGTCTCGGTGCGCAGCACACGGCGGTCGACATCGCTGCCGCCAGGCGTACGCCCACCGCCACCACCACCGCTGCTGCCACGCACCGCATTGCCGGCCGCACTGCCGCCGATCAGGCGATTGCTGCGGTCGTTCTCGGCGGCCTCGCCCGCGGCGGCCGTCAGCGGGTCGGGCAGCAGGTTGGCGTAGTCCACCGGCGCATCCAGCGGGAACGGCTTGAACTCGTACACGTTGAAGCCCAGCTCGCGCATGTTGCGGCGTTTGAACTTGTACGACAGCGCATACACGATGGGGTTATCGGTAGCCGCCAGGCTGTTGGTGGACACCACGATGCGCGGCGGCTGCGCGCGCTTGCGCAAGGTGCGGAAGATTTCCTGCGCGGGATCGGACAACACCAGATACGGCGTCTGCAGCAGCACTTCCTGCTGCGCTCCGGCGATCAGGCTGTCCAGCTCCGGCGCGGTGGACACCGCCTTGGCGCCATGTTCCTTGCGGTGTTTTTGCGGCAGGTCGGCCACGTACAGCACACGCTGCACCGGCATCGCCGGGGCCACGAAGGCAGCCTGCACGAACTGCGGGTCATTGGCTTCGCGGTCCACCCGCGCCACCCGCTCGGGCCGGCGGAACTTGGCCGGCGGCATGGTCTGTGGGCCGTCGTCCAGCAACAGCCGCCCGACATCGTTGAGCCGCTCGGCCGGGACGCTGCGGCGCGCGTTCCAGAATGCATCGAAGTTGACCGCCATCGCGCGCACTTCCGGCCCGGCCAGAATCACGTCGCGGTCGCGGAAGTTGTACTCGCTGTCCCAGTCGAAGTAGTCGTCCTGGTAGTTGCGCCCACCAACCACGCCGAGCACATCGTCCACCACCAGCAGCTTGTTGTGCATGCGCTGATTGAAGCGGCGGAAACAGCACACCACGCTGCCGGCGTAGTCGAAGTAGTTGAGCTTCACCTTGCCGAAGGTGGGGTTGTAGATGCGCAGCTGCAGGTTTTCGTGGCTGCTGGCCAGCGCGCCCAGGATCTGCAGATCGGCGATCGCCGAGAGCTGATCGATCAGGATCCGCACCTTGACCCCGCGTTGCGCGGCGGCGGTCAGCGCGTCCAGCACCATGCGGGCGCTGTCGTCCTTGTCGAAGATGTAGGTCTGCAGGTCGATGCTGCGGGTGGCGCTGCGGATCAGGTTCAACCGCGCAACCAGCGACTCCTCGCCGTGGTCCACGATGGTGGCGTAGTGGCGTGGCGCTGCCGCGGTGGAGGCGGTGATGGCGTCGCCACCCAGCGCACGCAGCGGCGAGGGCTGGGCGCAGCGATCGGCCTGGGTGCAGGTGACCACGGTGCTGCGCGCGGCCACGGCAATGCCGGCGGCGCGCTGACGTTCGGTTTGCGACAGGCCGGCGCATCCGGTGCCGAGCAACAAGGTTGCCAGCACAAGAATCCTCAACAAGGACGTCACGGGCGCCGGACCTCCTGCAGCCGCCCACGGAGAATGAACGTCACCCTGTCGCCCAGGGCCATCTGCCACGCATTCATTCCGTAACGTCCACGCAGGACCGTACCTCGACTGATCACATCGCAATCATAGCCCGGCCGCGCGCATTCAGCCGGCACCACATGCAGGGTCTCCACATGGGTGATTCCGCGGATGGTCAGGTTGCCGGTGATCTCGCCGCCCCGCTTCACTACCTCGGCGGAGTACGGAAACGACTCGAATTCCACCACCGGATACTGCGCCACGTTGAAGAAATCCTCGCCGCGCATCCACGCGGTGTAGCGGTCCTTGCCCGGAATTTCCACCTGTGCGGCATCCAGACGGAAGCGCACCTGCTGGCGCCCATCCGCCGATTCGGTCAGCTCACCCCGGAACCGCGGGAACAATCCCTCGATCTTCATCCCGAAGCGGGTTCTGATCTCGAACCCGAAGCGCGACTGCACCGGGTCGATGGCATGCACCTTCTGCTGGGCCACGCAGGGCAACGCGACCCACAGCGCGAGCCAGGCTACCCAGCGCAGCGACAGTGGCACGGATCAAGGCCACCAGAAGGCGGTCAGCCGGGCGATGCCGGGTTCGATGGCAGCATCCAGCGGCAAGGCCAGCAGGGCGATCGAAGCGGTCGGCATGCCGCGGTAGTCGCCGGTCTGACCGCTGTGCATCAGCGCGGCCAGGCGTTCCAGGCCCGGGTTGTGGCCCACCAGCAGTAGCCGTTCGGCCTCGCGGTGCTCGTCCAGCACGCTGGCCAGGGTGCCCGGGGTGGCCTCGTAGATGCGCTCGTCCAGGCGTTGTTCGATGTAGCCGGTGAGCTCGAGCACCGCCTCCAGGGTTTCGCGGGAACGCCGGGCCGGCGAGCAGAGCACGCGGTCGGGTACCAGGTGTTGTTCGCGCAGCCAGCGGCCGGCGGCTTCGGCCTCGGCAATGCCGTGCGGCGACAAGGGGCGGTCGAAATCTGCCTGGCCGGTGTCGGCTGGTTCGGCGTGGGCGTGTCGGAGCAAGATCAGTTCGCGCATAAGGGCTTTCCGGTCCTAGGCTTTCTTGAGCCACTTCAACAGCGGCTCCCAGTCCTGTTGATGGTCGCGCACCTGCGCAGAGCGGTAGTCGAACAAGCTGCGCCCCAGCCCGGCCATCACCACGTAGGCCTGGGTGTCGCGCAGTTGGGTCACCAGCGGATACGGCCAACTGCCGATCATCTCGGCGGCCTGTTGCGAGGTCTGCGTCCACGGCCGGGCGCGGTTGAGCACCAGGCCCACGGGCAGCTTGCGCTGATGCACGCGCGGCACCTTGGCCAGGGTGTTGAGGAAGCCGACCACCGCTTCGATATCCAGCGCCGAGGACAGCACCGGCACCACGATGGCGTCGACATGGTCCAGGAAGCCGCTCAGGTCATCGGCCATCGCGCCGGCCGGCGCATCGATGATCAGCTGGTCGGTGCCATCGGGCACGGCGGCCTGCCAGTTGCGGCGTCGGGTGGCGTCGATCGGCAGGACCGCGCTTTCCAGACTGGCGCGGCGTTCCGCCCAACGGGTGGACGAGCCCTGTGGATCGGCATCTGCCAGCACGGTGCGCTGGCCTTGCAATGCCGCGTGTGCGGCGAGGTTGGTGGCGATCGTGGTCTTGCCTACGCCGCCTTTGGAGCCGGCCACCAGGACTGTCTTCATGCACGCCTCGCTTCCGGGAGCAAGCCGGCAGCGTACACCGCGGCCGGGTGAGGAAGTAGTCGAAACACGTTAAACGCACCACGGCGTTGCCTATCGCAGTGCAGCATCGTGTGCATGCGGGAACGCAGGCGTTGGCACCAGCCATCACGCATAGCGCTTTGCCAGCGCTGCGGTGATACCTCCAAGACGCAACGCCCGAGCCAGCAAGATCAGCGGACACGGGCACAATGGTGAGGGTGTGGCCGATCGGCAGCGCGCACCAACCAGGCGCCCTGTCGATTGGTCTGCAGTTGAAGACCTGCTCAACCGCAAGACAACCGCGCTGCCTGCTGCTCCGACGCGCGTGCTGCGCGCGGCCTTACTGCACCGAAGCGCTCGGCTGCCAGCCGGCCGGCGGTTGCGTGGCAATGCCCTGGCGCTGCAGCAGCGCACGCAAGGCCGGTACTTCACCGTGCGCCAGCACCGCATCCCCATCGGACACCAGGCCTCTACCAGCGCCGGCAAGGCCCTGCTGTTGCTGCTGCAGCCATGCCAACTCACGTACCCGGGCCTGCCACCGCGTGGCATCGGCGCCACTGCTGAGGCTGGCCATGCGCTTGGCACCGATCAGTGCGGTGGCCAGCGTGGACTCGTCCTTGGCCACATTGCCCAGCACCGCCATGCATTCGTCGCGCAGCGCTGGAGTCACCGTGGCCGGATCGCAACGGCGTACCAGCGGGCTCAATGCCGGCAATGCGTGCGCGGACCACGCCGCCATTGCGAACAGCATCGCGGTGTCTGCGCCGGTGGAGGGCAGGCCACGTGCATCGAGCTGCGCGCGCAGGCTGACCGAGGTCAGCACCGGCCATTGCACATCGGCATAAGCAGCGTGCAAGGCCTGGCCCAGGGCCAACGCGCCACTGTCGAAATGGTCTGCCTGCACCGCAGCCTGCCAGGCGCGTTCGGCAGCGGCGGCATCGCCACGCCGTTGCGCCGCTGCGTAGGCGCGCAGATGCACATCGGCGTTGCCGGCATCGGCCTGCTCCAGGAAGGCGAGCGCGGCGAGCGGGTCGCAGCGCAAGCCAGCGGGGCAGCCCAACGCTTCCATCCGCGCCACCAGTAGGTCCCGCGGCCGCGCGTCTAGCGCGCGTTGCAGCCAGGCGCGCTGGAGCGGCGCGTAGCCGGCGCGCGCGGCGTCGGACTCGGCATCGGTTTCGGTGTCGATCCACAGCAGGCCGGCCAGATACAGCGGCCCCGGCTTGCCGCTGTCAGCCATGCTGCGCAGACGTGCCTGCAGCATCTCGCCGACCTGCTGTCCCCACTGCTGCACCAGCGGATCGTTAGTGGGATCAGCCGTGGGAGCAGCGGCGGGCGCGGCGGAGGCCATGCACGCGCTGCCCAGCCAGAGCAGCACCGTGCTGCCAATCAATCGTGAAGTCCGCATCCGTGTGCCTTGTCCTGTGAGGCGCGCATGCGCCGCCGGCCAGCATTTCATGCACAGGCACGCGCATCAAGCCGCCAGGCGCGCCAGTAGCCATGCCCAGGCCGGCAGGGTGAGCAGCGACAACAGGATGCTGTAGCCCACCATCGCCGCCGCCAGACGTGGCGCCAGGCGGTGCGAAATCGCCAGCGCCGCGGCGGTGATCATGGTCGGCATGGCCGATTCGAGCACATTGGTCTGCAGCATCTGGCCCTGCAGGCCGAGCGCCCACGACAGCGGCAATGCCAGCACCGGCATGACCGCCAGCTTGAACAGCAAGCCCAGCGCCAGTGGCTTGAGTTCCTGCGGCGGCAAGCGCAATTGCAGCGAGAACCCGACGGCTAGCATCACCAGCGGCAACATCGCATCGGCCAGGCTCTTCAGCCCCGAGCCGATCCAGGCCGGCGGCTGTTCGGGCATCAGCGTCAACGCACACACCAGCGCCCACAGCGGCGGAAACCGCAGTACCCGCACCAGAATCATCCGCGCGGTGGGTGGGGTGTCGCCGCTGTAGCGCGCCAGCACGTACAGGCCAAAGGTGGACAGCAGCACGAAGGTGCCGAACTGGTCGTAGACCACCGCATACGGCAAGGCGTGGTCGCCGATCAGCGCGCGCACCATCGGAAAGCCGATGAAACTGGAGTTGGTGAACACCACGCACATCAGCAGCGCGGCGTATTCGTCGCGGCGCACGCCAAGCAAACGGCTGCAGCCCCACAGCATCGGCACGATCAGGGCGGTGAGCAGCCAGGGCGTGGCGATGACGCCGCCCAGCGAGGCATCCAGGTGCAGCCGCGGGACATAGGTCAGCACCGAGGCCGGCAGGCAGACGTACAACACGATGCGGTTGAGCACATCGGCGCTGTTGTCCGGCAGCACGCGCAGCCGCGCAAACACCAACCCGAGCCCCAGCATCGCCAGGATCAACGCAAATGCATCCACCGCCATGGCGTGGTCATGTCTTCGAAACGGGTGTGCAGGATGGCATAGCGTGCGTGCCGGGCTTGCGACCGACTGCAGCGCGGAACGACGCACGTCACCTGGTCTGCGCATTGCTCAGCACAGATCGCCGATGACACCGCCTGGATGACAACGCTGGCTTGCGCAAGCCGCTTGCCCGGCGAGTGATGGCGCAACGAACGCCACCATGGCCTGCACGAATGCAGACGACGCACAGCGCGATTTCAGCGCCACGCTGTATCGCCAATGCGGCGTTACTCGCATGCCGCAGATTCACTGCGGCGCGCGGTTGGCTTACGGGAACGCGGGCGGGTTGGCCTGCCAGGCGGCAAAGACCTCGGCCAGGCTGGCGCGGTCGGCCTCGCGCCACTCCGGCAGCAGGCTGGCGTAGTTGGCGGTGCTGCCCCAACGGTCCGGCCAGGTGCGCACGGCGGCGGCGTACCACTCGACTGCTTCCTGCTTGCGTCCAGCGCGCCATAGCCCCAGTGCCAGCGTGGTGGGCAACCATGCCGGCGTGGCCGGGCGGCCGTTGGCTAGGTTGGCCCAGTGCTGCAGGGCCTTGTCGGCCTGGTCGGCGCGCAACAGGTCCCAGCCGTAGTTCCAGCTGATGGCGCGGTATTGCTGGCTGCCGTTGGACACCAGTGCCAGCGCGCCCTGGTAGAGCTCGTCGCCTAACTGTGTGCGGCCACCGGCATAGGCCAGCGCTGCGAGTTGTGCACGTGGCTCGGCGGCGCGTGCGTCACGCTGCACCATGCCGGCCAGCCGATCCACGACCGCATCGCCCTGCCCCTGCACGGCCACCACCGGCTTGGTCGTGGCACGGTCTTCGTCGAAATAGAACTCCTTCGGCTTGGGCAGGCTCTGCGCCTGCGCCATCGACCACACGCCCCCGAGCACGGCCAACGCGGCGACCCATGCGTATTGCTTCTTCACTGGCTTTATCCCCTGACAGCAAACGACCCCTTCCCGTCCCCATCCTAACCGCAGCGCGGCGGCTGTGCATCCGCAGGCGGACGGGCGCGTGAAAGGCGACTGTTACAATTTGCACGCCGTTTTGGAATCCCCAGGTTCCAGCCACCCTTTCCGGGCACGCCATGACCAGTACCGCTGCACTTTCATCCCCCGCCTCTGCCAACACGCCGGAGATCGGCCGTGTGGATGCGGACTACACGCTGGAACACAAATACACGCGCGCCGACGGCCGCATCTATTTGTCCGGTGTGCAGGCGCTGGTGCGGCTGCCGCTGATGCAACACCTGCGCGATGTGGCCGCCGGGCTGGACACCGCCGGGTTCGTCAGCGGCTACCGCGGCAGCCCGCTGGGCGGGCTGGACCTGGAACTGTGGCGGGCGCGTGCACATCTGGAGGCGGCCAAGGTCACCTTCACCCCGGGCCTCAACGAGGACCTGGCCGCCACCATGGTGTGGGGCACGCAGCAGACCAACCTGTTCCCGGGCGCCACCGTCCAGGGCGTGTATGGCATGTGGTACGGCAAGGGCCCGGGCGTGGACCGCAGCGGCGACGTGTTCAAGCACGCCAATGCCGCCGGCACCGCGCCATTTGGTGGCGTGCTGGCCCTGGCCGCCGACGACCATGCCTGCCGCAGCTCCACCTTGCCGCATGGGTCCGAAGACGAATTCGTCAGCGCGATGATGCCCATCCTCAACCCGGCCGGCGTGCAGGACATCCTGGACATGGGCCTGCTTGGTTGGGCGATGAGCCGCTATACCGGGCGCTGGGTGGGCTTCAAGACCATCGCCGAAACGGTGGAATCCTCTGCCTCGGTGGACGTGGACCCGTTCGCACGCCAGATCGTGCTGCCGAACGACTTCGCACTGCCGCCGGGCGGGCTGAGCATCCGCTGGCCGGATCCGCCGGTGGATCAGGAGATGCGCCTGCACCGCTATGCGGTGGCCGCCGCGCAGGCATTCGCGCGCGCCAACGGCATCGACAAGCTGGTGCTGGATTCGCCGCAGGCGCGGCTGGGCATCGTCACCACCGGCAAGAGCTATCTGGATGTGTTGCAGGCGCTGGAATACCTGGGCCTGGATGCGCAGGCCTGCGCGCAGATCGGCATCCGCGTCTACAAGGTGGGCATGACCTGGCCGCTGGAGCCGGTGGGGATCACCGCGTTCGCGCGCGGGCTGGACGACATCGTGGTGGTGGAAGAAAAGAAAGCCTTCATCGAGCGCCAGATGAAGGAGCTGTTCTACAACTGGCCGGCCAGCGCCGGCGCGCGGCCGAGCATCGTGGGCAAGTACGACGAACACGGCGCATGGATCCTGCCCTCCACCGGTGAGCTCACGCCGGCCACCATCGCCGCGGTGATCGGCAAGCGCATCCAGCGCTTCCCGCTGCCGTCGGCGGCCATTGCTGCATCGATCGAACAGCGCCTGCGCTGGATGGAGGCCAAGGAAGCGGAGATGGCGCTGCCGCGCGCGCTGTTCCCGCGCGTGCCGCACTACTGCTCCGGCTGCCCGCACAACACCTCCACGGTGGTGCCGGAAGGCTCGCGCGCGCTCGGCGGAATCGGTTGCCACTACATGGTGACCTGGATGAACCGCTCGACCGACACCTTCACCCACATGGGCGGCGAAGGCGTCACCTGGTCGGGGCAGGCGCCGTTCACCGCCACGCCGCACGTGTTCCAGAACCTGGGCGATGGCACCTATTTCCACAGTGGCTCGCTGGCGATCCGCCAGTCGGTCGCCACCGGCGTCAACATCACCTACAAGATCCTCTACAACGATGCGGTGGCAATGACCGGCGGCCAGCCGGTGGACGGCACGCTCACCGTGCCGGACATCGCGCATCAGCTGCGTGCCGAGGGCATCCACGAGATCGTGGTGGTCAGCGATGACATCGGCAAATGGACGCGCCGGCGCGAGCGGTTCCCCAGCGAGGTGGCCTTTCATGATCGCAGCGAACTGGATGCGGTGCAGCAGCGGCTGCGCACCATCAAGGGCGTGTCGATCCTGATCTTCGACCAGACCTGCGCCACCGAAAAACGTCGCCGTCGCAAGCGCGGCAAGCTGATCGACCCGCCCAAGCGGGTGATGATCAATTCGCTGGTGTGCGAAGGTTGCGGCGATTGCGGCGAAAAGAGCTTCTGCGTGTCGGTGCTTCCGAAGGACACCGAATTCGGGCGCAAGCGCGAGATCGACCAGTCCAACTGCAACAAGGATTATTCCTGCGTGTCGGGCTTCTGCCCGAGCTTTGTCACCGTGCATGGCGGCGCGCCGCGCAAGGGCAAGAAGCGCGATGCCAGTGCGTTGCTGGACGCCCTGCCCGAACCGCCACAACGCACCACGCTGGAGCAGCCCTGGAACATCCTGATCACCGGCGTCGGCGGCACCGGCGTGGTGACCATCGGCGCGTTGCTGGGCATGGCCGGCCATCTCGAAGGCAAGGGCGCCACGGTGCTGGACCAGACCGGCCTGGCGCAAAAGGGTGGCGCGGTCACCACGCATATCCGCATCGCGCGCCAGCCGGCCGATATCCACGCCGTGCGCATCGCCGCCGGCGAAGCAGACCTGGTGCTGGGCTGCGACATGGTGGTGGTCAACGATTACTGGGCCTTGTCCAAGGTGCGCGACGGCCGCACCCAGGTGGTGCTCAACACCTACGAAGCGATGCCGGGCAGTTTCACCACGCAGCCGGATCTGCAGTTTCCGGCAGCCGAGATCATTGCGGGGGTACGCACCGCCCTCGGCGGGCAGGA
The DNA here is from genome assembly GCF_030208815.1 of Xanthomonas sp. fls2-241-TYG-148. Classification (NCBI taxonomy): domain Bacteria; kingdom Pseudomonadati; phylum Pseudomonadota; class Gammaproteobacteria; order Lysobacterales; family Lysobacteraceae; genus Xanthomonas; species Xanthomonas sp. fls2-241-TYG-148. The sequence goes on from NZ_JARVTE010000007.1 coordinate 10,045, forward strand.
GCCCTTGCTGCTGGACGCCACGCAATTGGCCACCGCGCTGCTGGGCGATGCCATCGCCAGCAATCTGTTCGTGCTCGGCTATGCCTGGCAGCACGGCCTGGTGCCGTTGTCGCACGCGGCGTTGATGCGGGCGATCGAGCTCAATGGCGCGGCGGTGGCGATGAATCAGCAGGCCTTCGCCTGGGGGCGTTTGGCCGCGGTCGATCTGCCGGCCGTGCAACGCGCCGCAGGCCTGGCACCTGCGCTGGACACGGCCGCCCACGCGCATGCCGCCACGCCGCCATCGCGCGGGCCGGGCAGCTGGGAAGACCACGACATGAGTGGCCAGAGTGCGCCGCACGCGCTGGCGCAAACCGATGCCGACACGCTGCACGCTGACGGTGATGCGCCGGTGCATCCATTGGATGACGAGCAGCTGGCGCAGTCCCTGGACGAGGCGATCGCGCGGCGCGTGCACTTCCTCACCGACTACCAGGATGCCGCCTACGCCCAGCAGTACCGTGCGCTGGTGGAACGCGTGCGCACGCACGAAGCGCAACGCGCACCGGGCAGCACCGCGCTAAGCGCTGCGGTGGCGCGCTACGCCTTCAAGCTGATGGCCTACAAGGACGAGTACGAAGTCGCGCGGCTGTATACGCGCGGCGATTTCCAGCGCCGTGTGCAGCAGCAGTTCGAAGGCGACTACCAGCTGCGCTTCCATCTGGCCCCGCCGTTGTTCGCCAAGAAGGATGCAAACGGGCAGCCCATCAAACGCGAATATGGGCCGTGGATGTTCAGTGCCTTCAAATTGCTGGCGCGGTTGAAGTTCCTGCGCGGCGGCAAACTGGACGTGTTCGGCTACACCGCCGAACGTCGCGGCGAGCGTCAGTTGATTGCCGATTATTTGGCAACGGTGGACACGCTGCTGCAGCGCCTGGACAACGACAACGTGGGCCTGGCCGCGCAGATCGCCAGCATCCCCGAACACATCCGCGGCTACGGGCACGTCAAGGACGCGCACCTGCGCGAGGCCAAGGCGCGCGAAGCCGCCCTGTTGGCGCAATGGCGCAACCCCAAGGCGCTGCATGTGGTGCAGGCGGCGTAAGCCGCTAATGCGTTACGGATGAGGGATGCGTGGCGCCGATCGTGCGCCACAGGCAGTGGCGGTTTGGCTGCGCGGTCAGCGGGTTTGCGTGACTGATGCGGGGTCTTAGGCCTGACATCGTTGGATCACGTCCTGGCTTCCAGACCGTGCGTGTACCGCCTCCCGCGCGATCGCAAGCGCAGCAGTTATCGCGGGAAGCGTGGCCCGCGCATCAAGCGGATCGGGCCGCGTACCGTGTCCAGATCCACAGGCTGGCCACGCTGCGTGATGCGCACCACATCCTCTCCCACCAGTGCGGCCGCGGTGGCGCGCACCTGCGGCATCAGCGCCCGCCAGATCGCGGCATCCTCGCTGAGTGCGCGTGCCACCTCCGACGGGCAGATCGAGTGCTGCGGCTCACGCCGTGCGAGCAGGTCGACGATCAGCGCCGCCATCTGCGCGTCGTCAGGTGCCTGCACCGCGTGCGGCCGCGGCGTCAGAGCGGGCGTAGCAGCCGCAAGCCGAACCAGTCCTTGGCATCGTTCCAGCCATGCGTCACCTTGAGGCCGGCCGCGGCGGCCAGTTCGGCGAAGCGGGCGTCGGTGTACTTGTAGCTGTATTCGACCTGCATCGCCTCGCCTTCGGCGAAGGTGAATTCCTGCCCGCCCACGTGCACACGTTGCGCGCGCTGGCTGACCAGGAAGGTTTCGATGCGGCCGCGTTCGCGCGCATACACCGCGCGATGGCGGAAACCCTCCAGGTCGAAATCACTGCCGATCTCGCGGTTTAGCCGTGCCAGCAGATTCACCGTGAATTCGGCGGTGACCCCGGCGGCATCGTTGTACGCCGCCTCGATCAGCGCGGCATCCTTGTCCAGATCGATGCCGATCAAGGCGCAGCCATCGGCGCCCATGGTCTGGCGCATCGCATCCAGCAATTCAATCGCAGCGGTGTCGGTGAAATTGCCCAGCGTCGAGCCTGGGAAGAACACCACGTGCCGGCGTGCCGGGCGTTGTGCGGCCGGCAGCTGCAGCGGCCGGGTGAAGTCGGTGCACACCGGCAACATCTGGATCTGCGGAAATTGCTCGGCCAGGCGCGCAGTGCTTTCCAGCAGCGCGGTCCGCGAGATTTCCAGCGGCGTATAGGCCACCACATCGCGCAGGCCCTGCAGCAGCAATTCGGTCTTGCGGCCACTGCCGCTGCCGTACTCCACCACATGCACGCCCGCGCCGATCGCCTGCGCGATCGAGCTCATGCTGGCCTCGAGCAGGCTCAGTTCGGTGGTGGTGAGGTAGTACTCGGGCTGGCGGGTGATCGCTTCGAACAACTGCGAGCCGCGCGCATCGTAGAAATATTTCGACGGCAGCGTCTTGGGCGTCTGCGACAGGCCGGCCAGGGCATCGGCGGTGATGTCGTCCGGCTGCGGGCGCAGGTCGGTCAGCGCGGCATGCGCGCGTTGGGTGGCGTGGGCGGCGGCGTTCACGGCAGATCCTTGGCTAGGCGCACGCCGGCAAATTGCCAACGCGCATCGGAGGGGAAAAAGTTGCGGTAGCTGGCGCGCACATGGCTGGCAGGCGTGGCACAACTGCCGCCGCGCAAGACCCATTGCGCGTTCATGAATTTGCCGTTGTATTCGCCCAGCGACCCGGGCCAGGGTGCGAAGCCGGGATACGGCAGATACGCGCTGCCGGTCCATTCCCACACATCGCCGAACAGCTGCTGCAGACCGGTGTCCACCGCATCGGCTGCGCGCGGATGCAGGGCATCGCTGTCGACGAAATTGCCGTGCACGGCAATGCCGGTGGCGGCCTGTTCCCATTCGGCCTCGGTGGGCAGGCGTGCACCGGCCCAGCGCGCGAACGCGTCGGCTTCGAACAGGCTCAGATGGCACACCGGCGCATGCGCATCGCGCACGCGCCAGCCTTCGAGGGTGAATTCGCGCCCGTCCGCATCCCAGTACAGCGGACGCTGCCAGCCCTGCGCCTGCACCATCGCCCAGCCATCGCTGAGCCAGGCGCCGGCGCTGCGGTAGCCACCGTCATCGATGAACTGCTGGTATTCGGAATTACTGACCACGCGGTGCGCCAGTGCATGCGCACCGACCAGCACGCGGTGGCGCGGTGATTCGTTGTCGTAGGCGAAAGCCTCGGCCTGTGGCCACGACGCCGCGCCAATCTCCACGATCTGCTCGTCGCGCGCATGCCAGCGCAAGGCGCTAGACGCCGCCGCCGGCACGGGCTGCGCCTCCCGGTAGGCCGGCTGCAGCGGATTGCTCCACAGCGCATGTTTGATGTCGGTCAACAACAGTTCCTGGTGCTGCTGCTCGTGCTGGATGCCCAGCTGCACGATGGTGCAGGTGGCCTCGTCCAGCAGGCCATCGCGCAGGCGGCGCTGCATCTGCGCATCGACTGCCGCACGGTAGTCACGCACCTGTTGCAGCGATGGCCGCGACAACACACCCCGGCGCGCGCGCGCATGCATCGGGCCTACGCTTTGGTAGTAGCTGTTGAACAGGAAATCCCACGCTGGGTCGAACACCACGTACTGTGGGTCGGTCTGCAGCACGAAGCGTTCAAAGAACCAGGTGGTGTGTGCCATGTGCCATTTGCTGGGGCTGGCATCGGGCATGCTCTGCACCATCGCGTCTTCCGCGCTCAGGGGTGCGGCAAGACGATCGCTGAGCGCACGGGTCTGCGCGTAGCGTTCCAACAGCGTCAGCTGCTGTTGCTGGTGGTCGACCAGCAGGGGTGATTGTGCAGACATCGCCATATGCTTGGGGAGCGACCGTGAACGCGCCGTGTGGGCGGCATGTCGCTGCGCGTTAAGCTGTGCGCATGAGCGCCGCACCGTTGTCCCGTTCGCTACCCACACCCCTGGATTGGTCGCAGCGGGAGCAGGCATTCGTGCTGCCCCCGGCCGTGACGTATCTGGATGCCGCCGCACGCGGGCCCATGCTGCGGGCCGTGCAAACGGTGGCGCACCAGGCCATCGATGCGCAGGCCACGCCATGGCAGTTGTCGTTCGCTGCATGGGTGGAGCAGATCGAGCAACTGCGTGCGTTGGCGGCGGGCCTGTTCGATGACGATACCGATGCGGTGGCGCTGGTGCCCTCGGCCGCACACGGGTTGGCCACGGCCGCGCGCAACCTGCAGCTGCAACGCGGCGAGGCCGTGTTGGTGCTGGAAGGACAGTTCCCCTCCAACCTGCTGATCTGGCAGCGCCGCTGCGCCGAGGCGGGCGCGCAGATTGTCGCGGTGCCGATGGCAGCGGGGGAGCCTTTGACCGAGGCGGTGCTGCAGGCAATCACCGAGACGGCGGCGCTGCGCGTCGTGAGCCTGCCGCACGCCTATTGGCTGGATGGCCGGCAACTGGACCTGGACCGCATCAGTGACGCCGTGCACGCGCGCGGAGCGGCGCTGGTGCTGGATCTGAGCCAGAGCCTGGGCGTGCTGCCAACCGATCTGCCGCGCTGGCGGCCGGATTTTGTGGTCAGCGTGGGCCACAAATGGTTGCTGGGCCCGATGGGCCTGGCGTGGCTCTGGGTGGCCCCACGCTGGCGCACACGTGGTGTGCCTATCGAAGAACACTGGAGTGGCCGCGATGCGGGCAGCAGCTGGGAATTTCCCATCGCCGCAGCGCCCGACTACCGGGCTGGTGCGCGCCGCTACGACGCCGGTGGCGTGGCCGACCCGCTGCGCCTGGCCATGGCGACCGCCGCCTTGCAGCAGATCACCGCCTGGCAACCGGCACGGATCGCGCACGCATTGGGCGCGCTCACCGCGCAGTGGGACGCCGCGCTGCAAGCGCATGGCCTGGCCAGCTGGTGCACGCCAGGCCATGCGCCGCATCTGACCGCGCTGCAACCGCCGGCTGCGCAACTGGCGTCGGTGGCCGCCACGCTACGTGCGCTGGGTGCGGTCTGCACGCAGCGTCACGGGCGCTTGCGCATTGCCCCGCACCTGAGCGTGACCGGGCAGGCGCTTGCAGAGCTGGTGGCTGCTCTGCCGCGTGGGTGAATGGTGGGTTGCCGACGTGCGGCGCGGGTGGCCCAGGGGCCAGTAGGAGCGCGCTTGCGCGCGATGCGGCGTTACCGATCAAGCTCCGTCGCGCGCAAGCGCGCTCCTACCTTGCAGCTGCTCAACCGCGCTGACTCAGGCGTAGCCCACGCGGCGTGGCCCAGCGCTCCAGGCCTTCGAACAGCGCCTGCACCAGCAAGGCCAGCACGGCGGCGGGAATGGCGCCTTCCAGGATCAGGCCGATATCGTCCAGGCGGATGCCGGTGAGGATCGGCTGGCCGTAGCCGCCTGCGCCGATCAATGCGCCCAGGGTGGCGGTGCCCACATTGATCACCGCCGCGGTCTGGATGCCGGCCACGATCGTGCGGCGCGCGAGCGGCAGTTCGATACGCCACAAGCGCGTCCATGCCGGCAGCCCGATGGCTTCGGCGGTCTGGCGCAACTCGCGCGGGATCGAGGTCAGCCCGGCATGCGTGTTACGCACGATCGGCAGCAAGCTGTAGAGAAACAACGCCGCAATCGCCGGTTTGGCGCCGATGCCGAACAACGGGATCATGAACACGAACACCGCCAGCGACGGCAAGGTCTGCAGCACGCCGGTCAGCGACAGCACCACCTGACCAAGCCGCGGCCGGCGCGCGGCCAGCACGCCGAGCGGCAATGCGATCACCAAGGCCAGCCCCAGCGAGATGCCCACCAGGGCCAGGTGCTCCCAGGTGTGCTGCAGCAAGCGCGCAACGCGGCCATCGGTGGCCGATGCCGGCGCCACGCCCAGCCATTGCGCGGCCACGGCGGCTTCGCTCTTGCGCTCCAGCTTCACCTGCGCGTTGAGCCGCTGCATGGTGGCTTCGTCGATGCGCCCCTGCAGCCCTTGCAGCGTGGCCACCATCTTCGGCGCACGCTGGGCCAGATCCTTGCGATACAGGAACACTGCCTGGTACTCGGAGAAGTAATGGCGGTCGTCCTGCAACACCTGCAGTTGGTAGTACGGAATTTCCGCATCGGTGCTGTACAGATCGGTGACCTCGATGGCCCCGCTCTGCAGGGCGCGGTAGGCCAGGTCGTGATCCAGCCCGGCGGCGCGCTGCGGCAATGCATAGGCGCCGCGCACGCCGGGCCAGCCATCGGCACGCTGCATGAATTCATTGCTCAGGCCGATCTTCAGGTCCGGATGCCGAGCCAGATCGGACAGGCTGCGGATGCCCAATGCCTGCGCACGCTCCCGGCGCATGCCGAACGCATAGGTATTTTCGAAGCCCAGCGAGTCGGTCATTGCCAAGCCGCGTGCATCCAGTGCGGCGCGTAGTTCGGCGTGGCTGGCCTTGGGCAGCTGCAGCAATTCCTGCGCCAGCGTGCCGGTGTAATCGGCATACGCATCGATCTGCCCGGTCTCCAGTGCGCGCCAGAGAATGCGCGTGCCACCGAGCTGGGCGCGGTGCTGCACCTGCACGCCATCGCGCTGGCCGGCGGCGGTGGCGATCTCGCCCAGGATCACCGCTTCGGTGAAGTTCTTCGAGCCGATGGTGACCTGCGCGGCCTGCACCACACCGCTGCAGATCAACAATGCAAAAGCCATCAACAGCGCGCGCATCATGCGGCATCACCGATGCTGCGCTGCGCGGTGAGAAAGCGCTGCACGAACGCATCGGCCGGCTGTTCCAGCAGCGTACGCGCACTGCCCTGCTGCACCACCTGGCCGGCGCGCATCAGCACCAGCGTGTCGGCCAGATACGCGGCCTCGGCAACGTCGTGGGTGACCAGCACCACGGTCTTGCCGAGCTGCGCGAACAACTCGCGCATCTGCGCCTGCAGGTCGTAGCGCACGATCGGGTCCAGTGCACCCAGTGGTTCGTCCAGCAGCAGCGCCGGCGGGTCCAGCATGAGGGCGCGGATCAGGCCCACGCGCTGGCGCTGACCACCGGACAACTCGGCCGGGTAGCGCGCCAGCAGCGCGGGCGGCAGCTGGCACAGCGCGCACAAGGTCTCCAGGCGTTGCGCGATACGTTGCGGCGTCCAGCCCAGCGTCTGCGCCAGCAGCACCACATTGCTGCGTGCGTCCAGATGCGGGAACAGGCCGCCCTCCTGGATCACGTAACCGATGCGCTGCCGCTGCGCCTGCAGCGCGTCGCGCCGCAATGGCGCGCCATCGAAGGTGACGCTGCCACTGTCCGGCCATTCCAGGCCCACCAACATGCGCAGCACGGTGGACTTGCCGGCGCCGCTGGGGCCGATCAACGCAGTGGTGACACCGCTGGCGAACGACAGGCTGACCTGGTCGAGGGCGATGGCCTGGCCGTAGCGACGGCTGACCTGGTCGAGAGTGAACATACGGCCGAGCTTGCCGGGCGCCGCGTCAGACGGGCGCGAAGGCGCACGTGCGTGCAGGTTTCACCGCGGCGGTGCCAGCAGTTCGCGCGCGCTCAGATAGCCATCGCCATTGGCATCCTGGCGTGCGAAACGCTCCACCAGCGTGGCACGGTGTGCGGCGCGGGTGATCGGCTTGCCACGCCGGCCCGGCAGTTCTTCGCCTTGCAGCACGCCGTCGTGATCCAGGTCGCGCTGATCGAAGGCATAGCTCATCCAGGCGAGATATTCATCGCGGCTGACCCGGCCATCGCCATCGGTGTCCATGCGTTGCAGATACTGCTGGCTGTCCTGCACCTGGGCCTGCGCGGCCACCGCCACTGCGCACAGTGCGCCGCAGGCCAGCACACGGGGCAGCGCGTGCAGCAGCGCACGCACGCAAACGCCCGCGCGCGCAACGCTCGTGTTACGTGCCACTCAGCGCATAACCCTTGAGCCGTGCCGCATACGCCTGCAATGCCGCGTTGCCGCTGGCTTCGGCTTCATGGCACCACTGCTGCAGCTGCTTGAGCCGCTCGGACGCATCGTGGCTGCGCGCTTCCAGCACGGCGGTGAGGCGCGCGCGGTATTCCACCAGCGTGCGCATGCGCGGGCGTTGCGCCACCCAGTGTTGCAATTGTTCGCGCGCATCGGGCTTGAGCCAGCGGCCATCGTCCACCAGGCCCTTGCGCAGGCGGCGCGGCAGCAACTGGCGCAGCTTGGCGCCGGTGGCGGCGGCCTCTTCGCGCAGGGCCGGCTTGAGCACGTTGCGCTGGTAGTCGGTCATGGCCTGGAAGCGGTGCGACAACAGCGCCTTGAGCGTATCGGCATCGGGCACAGCGATATTCGGGCGGATGTCCAGCGACGGCGCCACCCGCAGCACCTTGGCCAGGCCCAGCGCCTGCAGGCAGCGGATCGCGATCCAGCCGATGTCCAGCTCCCAGCGCCGCATCGAAAACCGCGCCGAACTCGGGAAGGCGTGGTGATTGTTGTGCAGTTCTTCGCCACCGATCCACAGCGCCCACGGGGTCAGGTTGGTGGAGGTGTCGGCGGACTCGAAATTGCGATAACCCCACCAATGCCCCAGGCCATTGACCACGCCGGCGGCCCAGAACGGAATCCACGCCATCTGGATCGCCCACAGTGCGACACCGGGCAGCCCGAACAGCACGCTGTTGATCACCAGCAGCGCGATCGGGCCGGCGTTGGCGTGCGGCGTGTACAGATGCCGCTCGATCCAGTCATTGGGCGCGCCCTTGCCGTACTGCTCGATGTCGGCCCGCTGCGCGCGTGCTTCGCGGTACAGCTCCACGCCGCGCCAGAACACCTGGCCGATGCCCTTGGTCTGCGGGCTGTGCGGGTCTTCCTCGGTTTCCACCTTGGCGTGATGCTTGCGATGGATCGCCACCCACTCGCGGGTGATCATCGAGGTGGTGAGCCAGGTCCAGAAACGGAAGAAATGCGCGATGACCGGGTGGAAATCCACACCGCGGTGCGCCTGGCTGCGATGCAGGTACAAGGTCACCGCGAAGATGGTGAGTTGGGTGAACACCAGCAGCACGGCCAGCATCCCCCACACGCCCAGGCCGGCGATGCCGGAGGTCAGAACGTCGATGATCGAATCGGACAACATCGGCATCTCCAGGCAGTGCGCCATCGTGTCGGTGGATACAGACATGATGGGGGCGATGGCGGCAAACTTCACCCTTCGGATGCGTAGGGTGCCTCCTACATTCCTAAAGCGGTTCACACGTCTCGTTTCCTTACCGTTACCCGATCCCACCTGCATGTCTGTTGCCGTCGACTCCTCCGCCACACCCGATGCCCCGCCACTGATCGAGCTCGACCAGGCCAGCGTGATCCGCGGCCAGGTGCGCGTGCTGCACGCCTTACGCCTGCGCATCGCGCTGGGCCAGCACACTGCCATCCTGGGCCCGAACGGCTGCGGCAAATCCTCCTTCATCAAATTGATCACGCGCGAGTTGTATCCGCTGGCGCGTGGCGATGGCCAGCCCGCGGTGAAGGTGCTGGGGCAGACACGCTGGCAGGTGGACCGCCTGCGCGCGCATCTGGGTATCGTCACCGGCGATCTCAGCGGCAACCTGGCGCAGATGCCCGAGCTGGATGTGGAAAGCGCCGTGCTCTCCGGGTTTTTCGCCAGCTATGTGGTGCCGCCGCACCGCGAGATCAGCGACGACATGCGCGCCCGTGCACGCGAAGCACTGGCGCTGGTGCGTGCATTGCCGTTGCTGGAGCGCCCGTACGCGGAGCTGTCGGCCGGCGAAACACGGCGTGTGCTGATCGCGCGTGCGCTGGTCAATCGGCCACAGGCGCTGCTGCTGGACGAACCATCCACCGGCCTGGATCTGGTGGCGCGGCAGCACCTGCTCGACAGCATGCGTCACCTCGCCCAGCAAGGCATCACGCTGGTGCTGGTGACCCACCACATCGAGGAAATCGTGCCGGAGATCGACCGGGTGATCCTGCTGCGCGCTGGCAGTGTCCTGGCCGATGGCAGCCGCGCGGACATGCTCACCGACGACCGTTTGTCGGCGGCATTCGATGGCCCGGTGCGGGTGCAACGCGATGGCGAGCGCTACTGGGCGACGGTGGGCGCTGACTAAGCGCAGCGATCAAAACAACTGCGCAGCCGCCAGGCGGGCGTTACGTTTTGTTTCCGCTCTAAGGTGTGCGGTGCAGTGCGATGCGCGGGCTGAGCTGGCGGCCGTGCCATGCGCGTTGGCGGCGGCAATGTGCACGCGGCGGGTCGTGCATGTCTGCCCGAAGCGGCGCCCCAACCCTGCCCAACCGGTGCGCCGCGCCATGACGTTGGGCAGGGGACAGCGGGCCGGCCGCTGCGCTTAGACTCGGCGCACCGCAGACAGGAGTCGTCCCGATGGCACAGTGGTATTTCCATATTCCCGGACAGGCCGACCGGATCGGCCCGCTTGATGACGCCAGCGCCCGCGCGCATGCGCAGCGCCAGCCCGACGCGCTGGCCTGGCGCGACGGCCTCGACGGCTGGACACCCGCCCGCCAGCTGGCCGAATTGCAGGGCGCCGGCAGCATGCCGCCGCCGTTGAGCGGCACAGGCGCCGCACGCGCGGACGAGATCGATTACCGCATCGTCGGCAACGACATGCAGTTCGTCGAGGTCGAACTGGACCCGGGCGAGAGCGCCATCGCCGAAGCCGGTGCGCTGATGTACAAGGACGCCGCGGTGCAGATGGACACCGTGTTCGGCGATGGCTCGCACGATGGCCAGGGCGGCAGCAGTGGCGGGCTGATGGGCAAGTTGCTCTCGGCCGGCAAGCGTGTGGTGACCGGTGAAAGCATGTTCACCACCGTGTTCACGCACGCCGGCAGCGGCAAGGCCAAGGTGGCGTTCGCCGCGCCCTACCCCGGCACCGTGTTGGCGTTGCGGCTGTCCGAACACGGCGGCCGCCTGATCTGCCAGAAAGACAGCTTCCTGGCGGGTGCGCGCGGCGTATCGCTGGGTATCGCCTTCCAGCGCAAGATCCTCACCGGCCTGTTCGGTGGCGAGGGATTCATCATGCAGAAACTCGAAGGCGACGGCTGGGTGTTCGTGCATGCCGGCGGCACCGTGGTGGAACGCGACCTGGCGCCGGGCGAACGCATCGACGTGGACACCGGCTGTGTGGTGGCCTACCACGCCAGCGTGGACATGGACGTGCGCCGCATCGCCGGCCTGAAGAGCATGTTCTTCGGCGGCGAAGGCGTGTTCCTGGCCACCCTCACCGGCCCGGGCAAGGTGTGGATGCAATCGCTGCCGTTCTCGCGCATGGCCGGCCGCATGCTGCAGGCCGCCCCGCAAGCCGGTGGCCAACAACGCGGCGAAGGGTCGGTGCTGGGTGGACTGGGCCGCTTGCTGGATGGCGACAACCGGTTCTGATCGAAGCAGACTGGTTGACCGCGGCTGGTGCGACGCGTTGCCGTAAACGCACCAGCCGCGGTTAACCGAAGCGTTCTGCTGCGGCGCTGATGCGGCGCGGTCTACGCACGATTGCCGTGCGCGCTCCGGAGCGCCTGCAGGCACGCGCGCGACGCCGCGGGCGGGTAAAGGCACGCGGCGACACAGTGATTGCTCCCGAAGGCCCGTCGCCACGCAGGTGGCAGCGCGCTCCGTGCTACATCCCTGACACAGCCCGGCTGCCGAGAAGACCAATGGGACGCGCGGCGTTGGGGGGTGCGCGTGTATTCTCCCTCGCCTTTCCACCTACGTTTCCGTCGCCATGACTGCGCTCCGTCGCCCACGCTCCCTTGCCTTGCTGTCGCTGATCGGCCTGCTTTCGGCCTGTGGTGGCGAACCGCGTCCCGCCACGCCCGCGCCGGTGGTGCAGGCGCCGTCTGCCACTGCGCCCAAGCCGGTGAAGATCGGCGTCGCGCTCGGCGGCGGTGCGGCCAAGGGCTTTGCGCATATCGGCGTGATCAAGATGCTGGAAGCCAACGGGTTTGCACCGGTGGTGGTGTCGGGCACCAGCGCCGGTAGCGTGGTGGGCGCGCTGTACGCCAGCGGCATGGACGCCTTCCAGATGCAGGAAAAGGCCGTGGCGCTGGACCAGACCAGCATCCGCGACGTGCGCTTGTTCTCCGGTGGCCTGGTGCAGGGCCAGAAGCTGCAGGACTACGTCAACGAACAGCTCGGCGGCAAGCCGATCGACAAACTGCGCAAGCCATTCGCCGCGGTCGCCACGCGGCTGGAAGACGGCGAGCGCACGGTGTTCGTGCGTGGCAATGCCGGCCAGGCGGTGCGCGCCTCCAGCAGCATTCCCGGCGTGTTCGAGCCGGTGACCATCGGCCAGTACCACTATGTGGACGGCGGTGTGGTCAGCCCGGTGCCGGTGGATGCGGCGCGCCAGCTCGGCGCCGAATTCGTGGTGGCGGTGGATATTTCCAGCAAGGCCAGCGGCAAGAATCCCGGCGATTTGCTGGGCACGGTCAACCAGTCGATCTCGATCATGGGCCAGCGCCTGGGCGAGGCCGAACTCAAGCGCGCCGACGTGGTGATCCGCCCCAAGGTCAACGACATCGGCTCGGCTGATTTCAACCAGCGCGGCGCCGCAATCCTGGAGGGCGAACGCGCGGCAATGGCGGTGATGCCGCAGATCCGCGCCAAGATCGCGCAGTTGCAGGCGCAGCGCAGCAGCGCCACCCGCAGTGCGGCCGAACAGGCCAAGGCGGCAAAGCAGGAGGCGTACAAGCGCTGCCTGGAAGAACGCTCGCGTTGGCAGAGGTTGCGCGGCAAGGATGAGGAATGCGTGGCGCCTTGATGCGCGTGTTGGTGCGGATGTAGATGCGCGTGGGTCGTGTTACAGGCCGATCAGTGTGGTGCGCTGATTTGATGTGCTGGTGCACTGATTTGATGTGCGCCGTTTTGGCGAGAGGCGATCGACGGCTGTGAGTGATATGACATGCGTGTGTGGAAATGCGCGTTGAAGAACAGCACGTGTGGCGGAACGCAGTCGCGGCCAAGGCCGCTCCTACAACGGCACGGCGGTTCCGGGTGTGGTGATGGTGTGTCGGGACGGCTTCGCGGCCTAGGCCGCTCCTACGACAGCCGGCGCGTTATTAGAGCGGCTAACAAAACGTAGCGAGCAGTCGTCAGGTGGGTGCGGACGGCGCGGAGGAACCGGAATGTACGTGGGTACATGCCGATTCCGAGCACCGGCCGCGCCCGCCTGGCGGCTGCGCAGTCGTTTTGATAGCTGCTCTTAGGGCAATGCGCGCCGTTGGCACACCTGCAACAGCCGCAAGGCCGCCCCTGTAGGAGCGGCCTTGGCCGCGATGCGTTACCGATGACCCCGCAACATCAACCGCAACGCCTCAATACCGCCAACGCAGCGACACGCTGACAAACCGCGGCTCGCCGTAGTTCTGGTAATCCAGGTTGGCCCAGTAGGTCTTGTCAAAGGCGTTGCGCACCGCCAGCGTGGCGGTCCATTGCTCGCTGATGCGGTAGTTGGCGTTGAAATGCACCAGCGCATACGGGTTCTGCACCACGGTCACCGGGGTGGTGGCGCCGCTGCCATCGCCGGTGGGGCGCGCAATGTTGAAGCCGCGGACCGCGCTCTGCCAGCTCACCCCGCCACCGATACTCAGCCGGTCCCACGCGCCTGGCAGGCGCACCTGGGTGGACAGCTGCAAATAGTCCTCCGGCAGGTTGGCGTAGATCGCATCCGTAGGCGCGCGGGTGACCTTGACGTGGGTGTAGCCGGCATTGATGGTCCAGCCGGGCAGCACCTCGCCGTTGAAGTCCATTTCCCAACCGCGGCTCTTGGTGCCGTTGACACCGATGTAGGCGGAATTGCCGTCCGGCAGCGAGGACTCCGGTTGGGTCATGTCGCGCACGGCAAAGTTGTCCTGCTTGGCCTCGAACACGGCGGCAGTGGCCATCGCATGGCCGTCGAGCAATTGCGTCTTGATGCCGGCTTCCAGGTTGGAACCTTCCACCGGCGCGAGCAGGTTGTTGTCCTTGTCGCGGTAGTTCTGCGGGTTGAAGATTTCCGTGTAGCTGGCGTACACCGATACATCCGGCACGATGTCGTACATCAGGCCCACGTACGGGGTGACTTCATCGCTCACTTCGTAGCGACCGCTGGTGCCGGTGTAGGTGCCGCTGGTATTGAAGGCCTGGGTGCGGGTTTCCCACGAACTCAGGCGTGCGCCGGCGATCAACGACAGCGGGTCGGCCAGGCGGAACCGCGTGGAGGCATACACGCCGCGCTGGGTGGTGCGCCCCTCGCTCCGCCGGCCGTTGCGTGCGTAGGTCACTTCGGACGCATTGCCGTCCCAGTTGCGGATGTTGGGAATGAAATAGCAGCGTTCGGGCGGACCAAAGGCGTTGGGGCAGGTGGCCCAGTCGTCCGGATAGGTCTGCGCCACGCCGTACGAAGTGGATTGCAGATCCTGCCAGCTGCCGCCCACCACCACATCGTGCTGCCGCCCGAACAGCGAGAAACCGCCGGACAGATACACATCCACGCTGTCGCGGGTGTCTTCGGTCTCGCCCACACCGGTGCGCAGGAACATGCCGCTGCCGTCGGCAGCCGGATACCCGGTGCCGTACACACGCAGGCTCTGCACGTTGCCCTTGGTGTGCGCGGCGTTGACGCGCAGCAACCAGTCCTCGCCGATGCGTTGTTCCAGGTTGGCGAACGCGGTGCTGGTTTCGCGCTGCCAGCGCGTCCACTCCGGTGCCAGATTGGTCGAGCGGGATAGATTGGCCAGCGTGCCATCGGCGGCAAAGAACGGCACCGTGCCCCAGGTCGAACCGACCGGGGCGTTGTCCTGGCGCTGATAGCCAACGGTGAGAGTGGTGCTCTCGGTCAGGTCGCCTTCCAGCACCGCCATGCCGGACATTTTGGTGTCGTGGTAGCGGTCGTAGTAGTAATCGCGGTCCTGCCAGGCCGCCACCACGCGGCTGCGCCAACGCCCGTCGCTGGTCAGCGGTGCGTTGACGTCGGCCTGCATGCGGCGGAAATCCCAGGTGCCCGCGCTCACCGCGAACGAGGCATCAAACTCCTTGCCGGGCCGCTTGCGCAGCAGGTTGACCGTGGCCGAGGGAATGCCCGCGCCGGTGAGCAGGCCATTGGCGCCGCGGATCACTTCGATGCGGTCATAGAAGACGGTGTCGTATTCCTGATTGGTCGCGCCGCTATAGGTGGGCAGGCCGTCGACCTGGAAGTCGGTGATCTGGAAGCCGCGCGCGAAATACAGCGGGCGCTGAGTGTCGTAGAACGACACGTTGACGCCGGTGACGTTGCGCATCACGTCGTCGATGCTGAAGAGCGACTCGTCTTCCAGCCGCTGCAGCCCGATCACACTCACCGACTGCGGGGTTTCCTGCAGGGTCAGCGGCAGGCGCGTGGTGGTGGCCGGCTGCGCGCGGCTCACCGTGCCGTTGACGCTCACCGCGTCCAGCGTCTTGGCGTTGGCATCGGCATCGGCCAGGTCGGCGGCACGCGCGGCGGCGGGCGTCATCGTCAATGCGCACAGCAGCGCAGCGGACAGCGTGGCCAGAGGAAGGGTCTTGGCAGGCATCGGGGGTCTCATCGATCGGGCAGACGCGGCGCGTCAGTGACAGGAAGCGGCAGGCACGCGTCGGCATCCACCCGGACGACAAGCTGGCTGGCCCGGTGGGCTGGCGGTTCGACGGGGGACACGGCTGGACGCTGCCAGTGTTATGCAAATGTAAATCGTTATCGTTTGTTGAGCAAGCGCACGGAACCGGGTGCGGCGCTGTGCCGCGCTCGCTGGCGCGAGGACGCCCCTGGCAACCCCGCGGTCTAAGCCCCTACGCGCTTACGCCAGATGCGAGAGCGGCAAGCCTTCCGGGGCCTTCACCGTGCGCAGCACGAAGCTGGAATTCACATCCGACACGCCGGTGGCGTTGAGCAGGCGGTCCAGCAAAAACCGCGAGAAATGCTCCAGGTCGCGCACCTGCACCTGCAGCAGGTAATCCATGTCGCCGGTGAGCGCCCAGCAGGCCACGACCTCGTCCCAGCCGCGCACGCCGGCGGCGAAGTGCTCGATGTCCGGCTGGCCATGCTGTTCCAGCTGCACCCGCACGAAGGCCTGCAGGCCCAGGCCCAGCGCGCGCGAATCCAGGCGCGCGCCATAGCCGGCGATGATGCCGGCCGCTTCCAGCCGCTGGGTGCGCCGCAGGCAGGCCGAGGCCGAGAGATTGACCTGCGCGGCCAGCTCGGCGTTGCTGCTGCGCCCCTGCGTCTGCAGCAGCGCGAGCAGGCGCAGATCGGTGCGGTCCAGGGCGATTGGCTGATCCATATGTTGCGCAGCAGCAAGGGATGACGCACGAATCTTGCGTCGAACGGCCACCGGTCCGCAACATTCGCAATCCCGTTGCGTGGTCAGTTAGCTAAGGTGAAGCCATCCGTTTCGGGAACCACACCGCATGAACACTGCGCCGCGCCGCGTCGAGAACCAGCTCACCGACAAGGGCTATGTGCCGGTCTACACCACCGCGGTGGTGGAGCAGCCGTGGGATGGTTACAGCGCCGACGACCACGCCACCTGGGGCACCTTGTACCGGCGGCAGCGCACGCTGCTGGTCGGGCGGGCCTGCGATGAGTTCCTGCAGGCGCAGGACGCGATGGGCATGGACGACACCCAGATTCCGCGCTTCGACGCGCTCAACGCGGTGCTGCAGGCGACTACCGGCTGGACGCTGGTCGGTGTGGAAGGGCTGCTGCCGGAGCTGGATTTCTTCGATCATCTGGCCAACCGGCGCTTCCCGGTGACCTGGTGGATCCGTCGGCCGGACCAGATCGACTACATCGCCGAACCAGACCTGTTCCATGACCTGTTCGGGCACGTGCCGCTGTTGATGAATCCGCTGTTTGCCGACTTCATGCAGGCCTACGGGCGCGGTGGCGTCAAGGCGCACGGGATTGGCCCGGACGCGTTGCAGAATCTCACCCGGCTGTACTGGTACACGGTGGAATTCGGGCTGATTGCCACGCCGCAGGGGCTGCGCATCTACGGCGCGGGCATCGTCTCGTCCAAGGGCGAATCGCTGCATTCGCTGGAATCGGCGGCGCCGAACCGGGTGGGCTTCGATCTGCAGCGGGTGATGCGCACGCGCTATCGCATCGACAGTTTCCAGAAGACCTACTTCGTCATCGACAGCTTTGCGCAGCTGATGGAGGCCACCGCCCCGGACTTCACCCCGCTCTATGCCGCGCTGGCGCAACAGCCGCAGGTGCCGGCCGGCGAGGTGCTGGCAACCGACCAGGTCCTGCAGCGCGGCAGCGGCGAGGGCTGGAGCCGCGATGGCGACGTGTGAGGGGATGGTGGCGCTGGCGTGTTCGGCCTGGTGTGGTGGCGCTTGCGCTGATTCGCAGCCGGTGATGATGGCGTGCTAGCGCCTGCACTCTTGCGCAGGAAGCGCCTACCTGAGGCGAGCTAGACGCGCTGCATGCGTCGCCGGTGCACCGCATTGCTGCAAGCGCTGCCAGCTGCGAGAAGTGCTTCGGTGTCGATAGGAGTCGGCACGTGCACCAACGTTGGTGTTTTCCCCTGTACCACGCGCCCACTCCACATTCCCTGCACGGGTCGACCGGTGGCGGATCGCCTGCTAACCACAGCATTGTTCAAGCAGGTCGAAACACCGCAAGCGCGCTCGACCTCGGCGCACCGACTCGACAGCACCGCCGGCCCGCACTAAGGTCGGGATTCCCCACACCGTTGCTGCCCATGGACCTGACGCACCTCCGCATCCGGCGCTTGGAGCTGGACGACACGCGCCTGCTGTTTACGCTGGACAACGGCATGCGCATCGACGAGCCGATCCAGGCGCAGCGGCTGCTGGCCAAGGCCACGCCAGCGCAGCGCGCGCAGTGGCAACTCACCGACGACAGCCATGGCGTGAACTGGCCCGCCGTGGCGCCGCCCAGCGCGCAGGGGCTGCTCAACATGCCGATGCTGTTGTGGCGCCGACGCACCGCACGCGCACAGGCACGGCTGGTGGCGGTGCGCGGGCGCTTCGATGCGCTGACGCCGGGCGAACGCGAGCTGGTGGCATTGGCCCGCCTGGACGCGGACATGAGCGACAGCGGCTACGCGCGCTACTTCGACCACTGGGATGCGCTGACCCGCAGCTGCGCGCTGCAGGCGCTCACCGCGATCGGTGCAAGCCAGGTGCGCCAGGCGATCGATGGCCTGGGCGCAGTGTTCGAGCGGCTCGAAGAAGACCCGGACCTGCTCAGCATCGAAGACATTCTCGATGCGATGAGCGAAACCGACCGCCAGCGCGTGGATGGCTGGGAAGAGGTGTATTACCGCCAGTCCAGCGCGCTGGCGCGGCTGGGGTTGATCCACTACGGGGTGGACAAGGCCTGAGGCAGTTGCGGTGACGATTGAACAGCGCCGCAGGCCACTTCGATGTGGCAGTCCAGTGGCCGCACTGCACCGCCTGCGCTTGATGACCTCGGCTGCGCGACATGCAACGCCACAACTTGCAACTTGCAACTTGCAACGCGGTAACGCGGTAACAACGTACACGCGCTGCGTGCTCGGCGAACGGCGCATTCTTTTCAGCAACGCATCGCGTCATCGAGCCGTGCACCGCACTGCACAGTGCCTCGGCAACACAGTGCCTCAGGATTTGGCAGCCAGATACGTCAGCAGGATCACCAGATCTTCCTCGCCCACTTGCTGCAGCGCATGCGTGCTGCCGGGGCGGGTGAGCAGTGCATCGCCGGCGCTCACTGCGTACTGTTTGCCATCCAGCGCGTACAGGCCGCGGCCGCTGACGACGTAGTAGATCTCGTCCTTGTCGTGCAGATGCAGGCCGATGCCGGCGCCCTTGTGCAGCACGCGCTTGCGCAGCACGAACTTCAGCTCCGGCGCGTCGGCAAAGAACGGATAAGCGGTGGTGGGGCCGGCACCGCCATGTGGGCCGGGTTGGCTGCGCGGCAGATCGCGCTCATGCACCACCAGCGAGGGATGCGCCTGCGCCGCGCGGCGAGCGGCGGTGTCCGGCGCCGCGCCGCAATCGGCATCGCGGCGGAGCTGGGGTTTCAGCGCCGGCTGCAGTTGCACCCAGCCGTGCACGACCAGGCACGCAATGGCGGTGGCGCCGGCCTGGCTGAAGTGGGTGCCATCGGTCTTGCCTTGTTCGGGCACGAACAGGAAATACGGTTTGGCCGCCTGTTCGCCGAGCGCGCGGATCCAGTCGCTGGAGCTGGCGTTGAGATCGATCAGGCCCACCTGCTCCTGCGCGGCCAGTTGCTGCATGGCCAGGGTGTAGCGGCCGTGGGTGTCGAGCAGTGCGCCGAAGTCGTAGAGCAAGCGTGCGGCCGGGGTGATCAGGATCGGCGTGGCGCCTTTGTCGCGCGCGGTGGCAATAAAGCGGCGCAGGAACTGCTGGTAGTCACCTTGCGGATCGGTGTAACGCGTGGCGTCTTCGCGCTTGGCGTCGTTGTGGCCGAACTGGATCAGCAGCACGTCGCCGGCACGGATGTCCTTGGCGATGGCATCCAGCCGCCCTTCGGCGATGAAGCTGCGTGTGCTGCGCCCACCCTTGGCGTGGTTGTAGACCTGCCACTGCGCCGGGTCGAACCAGCCTTGCAGCATCTGGCCCCAGCCAGCTTGCGGTGCGCGATCCGGGCCGTACTCGGCGGCGGTGGAATCACCGGCGATGAAGATGTGGTTTGGATTGGCGCTGGCGATGTTTGCCAAGAGCAGCAGCAACGATGCGAAGAGAAGCAGACGCATGGTGGCTCCGGAAGAGTGTTTAGGACAGCGCGGTGTCCCTTCTCCCATCGGGAGAAGGTGCCCGAAGGGCGGATGAGGGTGCGACTGCATTGGAAATGTTGGACGGTACTGCCGTCGTCTCAAGCTTTCTTCGTTTGGAGTTGCTGTCTTCCGCCGTACCCTCACCCCAACCCCTCTCCCGGCGGGAGAGGGGCTTTAGCGCTGCGGGGCTAGTTAAGCAGCTGCGGCAGCGGCTTCCGGCTTGCCCAGTACGCCGGCGACGAAGCTGCGGATCTCCGCGTCCTGGGCGTTGTCGAAGAAGCACTGCTGGAAGCGCGCACCGCCGATCGCCTGCTTGATCAGCTCCGGGTCGATCGCGCGCAGGCCGTCCAGGTAGGACTTGGCGGTGGCCTGCTTGACCTGGGTCAGGATGCCGGCGTTGGCGGCCTGCGATTCGCGACGCTCGGCCGGGTAGCCCAGGCCACGCTCGCCGCTGAAGGCCTTTTCGAAGATGTAGCGCACGTTGATTTCCGCGCCCCAGCCGTAGC
This sequence comes from Xanthomonas sp. fls2-241-TYG-148, assembly GCF_030208815.1. Lineage (NCBI taxonomy): Bacteria > Pseudomonadati > Pseudomonadota > Gammaproteobacteria > Lysobacterales > Lysobacteraceae > Xanthomonas > Xanthomonas sp. fls2-241-TYG-148. Next base: position 30,249 of record NZ_JARVTE010000007.1, read on the forward strand.
CCTTGGCGAACGCCAGCGACAACGCGTTGCCGTTGTTGACCTGCGCGAACAGGTAGGCGTCGGTCGGCTCGATGCAGTAGCCGCAGAACACGCCCGGGTGTGCGTTGAGCGACATCATCGCGCCCTGGCCGGTGCCGCAGCCGGCGACCACGAAGTCCACGGCCTTGGCGTTGAGCAGCAGGCTGGCGACGATGCCCAGGTGGATGTAGGTCAGGCGGTGGTCGTTGTCGCCGTCCATGCCGACGTTGAACACGTCATGGCCCTGCTCGCTGGCGACGTCGTTGAGCTGCTGCAGGATCACCGGGTTCTTGGCGGCCTGGCTAAACTCATTCATGAGTGCGATTTTCATGGGAATGCTCCGATTTCGTTGGGGAAGTTGGTTGGAATGTGGTTGATGCGTGCTTGCGTGGCGGACGTCATGCATGTCGGGTTTGTGCGCGTGCATACCGACCCTCATCCGCCCTGCGGGCACCTTCTCCCGGAGGGAGAAGGAAACGACGCATTTTTCAGCGCGCCAGCCAGCCGCCGTCGACCGGGATGATCGCGCCGTTGACGTAGTCCGAGGCGCTGCTGGCCAGGAACACCGCCGCGCCGCCGAGGTCGGCCGGCACACCCCAGCGCGCGGCCGGGATGCGGTCCAGGATGGACTTGTTGCGGTCCTGGTCGGCACGCAGCTGCGCGGTGTTGTCGGTGGCCATGTAGCCCGGAGCGATGGCGTTGGCGGTCACGCCCTTGCTGCCCCACTCGTTGGCCAGCAGGCGGGTGATGCCGGCGATGCCGGACTTGCTGGCGGTGTAGGACGGCACGCGGATGCCGCCCTGGAACGACAGCATCGAGGCGATGTTGATGATCTTGCCGCTGCCCTGCGTGATGAAGTGGCGGCCGGCGGCCTGCGACATGAAGAACGCCGATTTCAGGTTGACGTTCATCACGTCGTCCCAATCCTGCTCGCTGAAATCCACCGCATCGGTGCGGCGGATCAGGCCGGCATTGTTGACCAGGATGTCCAGACGGCCCAGGCCGGCAAGGGTTTCGTCGAGGATGCGCTGCACCGGCTCGATGCTGATCAGGTTGGCTTCGATGGCGACGAAGCGGCGGCCCATCGCCTTGACCTTTTCTTCGGTCTCGGTCGGTGCCTGGATGCCGGCGGCGGCGATGTCGGCGCCCGCCTCTGCCAGTGCCAGCGCGATGCCCTGGCCCAGGCCAGTGTTGGCACCGGTGACCAGTGCGACCTTGCCTTCGAGACTGAACGGATTGCTCATTACCTTATCGCTCCAGATGCGGCATGCCGCGTTCGATGATGGAGCCGCCGCACCCGTTGGCGCGGCGGCGGGGCATTACTTGAGCTGGCAGATATCCAGCACGTGCATGTCGGTGTAATCGAGGTTTTCGCCACCCATCGCCCAGATGAAGGCGTAGTTGCTGGTGCCGGCGCCCATGTGGATCGACCACGGCGGCGACACCACCGCTTCGTTGTTCTGCATCACGATGTGGCGCTGCGCGTCGGGCTCGCCCATGAAGTGATACACACGGTCGCTGGCGCCCAGATCGAAGTAGAAATACACCTCGCTGCGGCGGTCGTGCAGATGCGGCGGCATGGTGTTCCAGACGCTGCCCGGCTTGAGCACGGTCAGGCCCAGCAGCAGCTGCGAAGACTGGCAGGTGGCCGGCACGATGTACTGGTAGATGGTGCGCTCGTTGCTGGTTTCCAGCGCGCCGCGCTCCAGTGCCACCGCGTCCTTGATCGACAACTGCTTGGTCTCGAAGCGCGCATGCGCCGGGGTCGAGGCCAGATAGAACTGCGCCGGGTTGGCGGCATCGGCAGACGCAAAGCTCACCTCGGTGCTGCCCATCGCCACGTACAGGCCGTCCTTGGGCCCGAGCGTGTAGGCGGTGCCGTCCACGGTGACGGTGCCGGTGCCGGCGCCGACATTGATGACGCCCAGCTCGCGCCGTTCCAGGAACGGGTGGCCGGCCGCCGAGGCGGGCTCGGTCTGCTTGGGCAGTTCCAGCGTCTTGCCGACCGGGGCGGCGCCACCGAGCACGAAGCGCTCGTAATGGGTGTATTTGAGGGTCACCGCATCGGCGACGAACAGGCCGTCGAGCAGGTAGAGCTCGCGCAGGGTGTCGTTGCTGGCGCCCTTGAGGGCGTCCGGATGGGTGGCGTAGTGGGTCTTGCAATAGAGGGACATGCGCATCTCCGGTGGCAAGCGAGGGGGAATGAAAGCCCGCACCACGCCATTCTAACGGCTCTGGTAAACCGGTGTCATTGCGCAGTGCACGAAAGCGGCGCGTGGGGCTGGCGGCTGCGCCTCCTACCTGAACTCATGGCTGAGCTTCCTCAGATGGCGGTCTGCCGCCCTACCCTCACCCCAACCCCTCTCCCGAAGGGAGAGGGGCTTTGATTCCTTCTCCCCTGGGGAGAAGGTGGCGCGTAGCGCCGGATGAGGGTGCGAGGCGGCGCGCTATGTCGGGTGCATGGCTTGGTTTGGCCGGGGGAGGCTTCTGCGCCTCCTACCTGAGCTCATGACTGAGCTTTCTCAGATGGCGGTCTGCCGCCGTACCCTCACCCCAACCCCCGCTCCGCGCCCCGGCCCGCGCGTGCGCCGCGGGCGCTCGAAGGCACGCGCGCCCATGGCGCGTGAGCCGTGCCTTCTCGCCCCGGAGGGAGAGGGGCCATTCCCTTCTCCCCTCGGGAGAAGGTGGCGCGTAGCGCCGGATGAGGGTGCGAGGCGGCGCGCAGTGTTGGGGCACGGCTTGGCTTGGTCGGGGGAGGCTTCTGGCCTCCCACCTGAGCTCATGGCTGAGCCTTCTCAGATGGCGGTCTGCCGCCGTACCCTCACCCCAACCCCTCTCCCGGAGGGAGAGGGGCTTTGATTTCTTCTCCCCTCGGGAGAAGGTGGCGCGTAGCGCCGGATGAGGGTACTGGGCGGCGCGCAGTGTTGGGTGCGCCTCGGTGGATTGCCAACGCCTGCCATGACCAACGCGTCGCCACGCGCCGTCACAAGTGAATCGCCAGCGCTTTGCTTTGCTTGGCGTCCCTCCCTAGGCTTTGATCTCCCTCAATCTTCCGGCGGTTGGCAGGAGTCGCGCACGATCAGGTGCGGGCGCACGCTGGCGGTGGGTAGCTGCGGGGCGTTGTCGGGCTGGATCAGCATGGCGGCGGCGGTGCGGCCGGTGTCGCGGGTGTGGCGGCGCACCGAAGTCAGCGGCGGCCACAGGCGCGAGGCCAGCGAGCTGTCGTCATAGCCAATCACCGACAGCTGGCGCGGGATGCTGATGCCGGCGCGTAGGGCGACCTTGTAGATACCGGCGGCCATTTCGTCGTTACCGGTGAAGATGGCGGTGGGGCGCTTTTTGCCCAGCAGCAGCTTTTCGGCCGCGGCCACGCCCGATTCGAAGGTGTAGCCGGCTTCCACGATGCGCTCGGGCGGCAGTTCGATACCACGCCGGGTCAAGGCGTCGGCAAAGCCGGCGGTGCGCTCGATCGAGGAGCGGTAGGCGCTGGGGCCGGTGACCAGGGCGATGTCGCGGTGGCCAAGCGAGAGCAGGTAGTCGGCCGCCTCGGCCGCGCCGTCGCGGTCGTGGGTGATCACCGTCTGCGAGGTGGTGTCCAGCGCGATCGAGGCGATGCGGGTGTAGCGGCAACCGATCTCGGCCAGCATGTCGGCCAGCGCCTGGTCCTCGGAGGCACGCGGCACCAGGATCACCCCGTGCAGCTTCTGCGCCTGGGCAAACCGGCGCACACCTTCGATATAGCCCGGGCTGCGGCTGTCGCAGGGGTGCACCACCAGCTCGAAGCTGGAGCCGCGCAAGGCGTCCAGCGCGCCGTACTGCATGTCCACGATGTACTGGGCGGTGGGGTTGTCGTAGACCATGCCGATCAGGAACGAGCGCCGGAACGCCAGCCCGCGGGCGAGCGGGTCGGGCGCGTAGCCCACCTCGCGCATCAGCGCCTCGACCTTCTCGCGGGTGTCCTGCCGCACCAGCGGCGAGTTGTTGATGATCCGCGAGACGGTCTTCTTGGACACGCCCGACATCCGCGCGATGTCGTTGATCGTTGCTACCTTGCCCTTCGGCAGGCCGGGCATTCCCTCTTCGGGATTCTTGCGGGCGGGCATAGCGGTCAACCGTTCGAGTTGATTGGATTCTACCGGCCAGCGGGCCAGCAGGCCCTAGCGGAGCCTGCCGATGTCCCGTTTCGCACCCTGTGGCGGGCCGCGGCCAGTGGCGCCGCGGCATGCCTGGCGATGCAGAACGGTCAGTCCAGAGCGCGGTAGCGGAAGTTGCGGAACTCCACCTGGCCCTGCCCGGCGGCGTACAACGCCGGTTTCAGTGCCAGGAACTTGCCGGCCACGTTGTGGTGGTAGCCGGACACTTCCATCTGCACCGGGTACTTGGTCCAGCTGGTGCCGTCGGTGCTGGTGTGGATGGTGACGATGTGGCGGTTATTGGTGACGCGCAGCCACAGTGCGCCGCCCTTGCTGCTGGGTGCCAGCTTGGCCGGGCGTTCCTCGCCGTAGCGGTGCATGACGAAGTGTTCGCCATTGCTGCCCACCCCGGCGTAGAGCTTGTCGCTGTAGAACAGCAGCGCCCCGCCCTGCCCGCCCGGTGCCACGGTCATCTGCACCTCGAACTGGTAGGCCTGGTCGGTGGCGATCACTGTCAGCGGCGAGGCATCGCGCGGCGCGCTGCCCTTGCCCTGCAGGCGCAGCACGCCATCGCCCACCTGCAGGCGCTTGGCCTCGTCGGCGGCCGGGTTGAAGAATGACCACTGCGGGCCAAGCGTTGCGGCGCGGAAGTCGTCCGACAATGCCAGGCCGTGCGGCAGGGCCTGGCCGCTGGGCTTTTTCAACGGGGTGCCGAGGTCGCCGCCCTTGGCCACGAACCAGCCATCAGGCGTCCACTCGATGGGGTCGAGCAAGGCCTGCCGGCCCAGCGTCCAGAAGCCGTGCTCGTAGCCGTGGTAGAGCATCCACCAGCGCTGATCGGTGCCTTCCACCAAGGTGGCGTGGCCACGCGACCACCACGGCTCGTCGGCGCTCTTGGTACGGGTGATCGGGTTGTTGGGTGCGTTCTGCCAGGGGCCGTGGATCGAGCGCGAGCGCGCGGTGATCACCATGTGCCCGGTCGGCGGGCCGGCGGTGCCGCCCACCGCGGTGGTCATGTAGTACCAGCCGTTATGGCGGGTGATCTTGGGGCCTTCCTGGGCATAGCCTTCCACGTCCCAGCTTTCCGGGTATTTCCAGCCGTCGTAGACGTGCTTGGGCGTGCCGACCACCTTCAGCCCGTCGTCGGACAGCTGCACATAGTCGCCGCCACTCAGGAACAGGTAGCGCTTGCCGTCTTCGCCCACGGCGTGGCCGGGGTCGATGTATTTGCCCAGGCCGATGTCGATCGGCTTGCTCCACGGGCCCTTGATGTCATCGGCCCACACCACGAAGTTGCTGCGCTCACCCTGGTCGCCACGCCGCGCCGGGAAATAGATGTAGTAGCGCTTGCCGTGCTTGATCAGGTCCGGCGCCCAGATCGCGCCGACGTTCTGGGTGATGGCATGGCCCAGCGGCTGCCAGTTGACCAGATCGCGCGAATGCCAGATCGGCAGGCCCGGGTAGGCGTCGAACGAAGACAGCGTGAGGTAGTAGTCCTGCCCGTCCTTGAGCACCGACGGGTCGGGATGGTCGCCGGCCAAGACCGGGTTGAGGAAGGTGCCATTGCCTTGGTCGGCGATGCGCTGGTGCTCGATGCCGCGCTTCCAGTCGGCGGCGGTGGCCAGGCTGGCGCACAGCAGCAGCCCGGTGGTCAGCCAACGCAGGGCCAGGGGGGTGGTTCGAAACCGCATGCTCTCTCCTTGTCCCCGGTGTGCGGGGCGATGCAGCGGCCGGCACCTGGAGCGCCGGCCGCTGGATGAAGGCGGGAGACTCCCGCCGGCACTGGCGCTTACGCGCGCAGTGCCCTGGGCAACCAGAGCGACAGCTCCGGGAAGAACGCCACGATCAGCAACACGCACAACGCTGCCAGCCAGAACGGCCAGATGGTGCGCATGCTTTGGGCCACGGTGATTTCGCCAATCGAGGTACCAATGAACAACACCGAGCCGATCGGCGGGGTGATCAAACCGATACCGCCGGCCAGCACCATCACCAGACCGAAGTGGATCGGGTCGATACCGTAGGCCTTGACCACCGGCAGGAAGATCGGCGTACAGATCAGGATCTTCGGCGCCAGGTCCATGAACATGCCCAGCAGCAGCAGCATCACCACGATCATCAGCAGCACGGTGTTCTTGCTGTCGGCAATGGCCTGCAGGAACTTCACCGCCGCCGCCGGCACCTGCAGGTACGCAAGCAACCAGCCGAACACCGCCGCGGTGGCGATCACGAACAGGATCACGCCGGTGGTGCGCGCAGCATGCGTCACCGCCGCGAAGAACTCGGCCCAGCGCAACTGCCGATACAGCAATGCGGTGACGATCAACGCATACACCACGGCGATGGCCGCACTCTCCACCGCGGTGAAGATGCCGGCGCGGATACCGATGAAGATCAGCGCCACCAAGCCCAGGCCCGGCAGTGCGCCGAACAGGCGCAAGGCCACCGCACGCCAACCCGGGAACGGCTCGGTGCCGTAGCCGCGATGGCGCGCCACCGCATAGCCGGTGACCATCATGGCGGCGGTCATCAGCAACGCAGGCACGATGCCGGCCGCGAACAGATCGGCGATCGACAAGCCACCGCCGGCCGCGGCCGAGAACAGGATCAGGTTGTGCGAAGGCGGCACCAGCAACGCCACCAGCGCGGCGGTCATGCTCACGTTCACCGCGTAATCGCGGTCGTAGCCGCGCTTGATCATCTGCGGAATCATCGTGCCGCCAACCGCCGAGACATCGGCAATCGCCGAGCCGGACACGCCGCCGAAGAACAGCGACGACAGCACGCTGACCTGGCCCAGCCCACCGCGCACACGCCCCACCAGCGATGACGCCAGCGCGATCAGGCGTTCGGAAATGCCACCACGCAGCATCAGCTCGCCGGCAAAGATAAACAGCGGAATCGCAATCAACGACGCCGAGCCGCTACCGGCGGAAATCTGCTGCACCAGCACCACCGTGGGCAGGTCCAGATACAGCAACGTGGCCAGTGCCGCCGCGCCCAAGGCGTAGGCCACCGGCACGCCGATCAGCAGCAGCACCACAAAGGTTCCCAACAACATGGCGATGCCCATCAGCGCACTCCTCCGGTGTGGATCGGGCGCAGCACACGCCACAACTTGTACAAGGCAAACACCACCATCAGCGCACCGCCAATGGACAGCGGCAGGTAGTTGATGCTCTGCGGCATCTGCGCGCCGGCCATCTTGATGTCCAGCCCGTCCAGCAACAGGACCGCACTCCACCAAGCCAGCACCGCGCCGATGGCGATGATCATCACCGGGCGAATCACGTCGAACACGCGGCGCACCAGCGGCGGCATGTGTTCGCCGAGCAGATAGAAGCCGAAATGGCGGTTGGTATGCACCCCGGCGGCGGCGGCCAGGCTCAGCGCGGTGCTGAGCAACAGCAGCGTTACCGGCTCGGTCCAGCTGGGCGAGTCGTTGAGCACGTAGCGGGTGAACACCTGCCAGCCCTGCACGACCACCAGGCCAAGCAGCGCAATGGCTGCCACGCCGATGGCGAAGTTGGAAACGCGGTCCAGCGCGCGCTGCAATGGCGCGACCGGCACGTTGACGGATGCGGGTTCGGTCATCGGGTCACCTCTATGCAAAATCGCGGATGCGGCGGTACAGCGCTTCGATCTCCGGCTGCCGCCGGTACTCAGCCAGCAGCGGCGCGGCGGCGGCGCGGAACGCCGGCATGTCGACTTGATTGAGCTTGACGCCGTAATCGATCACCTGCTGCCGCGCGGTGGCCTCGGAGGCATCCCACAGCGTGCGCATCACCGGTACCGACGCACGCGCCAGTTCCACCACCAGGCCACGGTCGGCCGGGCTCAGCGATTCGAAGCTCTTGCGCGACATCACCAGGATGTCCGGCGCGTACGAATGCTCGCTCTGCGACCAGTAGCGCGCCGCTTCGAAATGGCGGCTGGACTGGAAGCTGCGCATGTTGTTTTCCGCACCGTCGATCATGTGCGTTTCCATCGCCGAGAACGTCTCGCCCAGCGACATTGGCGTGGGGTTTGCGCCCAGCATGCGCATCAGCTTGAGGAAGATGTCCGAAGAGGCCACGCGCAACTTCAGGCCCTTGAGATCTTCCGGACGGTGCAGCGGATGCTTGGTGTTGTAAAAGCAGCGCGCGCCGGAATCGTAGATGGCCAGGCCGACCAGATCGCGCTGTTCGAAGCTGCGCAACACGCTGTCGCCGACATGGCCGTCGATGGCGCGGCGCAGATGCGGCACCGAGTCGAACACGTACGGCAGGCACAGTGCCTGGGTCAGCGGAAAGGTGTTGTTCAACGCACCGGAGTACACGCGGGTGATGTCGATGGCGCCAAAGCGCGCCATGTCGATCGCCTCGGACTCGCGGCCCAGCTGGCCGGAGTGGTACTGGCGCAGCTTCAGCCGGCCATTGGTGCGTGCTTCGAGCTGCTTGCCGAACCAGCGCACCGCTTCCACGGTGGGGTAGTCGCCCACGTGCACGTCGGTGGCGGTCAGCAGCTGCCCGCCGGGAATCGGTGTGGTGGCACCGGCGCCAAGCCAAGGACTGGCGGCGGCGGCGCCGAGCCCGGCACCGAGGAAATGTCTGCGAGTGATCATTGGCGCCCTCCCAAGCGTCTGGTCACTGCATCCGCGTTATTTGGCGGACACAGCCGTACAGGAAATGTCGCCGAAGCCGGCAAAGCGAATCAGGGCGCGCTGTCCCACTTCGATATCATGGATACCGGTGGCATTGCCCGTGGCGATGAGATCACCGCGCTTGAGCGGGCGCCCGCGCTGAGCCGAACGGCTGAGCGCAAAAGCGTAGGCCGCACGCAACCCGCCGGGCAGCGTGGTGGCGCCACCCGTGCCCACCACCTGGTCGTCGATCAGGGTCTGCGCGGTCAGCGAAGCTTCGTCACGGTCCAGCCAGTCGGTGATTTCCGGCCCCAGGATCAGCCCGTTGTTATTGCCGAAATCCGAGACCACCACGCGCGGGCCCAGCTTGTTGATGGTGGCCAGCGGGCTGCTGGCGATCTCCACGCCAATGAACAATGTGGCCGGCACATGGGCGGCCTGCTCCGGGGTGAAGTGGGTCTGCTCGGCCGGGGCATCGGCGTCGAGCATCAGCACGTACTCCGCTTCCACCGCGCCAAAGCCGCCTTCGTAGATCGGGAACTCGGTTGTACCACCGGTGGCATTCCACAGCTTGTTGGCGAAGATCGGCCCCAGCAGGCGCTCGTCGCCGGAGTGGTCGCGGCGCTCGGCGGCGATATAGCCCACCTTCCAGCCGACCACCTGGTCGTCCCACTGGCTGATGGCGATGTCCTGCACCTGGTAGGCAGTCACCAGATCGTCGGGGATTTCCCCTGGAAAGTCGGGCAGCGACGCGCCTGCACGGCGGGCCTCCACGAAGCGCTGGGCAATCTTGGACAGCGTGGACGTGGACGAAGGCGGGGTGGCGGCGTCGTTGCTCAAGGGTGTCTCCCTGATGGATGTTTTGTTGCACTGCCAATCGACAGCGGCACGGTGTGCTGTATATGGTAAACCGGTGTCATTGGCAATGTGCAGTGCGGCAAACATGTGCACTGCAGCGAAGCAAACCCTGGGAGGGGTCTATGCAATACACCGATCGCAGGCGCGCCCGGCGTGCCGTTTCCGTTGTCGTACAAGGCTGCCGGGGCATGCTTCTCAGCCTGGCCTTGCTCAGCGCTGGCGCCGCTGCCGCCGCCACCGACGAGCGCCCCAGTGCGGACACCGCCGCCGAGCAGGCCAGCCGCATTCCGCTGTGGCCGGCCGGAATGGCACCGGGGGACACCGCGCTGCCGCAACCGCAGCGCATCGTGGAGCGCAGCAGTGATGCGGCCGTGCCGGACCGCTACATCCAGTCGATCAGCGCGCCGTACATGGTGGTGTACCGCCCTGCCCGGCCCAACGGCACCGCGCTGCTGGTCACGCCCGGCGGCGGCTACCAGCGCATCGTGCTGGACAACGAAGGCACCTCGCTGGTGCCGGGGTTTGTTGACCAGGCAGGCATCACCCTGTTCGTGCTGCGTTACCGCCTGCCCGGCGAGGGCCGCCCCAATGGCGCGGACGTGCCGCTGGCCGACGCGCAGCGCGCGCTCCGGCTGATCCGCGCCAATGCCACGCGCTATGGCATCGATGCGCAGCGCGTGGGCGTGATGGGCTTTTCCGCCGGCGGGCATGTGGCCGCCAGCCTGGGCACCCGCTATGCCGCGCAGGTGTATCCAGCGGTGGACCGCGCCGACACGCTCAGCGCACGCCCGGATTTCCAGCTCTTGATCTACCCGGTGATCGACATGGACGCCGCCAACGCGCACATGGGCTCGCGCGAACGCCTGCTCGGCAATGCCCCAAGCGCCGCCAAGGTGCGCGCGTATTCGCCGCAATGGCACGTGGATGCACGCACGCCGCCCACCTTCCTGCTGCATGCCCAGGACGACACCGTTGTTTCGGTACGCAACAGCCTGCTCATGCACGATGCGCTGCTGCGCGCCGGCGTGCCGAGCGAGCTGCATGTGTTCCCGCAGGGCGGCCATGGCTTCGGCACCCGCGGCACCACCGGCCTGACCCTGGCCGCGTGGCCACAGCTGGCCCAGGCCTGGATCCAGCACATCAGCGCACCCGCCACGCCGCAGGATGCGCCGCGGTGACGCGCGCCAACCGCGTTGATCCGCGCCGCCGCCTGCTGGTGTGTGGCGGCCTGCTGGCCGGCGCTGCCGCCGCAGTGCCCGGCCTGAGCGCCGCCGCACCGGCAGCGCCGCGCGACACCAGCACACCGGTGGCACGCGTGCGCAGCGGCCAGGTGCGCGGTGTGCGCAGCCAGGGCATCTGCGTGTTCAAGGGCATTCCCTATGGGGGCGACACCGGGCCACGGCGCTTTCAGGCGCCAGTGCTGGAAACGCCGTGGGACGGCATCCGCGATGCCACTGCCTACGGTGCGGCCGCCCCGCAGCCCAAGGCCAGCGAACCCACCAGCGAAGACTGCCTGTTCCTCAACGTGTGGACGCCGGCGCTGCGCGATGGTGGCAAGCGGCCGATCCTGGTCTACATCCACGGCGGCGGCTATACCACCGGCTCCGGCAGCGACCCGCTGTACGACGGCACCCGTCTGTGCACGCGCGGCGATGTGGTGGTGGTCACCGTCAATCACCGCCTCAATGTGTTCGGGTATCTGTACCTGGCGCAGCTCGGCGATGCGACGTTTGCCGATTCCGGCAATGCCGGCCAGCTCGACCTGATCCAGGCCTTGCAGTGGGTGCGCGCGCATGCGGCGGAATTCGGCGGCGATGCGGGCAATGTCACCGTGTTCGGCCAGTCCGGCGGCGGTGCCAAGATCGCCACGCTGATGGCGATGCCGGCGGCGCGCGGGCTGTTCCACCGGGCCTGGACCATGAGCGGCCAGCAGGTCACCGCCGCCGGCCCACGTGCGGCCACCCAGCGCGCGCAGCTGTTGCTGGATGCGCTGAAACTTTCACCCGACACGCTGGCGCGCATTCGCACCCTGCCGGCGGCACAGCTGCTGGCCGCCGCGCAGGTGCGCGACCCCTCGCGGGTGGAAAACAGCGCGCTGTATCTGGGCCCGGTGCTGGATGCGCGTGCGTTGCCGGTGCATCCGTTCTGGCCGACCGCACCGGTGCAGTCGGCGCGCATCCCGATGGTGATCGGCAATACACGCGATGAAACGCGTGCGTTTCTGGGCAACGATGCAGGCAACTTCGCGCTGACCTGGGACACGTTGCCGGCCAAGCTGGAAGCCCAGCAATACGTGGACCTGCTGCCGCAGGTGGTGATTGCGCACTACCGCCGGCTGTATCCGCATTACACGCCGTCGCAGGTGTTTTTCGCGGCCACCACGGCGGGGCGCTCCTGGCGCGGCGCCATCGAGGAAGCCGAGGCACGCGCACGCCAGGGCGCACCGACCTGGGCGTATCAACTCGACTGGGGCTCGCCACTGGACGGCGGCAAGTTCGGCGCCTTCCACACGCTGGATATTCCGCTGGTCTTCGACACCATTGCCCAGCCAGGATCGCGTACCGGCAATAGCCATGACGCGCAGCAGATGGCCGACCAGATGAGCACGGCCTTGCTCGCGTTCGCGCGTCACGGCGACCCCAATCATCGCAGCCTGCCGCGCTGGAAACAGTACTCGCTGGAACGCCGCGAGACGCTGCTGTTCGATCTACCCAGCCAGCTGGCGAACGACCCGCGCGGCGGCGAGCGGCAGCTGTATCAACAAGCCCCCTTCATTCAACGCGGCACGTTCTGACCGCCCTGCTCTACGGTGATCCATGCGTATGTTTTCTTTCGCGGTGTTGACGCTATTGGCCATGTGCATGGCGTTGTCGGCGCAGGCGGCCGCTGGTGCAACGGGCGCTGCAGCAGCGCCAGCGGTGCCGGCGTCCACCGTGCCCGTGTCCGTGTCCGCGACATCCAACACACCGTTGGCCGCCAGCAAGATCGTGTTGGTGGGCGACTCCACCACCGCCGTGCAAGGCGGCTGGGGACCGAGCTTTTGTGCGCAGCATGTCACCTCGTTTCTGAGCTGCCTCAACCTGGCGCGCGGTGGCCGCAGTACGTCCAACTACCGCGCCGAAGGCTCGTGGGAGATCGCGCTGAAGGAGCTACGCAGCGGCGGCTATCGGCAGGTGGTGGTGCTGATCCAGTTCGGCCATAACGATCAACCCGGCAAGCCGGGGCGCTCGACCGATCTGGCCACCGAATTCCCGGCCAACCTGCGTCGCTACGTCAACGAAGCGCGTGCGGCCGGGGCGCTGCCGGTGCTGGTGACGCCGCTGACGCGGCGGCAATTCGAACGCGGCCAGTTGATCGACGACCTGGCGCCGTGGGCAGCGGCCACGCGTGCGGTGGCACGCGAGCTGCAGGTGCCACTCATCGACCTGCACGCACGCAGCCGGGCGCTGGTGCAAGGCATGGGCCCGGTGCTGGCAATGCGGCTGGCGCAGCGCCCGGCAGAGCCGGCGCAACTGGTTGCCGCGCAGTCGGGCACCACCATCGGCAAGACGCCGGCGCAGACGGTTGCGCCCTCTTCGGCGCCTGCATCAGTGGCGAAGACCACCACCACCGCTGCCACCGCGCAGGACAACGCCAGCGCAGAACCGATGGGCCAGGCCAAGCTCGCGTTCGACTACACGCATCTCGGCGCCGATGGTGCGGACCTGTTTGCGGCGATCGTGGCCGATGAGTTGGCGCAGCAAGTGCCTGCGTTGCGACCGCTGTTGATTCCGTGATGTTCTTAGTGGTTGTTGCTGTCGTGCAACAGCTCACTGCAGATGGGCGCGCCGCCATGACTGCGGGCACGCCGCCTGAAGGACGGTTGCTTATTGCAGTGCTGCGACGACCTCGTCAGCACTGCAATGGAGACAGCGCGCTACCTCTCACTGCACGCGGCTAACCTTCTCCAAACCCTCCTCGCAACCAGCAGCGGGCAGTCAGATCATCCAGCCACCGGCACCGGTGCATCCGCTTCGATCACCTGCGCGCGCTTGAGGTCTTCCCAGAGCGCGGCAGGAATCGCCACCCGCATCGAGGCCGCGTTGGCCTGCGCCTGTTCGGCCGTGCGTGCGCCGGGAATCACTGCCGACACCACCTCTGGTGCGGCAGCAAATTGCAGTGACACCGTGCGCAGATCCACGCCGTGTTTGTCGCAGATCGCCAGGGCCTTCCGGCGTTTGGCCGGCGCCCACTCCGGCACCGTGCCCTCGTACAGATAGCGGTCGCGTCCGGCCAGATAACCGGCCAGCAGCGGCGCGCCCACCACCACCGACGCGCCGTGCCTGGCGATCTTCGGGAAGGTGTCGTGCAAGGCCTGCGCGTGGTCGAGCAACGAATACTGGCAGGCCAGCAAGAAGATATCCGGGTCGGCTTCTTCAATCGCACGCAAGGCCGGTTCCGGGCGATTGACGCCAAAGCCCCAGGCCTTGATCAGGCCCTCCTTGCGCATCCTGGTCAGCTCCGGCATCGCGCCCTTGGCGGCCTCGGCAAAGCGTTGTTCCCACGGCATGCCGAGGTCTTTTTCGTTTTCCGGTGAGAGGTCGTGGATGTACACGATGTCGATCTGCGACACCCCCAGCCGTTGCAGGCTGTCTTCGATCGAGCGGCGCACGCCGGCGGCGCTGTAGTCGTAGCGGTAATCGAACGGCGACGGCTGCTGCCACATGGTCTTCGGTGGCTTGTCGGTCGCGGTCAGCAAGCGCCCCACCTTGGTCGAGAGCACGTAGCTATCGGCGGCATGGTTATGCAGATGATGGCCGGTGCGGCGTTCGGACAGGCCCAGCCCGTACCACGGCGAGGTATCGAAATAGCGCACGCCCGAGTCCCACACCGCCGCCAGCGTCTGCTCGCTTTGCGCATCGGTGGCAGGGGCAAACCCATTGCCGATCGCAACGCCGCCAAAGCCCAGCCGCGTGGTCGGCCGATAACGTGCGCCCTTGGCTGGAGCGCTAGTTGGCACGGCAGAGGCCGCCGTGCGGCCGCGCGTGGGCATCACGCTTCCGGGTGCGGACGACTGTGCCAGCAATGGCGATGCGGCCAGCGCCGTGGTGCCGGCCGCGGCAGCAGACAGGAATTGGCGACGTGTATTCATGCTGATGTCCTCGCAACGAATCAGCGCACGAGGATGGGCGCGCCGGTGTGCAGGCCAGGTCATCGTTGCCGTGATTGCTGCGCGTGTGCGGCCACGCGCGTGGTGCACGTCACACACGCGGCAACTGCGTCAGCGCACGTCCAGCACGCATAGCTCCGCACGCGGTGCGCCATCGCCCAGCCACAACGTGCCCACGCTGATGGGCAGGCTGAAGCGGCGGCGCCCGGCACTGCCGGGATTGACGTACAGCACGCCAGCGCGCGTGTGCACCAGCGGCTTGTGCGAATGCCCGCTGACAATGACATCGGCCTGCACATCAGGCGCCAGCGTTTTCAGATCGTGCAGCATGTGGATACGCACGCCGGCGATCACCAGATCACGCGTGGGTGGCAGCGCGGCTGCCCAGGGCGCGATATCAATATTGCCGGCAATCGCATGCAGCGGCGCCAGCGCGGCCAGTGCCTGCAGAATCTCCGGCCCGCCCACATCGCCGGCATGCAGGATCGCACTGCATCCCTGCAGTGCGGCCACCGCTTCGGGCCGCAACAGACCGTGCGTGTCGGAGATCAAACCAATGCGTTGGGCAGCGGGCATCGTGATAAGGCAAGCGTTGCAAACAATGCCGCACAGCATGCGCCCTGCGGCGTCCAGCAGGTGTCAGTGTGCAACGCGATGACTGTTGCCGTTGACTGCTGCGACCCCATCCAATGGCACTACAGCCGTTGGCGAAATCGCAAAGGCCGCACGCTGCACAACGCCACGGCCATCACCATGCCCACACACTGTTCGGGTCGCCCTGCGCGCCACGCCGCTTGCTGGCGCGCGCCAGTTGCCAGTAACTCCACGCCATGACCAGGGCGACCACGTCGACGGTCAACACCAGGGTGTCGTGCCAGGGCAGCACCAGGCCCGTTGCGGAAAAACAGCTGGCCAGCGGAATTGCCGCGGTCAACGCCGCGCAGGCAAGCAGCACTTCATACGCGCCGCGTGCAGTGGGGCGCAGCGCCGCCCACAGCACGCAAACGGCGAACACCGCGTAATAGACCACGCGCTCCTGACCCGGCGGCAGCACCCGTGCGGCACTGAACAACGCCGAGATCCCGGCCACGCTGCCCAGACAGACGCCGACGGTGAGCCGTGCCATGGCATGGGTGCGACGCGGCTGCGCAAGCTGACGGCGCTTGCGGCGTGTCTCGATCCACAGCAAATTGCCGCTGTAGAACAGGAAGGCGCCGCCCAGGCCGAGCAGGAAATACAGCCACTGCAGCGGCGCATGCCCGAAGTTGCCGAAGTGCAGCCCCTGCAGGCCACGTAAGGCGGCGGTACCGGCGCGCATCGTGCGCGGCGAGAGCACGCGCAGCACCTTGCCGGTGGCGCCTTCCAATGCCACACCGCCCAACGTGTTGAGCTGGCGCTGATCGTGATGGCCATAGACTTCCACGCGCGCATTGGCATCGCCTGCGTCGTGGTAACTCACACTTTCCGGCACGAAGCCGGGGCTGGCGGCGCGTGCCTTCTCCAGCAAGGTCGCTATCGGCAACACCGGCGCTGCGCGGTTGGCCGGTTCCACATGCGGGGTGAGTTCGAAGTCCGGCTCCAGGATCTGCAACAACTTGCCGTCGAAGACCAGAAACTGGAACGGCGCCAGCAGCAGCACACCCAGGCACAACACCGCACCGGACCAGGCGAAGATCACATGGAACGGCAGCGACAGCATGCCCACCACATTGTGCGCGTCCTGCCACAGGCGCTTGAGGTTGGCACCGATGCGCAGCGCGAACAGGTCTTTGAAGAACACCGGCGCATACAGCACCACGCCACTGACCAGGGCCAGCCCGTACAGCACGCTCACCACGCCGAACAGATACGTGCCGAAGGTGCGTGGCAAGCCGGCAGTGAAATGCAGGTCGTAGAGAAAATCGGCAAAGCCCACGCGCTGCGGCAGCTCCAGCAGCGCACCGCTGCTGCTGAGCTGATACTGGCGCATGCCACCGCTGGCATCGGCCTGCGGGCCGTACCAATACAACCGTGCCAGCGGCCCATGCTCGCCGGGCAGCAGCACCAGGAACGACTCGGCCACCTGCGGGTGCGCGGCAATCACCGTATCCAGCAAGGTTTGCGCGGCGGCCACCGGGTCCGCCGGTGCAGCCTGCGTGGCAGGCGGTGTGGTCTGCCAGCTGCTCAATGCGTGCGTGAACACAGTGATGGCACCGGCATAGAACGCGATGAACAAGGCCATGCCCGCCAGCAGGCCCATCCAGCTGTGCACGGACAGAAACGCGCGCAAGGTTGCAGCCTTCATGCAATCACCTCCACCCAGCCCAGCGCCTTGATCGCTACCAGCGCGAGATAGCACAGCACGGTCACCCCGCCTAACCACAGCCAGGCGCGCGCAGCACTGCGAAACACGAACGGCAAGGCCATGGCGCCAATCCACACTGGGAACATCAACAACAGCCAGGCCAGCGTGTAGCTACGCTGCGGGCCAGGCAGCAACACCGCGCACAGGCCAACCACGCCCACCGCCAGCGGCAAACCGAGCAGCACCGCCGCCACCCATCTACTCCACATGGCGCACCTGCCGGCGTTGCGTGCATGCCTGTTGCCAGGCGTCCAGAAATGGCAGGGCCACCGCGGCCAGCATCGCTGCCGTCAGTGCCGAGAAGACGCCGGCCCAGGTGCCTAAGGCGGCGATGGCGCAGATAACCGCCAGCACCAGCAGCACGCTGGCGCCTGCACGCAGCACGCGGGCGCGCGGGCGGCTGCGCAGCCACAGGCGCTGATGCGCGGTGGCGAGATAAAAACCGCACGCCGCAGCGCCCGCGCACAGCAGGTAAAGGCACGTCATCAGGCTATGCATGTGCGCGGCCTTGCAGTCCACCGCAGACGCGACTACGCACATGCGCCGTGGTGCCATGCCGTGCAGCCGAAGTCTCGACACCGCGCTGGCGCCGTTGCATGCCAGCGCGCGGGATCGGCAACGCCCGCACCAGTGCGCCGTTCTGCCTACACAGACGCGCACGCGCTGGCCAATCGGCTCCACGCGCCCGCACACACCAAGTTCGACCCACCCTTTGTAAAACGCGCACGCACAGCTCTCCCGCGAAGACGATCGACAAGAGGCATGGCGGCGGCTGTGCCCGGCAGCCCTCCCAGGGCTGCCTGTTCAACGATGACCAGCACGACTACCTCCAACGGAGGCGTGGCCGGTGTCACCCACTAAGAACCTGTTCACGATCTTCTGAGTAATAGGGCCAAGAAGGCCAAATGGATG
>NZ_JARVTE010000028.1:0-39850 GCF_030208815.1 Xanthomonas sp. fls2-241-TYG-148
TGCTTTCTTTTGGTTACTTTTCTTTGCACAAGCAAAGAAAAGTGACTCGCGCCCGTAGGGCGTGAAAGCTGTCGATTTATTGGCCTGCAGCAAGCAAAGAACTTCAAGGCAAGTGCAGAGCTTTCGGCCCCCTGCGGGGGTCGAGTTACTTGATCAGCCTTCGGCTGCTGTAAAGCGCTTCTTTGCTTGTGCAAAGAAAGTAACCAAAGAAACACACACCCGTCCTCGCGCCCCTGCGCGCTGCGCGCTCCGGGTACGCAAGCCAGGCAGAAATTTTTGTAAGGGACATCCATGTCCCTTACAAAAACGTCGCGCATCCATGCGCGCCGCCCTGCGGGTTGTATCTACCTGGCTTGCCGCTGCGGTATGGGGGACCCCGAAGCAGAACAGCAAAAGCCAGGCAACAGCAAAGCTAAGCAAGAGCCGAGAACCGCTAGCAACAGCGAAGCCAAGATGCGCGCCCGCACCGGGCACTTCAGCCCCCTGCTCCAAACGAATCCCCAATCCCACCTCCCCAATCCCCTCCTTTGGCACCGCACTTGCATCAGCACTCCCATGAGCCCTGAAATCGCCCTGACCGAATTGCGTGGTGGCCTGGTCACCGTCTTGTGGATTGCCGGACCGATGCTGCTGGCGGTGCTGGTCGTTGGTGTCGTGATTGGTGTGGTGCAGGCTGCCACCCAGTTGAACGAGCCCACCATCGGCTTTGTCGCCAAGGCCGTTGCCTTGACTGCAACCTTGTTTGCGACTGGCAGCATGCTGCTGGGACATCTGGTGGAGTTCACCATCGAGTTGTTCCACCGCATTCCGCATCTGATCGGGTAGCGGGACGCGCTGATGGATGCCGCCACCCAGATGGTGATCGATGGCCAGCGCGCGTTTGCGATGGTCGGGGCGATCATGTGGACGATGCTGCGCACCGGTGCGCTGCTGACTGCGATGCCGTTGATCGGGACGCGGGCGGTGCCAGGGCGGGTGCGGGTCATGCTGACCGGGACCCTGGCGATGGCGCTGGCGCCGATCCTGCCGCCGGTGCCGGAGTGGGACGGGTTCAATGCCACCGCGGTGCTGAGCATTGCGCGCGAGCTGGCGGTGGGAGCCAGCATGGGCTTCATGCTGCGGCTGATCTTCGAGGCCGGTGCGCTGGCCGGCGAGCTGGTGTCGCAGGCCACCGGTCTGTCGTTTGCACAAATGTCCGACCCGCTGCGCGGGGTCACCTCCGGTGTGATCGCGCAGTGGTTCTACATCGGCTTCGGGCTGCTGTTCTTCGCGGCCAATGGGCACCTGGCGGTGATCGCGTTGCTGGTGGACAGCTACAAGGCCTTGCCGATCGGCACCGCGGTGCCGGATGCGGCGGCGTTTGCCGAAGTGGCCCCCACCTTGCTGCTGCAGGTGCTACGCGGTGGGCTGACCCTGGCCTTGCCGATGATGGTGGCGATGCTGGCGGTGAATCTGGCCTTTGGTGCGCTCGCCAAGGCCGCGCCCGCGTTGAATCCGATGCAGCTGGGCTTGCCGCTGACGGTGTTGCTGGGGCTGTTTTTGCTGTCCAGTTTCGCCAGCGAATTCGCACCGCCAGTGCAACGGCTGTTCGACAGCGCGTTCGATGCGGCGCGCGCACTGACAGGATAGCGTGACCGGCCTCAAGCTTTAGGTGCCATGGCCGACAATGCTGGTGGACGATTGATGGCGGCAATCGCCAGCGTTCACTGCCCTTCCTCCGTCGACGGGAAACGATGCCCACGCTGCCTGCCCTGCTCGCCCTGCTGCTCCCGTGCCGCGGTTCGCTGCAGGCTCGGCCGTGGCTGCGGGCGGTCTGCATGCTGGTGGTTGCCCTGTTGGGCACCGCAAGTGCGGCGCATGCGCAGACCTTCAGCTTTCGCGAATACGACCAGGCCGATGGCCTGCAGGGGATGTCGGTCAACGGCATCCTCGAAGACCGCAACGGCGCGGTCTGGGTGGCCACCGAAACTGCGCTGCACCGCTTCGAGCGCGATCGCTTCGTCCCGGTCGGTGCCGAGCAAGGCCTCGATGCCCGCTACACCCGTGCGCTGACCCTGGACCGCGCCGGAAGGCTGTGGGTGGCCACCGCCAATGGCGTGTTCGTCCGCATCGGCGAGCGCTTCGAGCAGGTGCAGTACAACGGCAAGCGGATCCGCGCCGATGCCGGCAACGTGATCGCGGCCTACCGCAATGGCGTGGCGGTGGTGAGCGACAACACGCTGCTGGCGCTGACCCCTGCTGCGGTCACCGGCTGGCAGGCGCAGTCGCTGCCGTTGCGCGCCGCCGACGGCACGGTGTTGCCGCCGCGCCGCGCCTTGTTGGCCGATGGCAACGATTTGTGGGTGGCCTGCGAGGCAACTGTCTGCAGGCTGGATGCGCACGGCACGCTGGTGGAGGTGCTCTCGGACGAGGAAGGCGTGCCGGCCAAGCGCTGGCGGGTGATCTTTCGCGACCGTGCCGGCCGGCTGTGGTTGCGTGGCGGTGGCCTGATCATCTCGCGCGGGCCAGGCGAGGCGCGTTTCCGTTCGCATCCGTCCAGCGCGCAAGCCACCTTCAACACGCTCTCGGGCGCCACCACCATGGTGGAAGACCCGCAAGGCCGGCTGCTGACGCGTGCCGACCATGGCCTGGTGCGTTGGCAGGATGACCACTGGACGGCCATCGGTGCCGACCAGGGTCTGCACCTGGATGCGATGGTGGGCCCGCTGCTGCAGCAATCCACCGGCACCTTGTGGATCGGCACGCGCGGCATGGGGATCCAGCGCTGGCTCGGCTACGGCAGCATCGAACACCTGACCGAAGCACAGGGCATGGCCGCCGCGCCCACCTGGGCCATCCAGCGGCTACCCGACGGCACCCTGGCGGTGGGTGCGGACGGCGGCGGCAGCCTGCTGCCGGCACAGGCGCAGCGCGCGCAGCCCTGGCTGCAACACGACGGCCAGCCGCTGCCACAGGCGCTGGCCATTGCGGTGGCGCCCGATGGCGCGGGCTGGGTGTCGTTCTTTTCGGGGGCCATTGCGCGCCGCGATCCGATCACCGGGCAGACGCGCCGGGTGATGGACCTGCCGAGCCCGGTCTACAAACTGGTCTTCGACCGCAGCGGCACGCTGTGGATGGCCACGCCGCGCGGCATCTACCACGGCAGCAGCCAGGCCCCCTACCCGCTGGCACCCGATGTCGCGTTGGCCGGCACCTTTATCGGCGATCTCGATCTCGACGCGCAGGGCCGGCTGTGGGCGGCCACCGCCGATGGCCTGTATCGCCACGATGGCGCGCGCTGGGTGCAGGTGCCGGTGCATGGCGATCTGCCCAGCCAGGACATGTTCCAGCTCGACTTCGCCGCCGATGGCGACCTCTGGGTGTCGCTGCGCGAGGTCGGCCTGTGGCACGGGCGTGTGCAACCCGACGGCAGCGTGGCGCTGCAGGCAGTGACCGACCCGCTGGTCTCAAAGGTGATGCCCTTCATCCTGCGCCACGACCGCAAGGGCCGGCTGTGGGTGGGCAGCAGCCAGGGGCTGGATCTGTATCAGCACGGCCATTGGTCGCGGATCACCCGCGCCGAGGGGCTGCTGTGGGACGACATGTCGGCCAATGCGTTCTTCGAAGACACCGACGGCAGCATCTGGATCGGCAGCAGCCGCGGCCTGAGCCATCTGCGCCAGCCCGACCGCCTGTTTGCCGCACCGCCATTGCGGGTGGAAATCGCCCAGGTGCAGCGCGGCGAGCGCAGCCTGCGTGCGGATGCATCGGTGGGCTGGTCGGAGACGCCGCTGGAGATCGACCTGCGTACCCCCGGTGTGGAAGGCGGGCCGGAGCGCATCAGCTTCCGCTACCGGGTGGAAGGCCGCCAGGCACGCTGGACCACCACCTCGCTCAGCCACATCACCTACCCCTTGCTGCCACCGGGCAACTACACGCTGGAAGTGCAGGCGCTGGACGCCTACCAACGCAGCGTCAGCCCCATTGCGCAGTTCGCGTTCGCACTGCGACCACCGTGGTGGCGCAGCGCGCTGGCCATCGTGGCGTACGTGCTGGCCGGCATCGGCGGCGTGGTGGCGCTGCTGCGTTGGCGCACGCGCAAGTTGCTGGCGCGCAAGCAGGAGCTGGAACATCTCATCGCCGAACGCACCGCCGAGCTCGAGCAGGACAAGCGCGACCTGGAAGCCGCGCGCGCGGCATTGACGCACAAGGCCACGCATGACGAATTGACCGGCCTGCTCAACCGCGCCGGCATTCTGGAAGCGCTCCGCGGCATGCTCGACAGCGCGCCGCTGCGCGAGCAACCGCTGGCGGTGGTGCTGATCGACCTGGACTACTTCAAGCAGGTCAACGACCAGCATGGCCATCTGGCCGGGGATGCGGTGCTGGCGGGCGTCGGCAAGCGTTTGAATGCGCTGGTGCGTGGCAACGACCGGATCGGCCGCTATGGCGGCGAAGAATTGCTGGCGCTGCTGCCCGGCCTTGGCGCTGATGCAACCCATCGCCTCGACGCGCTGCACGCCGGCATCTGCGGCGATTACCCGACAGGCGAGGTCGTGCTGCCGATCACCTGTTCGATCGGCGTGGCCTGGCGGCACCCCGGCGACAGCGTCGAACAGTTGCTCGCACGCGCCGACGCAGCGCTGTATCTGGCCAAGCGCAACGGCCGCAACCGCATCGCATACGACGCTGCGCCGCAGCTGCACGCCAGTGATGCAGCACGCAACGCCGACAACGCCGGTTAAAGAAAGCCGTCACTGCAGCCGTTAGCGTGGTAACGCGGCTTGCACGACCGGCCGTCCATGGCACCCGTGAGGTACGGCGCATGATGCACCGGCCTTGACGCCTGCCGCTGCGTGGGAGAGCGCAACGCCCGTGGGGTTCGAGAACCGCCAGTGCACTTCGCCAAGCCGGCGTCCGTCGAAAGGCGTGGCGCTGCTGTTGGTACTGCTGTGGCTGGCGTTTGCCGAACTGGCCGGTGCGCAGACCGCCACCATCCGTCGCTATGCGCACGATCAAGGCCTGCTCGGCCTGGCCGGCACCTGCTTGCTGCAGACCCGCAACACATTGCTGTGGGTGTGCACAGAAACCGGGCTATATCGCTTCAATGGCCGCAATTTTCAGCAGTCGCCACTGGATGGCCTGCGCAACGAGCCCATTTCGTCGATGAGCGAAGCGCCCGACGGGCGCTTGTGGGTAGCAGGTTTCCAGAGCCTGTTCGTCGGCGACGAGCGCGGATTTCGCAAGCTCGACACCACTGAAATCAACCACCTGCAAGACGGCGTGCTGCTGGCCAGCCTGCCGTGGGGCACCGTGCTGGCCAATAACGGCACCCTGCTGCGCCTGTTGCCACGTGCGCGCGAACGCTGGCATAGCGAACCGCTGCTGGACACCGCAACCCGGGTGCGCGTGCCGGACCTGTCCAAGGTGCTGAGCCTGTCGGTGGATGGCGACACCTTGTGGGCCGGCTGCGGGCGCCAGCTGTGTGCGATCGATGCGCAGCGCAAGGTGCAGGTCTACGGCCCGCAGCAAGGCGTGCCGGATGACCGTTGGTACAGCGTGTTGCGCGACCGCGCAGGTGGGCTCTGGGCCCGCGGCGTGGGCACGATCGTGTACCGCGCACCGGGCGCACACAGCTTCACGGTACGGCCACTGCCGGTGCTCGATGGCCGCGCCGTCGGCCAGCCAGCGCCACTGGTGCTGGACCGCAGCGGCCGCGTGCTGGTGCGCAGCCACGCCGGGCTGGTGCGCTGGGAGTCTGACCACTGGCGCAGTTTCGATGCCGGCAACGGGCTGCCGCAGGGCAGCAGCCACGCGGTGGTGGTCGACGCCGAAGGCGACGTGTGGATGAGCGTCGATGGCGAAGGCCTGGTGCGCTGGGCCGGCTACGAATGGATCGAAAACTGGGACGCCTCGCAAGGCATGCCACTGACACCCACCTGGTCGATCACCCGCGACGCGCACGGCGCATTGCTGGTCGGCAACGAACACGGCGTTGGCAGGCAGGCCGTGCCGCATGGCCGCTTTGCACCGGCACTGCCGGGTTCAGGCATCCAGGTGGTGAGCATGGTGCGCTCTGCCGACGGCAGTGTGTGGACCCTCAATTCCGCCGGCGCGGTGCGGCGCGACTGGCCGGATGGGCGCAGCGCCCAGGTCGGCAAGCTGCCGCGCACCGGGCGCCGCCTGCTGCTCGACCGCCAGGGGCGGCTCTGGGCGCTGAGCGTGGCCGGGCTGTTCGTCATCGACACGGCCCTGGAGGGCGGCCCCCTGCACCGGGTGGCCGACTTGCCGGCGATTGCCTATACCGATGTCCAGCAAAGCGGCGACGGCAGTGTGTGGGTGTCCAGCGCCAATGGCCTGTTCCGCCTGCAGGGAGCGCACTGGCGCAAGATTTCGATCCGCGTCAACGGCGGGCCGGGCGAGCCCTGGGTGAGCAAATTCCACGTCACCGACAGCGGCGAAGTCTGGCTGGCGTTCTATCGCCCTGGAGTGTGGCATGGCGTGTTGCAGCCCTCCGGGCTGGACCTGCAGGCGGTCAGCGACGAGGCCCTGGGCGAAGCGGGCGTGTACCTGCTGCGCGAGGACAGCGCCGGGCGGATCTGGGTGGGCCACGCCGGCGGCGTGGAGGTCTACGACGGCCAGCGCTGGTCGCATCTGTCGCAGTCGCAAGGCCTGCTCTGGGACGATGTCTCCGAAGCCGCGTTCCTGGAAGAGCCCGATGGGTCGGTGTGGATCGGTACCGCGCGCGGTGTCAGCCATGTGCGCGCGCCGGCGCGGCTGTTCGACCAGCGGCAGCCCAGCGTGCGTATCGACAGCGTCACCCGCGGCGGCGTGCCGGTGCAGCGCGGCCAGCTGCTGGCCTGGAACGACAAGCCACTGCATCTGGCGTTGTCCAGCCTGCAGGTCTACGACGACCCCAGCCGTCTGAGCGTGCGTTATCGCCTGCTCGGCCTGCACGACGAATGGATCCAGACCAACGACCTGGCCATCGACCAGCCACCGCTGCCCTCGGGCCATTTCCGCCTGCAGGTGCAGGTGCTCGACCGCTACCGGCGCACCGCCTCGCCCATCGTCGACTGGCCGTTTGCGGTGGCACCGCTGTGGTGGCGCAGCCCGCCGGCCATCGCGTTGTACGTGCTGATCGGTGCAGCCGTGCTGGCCGGCCTGTGGCGCTGGCGTCACCGCCATCTGGTGGCGCGCGAACGTATGCTGGCCGAGCTGGTGGCCGAACGGACCTACCAACTCGAGCGCGAGAAGCGCGAACTGGAAACCGCACGCGCCGCGCTGGCCTTGAAGGCCAGCCATGACGCGCTGACCGGCCTGCTCAACCGCTCCGGCGTGCTGGAGGCCATGGCCGAAGAACTGCAGCAGTGCGCCAGCGCCGGTCACCCGTTGGCGGTGGTGCTGATCGATCTGGACCACTTCAAGCTGGTCAACGATGAACACGGGCACCTGGTGGGCGACGCCGTGCTGGCGCAGGTCGGCGCGCGGCTCACCAACTGCCTGCGCGACTCCGACAAGGTGGGCCGCTATGGCGGCGAAGAACTGCTGCTGTTGCTGCCGGGCATGACCCAACAAAGCCAGCACCGCCTGCGCGCCATCCATGAGGCGATCGGCGCCACGCCCTACGAGGTCGGCATTGCGCGGCCATTGCGGGTCACCTGCTCGGTCGGCGTGGCCTGGTTCCGCAGCGGCGACAGCACCCCAACCCTGCTGGCCCGCGCCGACGAGGCGCTGTATCGCGCCAAGGGCCAGGGGCGCAACCGGATCGAACCGGAAACCCCGGCCTGCTCGGTTGCATGAACCCCGTCGCCGCATCCACTCAAGAAGCGGCGCGGCGGGTCGTTAGCTCACAGGGCAAGCGTTGATGTCGGCGCGGGATGTGGACGGGTGGTCGGTACTTACAATCTTTCGCTGGTGCTGCTGTCGCTGGCGGTGGCCGTGCTGGCCTCGTATACCGCGCTGCATCTGGCCGCGCGCATGACTGCCAGCCGTGGCGGCATTGCGGCTGCGTGGCTGGTGGGCGGCGCCATCGCGATGGGGTTCGGCATCTGGTCGATGCATTTCGTCGGCATGCTGGCATTCCAGCTGCCGATTCCGCTGGGCTACGACCTGGCGTTGACCGCTTACTCGATGCTGGTGGCGATCCTGGCCTCGGCGTTGGCGCTGTGGCTGACCTCGCGCGCCGACCTGCCCTGGCGCCGCTTGAGCCTGGGCGCGCTGCTGATGGGCCTGGGCATCGCGCTGATGCACTACATGGGCATGGCGGCGATGCGCATGGATCCGGAGATCACCTATGACCCGCTGCTGTTCGCGGTCTCGGTGGCGATCGCCATCGGTGCCTCGGCTGCAGCGTTGTGGATCGCCTTCCAGCTGCGCCACGACGGCCGCCGCTACAGCCTGCGCGTGGTCGCCGCCATGATCATGGGCGTGGCCATCGTGGGCATGCACTACACCGGCATGGCTGCCGCGCAATTTGCGCCCGGCAGCATCTGCGGCGCGGCCGGGATCGGCGCGCAGCTGCCGCTGTCGTGGCTGGCCTCGGTGGTGGCGGCGGTCACCTTGGGCTTGCTGGGGCTGGCGCTGGTGATCTCGGTGCTGTCGCGCCGCTTCCAGCAACGCACCGACGTGCTGGCGCAATCGCTGGCGCAGGCCAACCAAGAACTGGTGCTGGCCGCCCTGCACGACCCGCTGACCCGCCTGCCCAACCGCGTGCTGCTGCATGAGCACGTGCTGCAAAGCATCGAGCGCGGCCAGCGCGACGGGCAGCGCTTTGCGGTGATGCTGATCGACCTGGACGGCTTCAAGGCGGTCAACGACGGCTACGGGCATCAGCTCGGCGACCAACTGCTGATCGCCGTGGCACAGCGGCTGGGCGCGCATCGGCGCGCGCACGGCAGCCTGGCACGGCTGGGCGCGGACGAATTCGTGCTGGTGGCCGACATCGCCGACCCGGAAGACGCCGCCGCCATCGCCGGGCATCTGGTGCAGGCGCTGGCGTTGCCGTTTTTGGTGGGCGAGCACGAGTTGCGCCTCAGCAGCAGCGTGGGCATTGCGCTGTATCCGGAAGATGCCGGCAGCGAGCACCAGCTGATGACCCACGCCGATGCCGCCATGGGCCACGCCAAGCAGGCCGGTCGCAACCGCTACAGCTTCTTTGATCGCTCGATGACCGGCACCACCCGCGAGCGCCTGCAGTTGCTGCAGGATCTGCCGCGCGCGCTGGAGCTGGGCCAGTTCGCCCTGCACTACCAGCCCAAGTACTGCGCCGAAGACGGCCGCCCCCTGGGTGCGGAGGCATTGATCCGCTGGCTGCACCCCGAACGCGGCATGGTGCCGCCCGACAGCTTCATCCCCTTGGCCGAGCGCAGCGGCATGATCGGCCCGCTCGGCAAATGGGTGCTGGAAGAAGCCTGCCGGCAGATGCGCGCCTGGCGCGATGCTGGGCACGGCGACTGGCGCGTGGCGGTGAATCTCTCCGCCACCCAGCTGGCCTCGCCCAGCCTGCCGGCGGAAGTGGCCGCCACCCTGGCCGCGCACGCCATCGCGCCCGGCCAGCTGACCCTGGAGATCACCGAAACCATGGCCATGCGCGACGCCGACGCCTGCCTGCGCACGCTGGGCCAGCTCACCGACCTGGGCGTGCGGATCGCCATCGACGACTTCGGTACCGGCTATTCCAACCTGCTCTACCTGCGCAAGCTGCCCGCCCACGAGCTCAAGATCGACCGCAGCTTCGTGCAGGCCATGGACAGCGGCCCGGAAGACATCGCCATCGTCGCCGCGGTGGTCGCCCTGGCCCACACCATGCGCCTGCAGGTGGTGGCCGAAGGCGTGGAGACCCCCGCCCAGCGCAACACGCTAGAACGCCTGGGCTGCGACCAACTGCAGGGCTACCTGCTGGGCCGGCCGATGGAACCGGACCGCTTCATCGCCCTGGTCGTCGCCCAGCGCGATGGCGAACGCCGCCGCGCCAGCTGAGCCCCAAGGCTGCAGGTGAAAGTTCCGCAGGCGCAAGCCCGCACCTTGCGCGTACGCAGCCCAACGCCGGCAACCTGACGCCCTCCCTCCGTCAGCCCCGTCAGCCCCATGCAGGCCAATCGATCCCTTGGCCCAGCCCAATCGTTTGCGCTCCCAGCATCCGGCCGCCAACGCACACCGAACCACCCAACAGCACACCCACATGGTTGGCATCGCCAGGCGCCCCGATCTAGACCATGCACGCTCCCAGCCATCCGGCGTAAAACGCACCACCGCCGCTTGCCCGGCCAGCGCAACCTAGCAGGCGTCTGCTACCCGGCTTTGCCTATTCCCGCCCTCTCCGCCCTCCCGCAATCGCCCAGCGCGCAGCCCCCCGCTCTTGCGATTCCCGATTCCCGAATCCCCATTCCCGTTTTAAGGAACACCACTTGCATGACGCAAGGCCAATCCAGTCAACGGCCCCCCAATGTCCGAGTCCGAAGACGGCGGCGAACGCACCGAACTACCCACCGAAAAACGCCTGCGCGAAGCCCGCGAGCAAGGCAACATCCCGCAATCGCGCGAGTTGTCCACCGCCGCGGTGTTCGGTACCGGCGTGTTCGCGCTGATGCTGATGGCGCGCGGCATCGGCGACGGCGCCAGTGTCTGGATGAAGACCGCGCTGAGCCCCGACCCGAAGATGCGCGAGAACCCGATGGCCTTGTTCGGCCACTTCGGCGACCTGCTGCTGCAACTGCTTTGGGTGATGGTGCCGCTGATCGGCATCTGCCTGGCGGCCGGGCTGGTCGGCCCGCTGCTGATGAGCGGCCTGCACTTTTCCGGCAAGGCGATCATGCCCGACCTCAACAAGCTCAATCCCATGAACGGGATCAAGCGCATGTGGGGCAGCAACAGCCTGGCCGAGCTGGTCAAGTCGATCCTGCGCCTGCTGTTCGTGGGCCTGGCGGCCAGCCTCTGTATCTCCAAGGGCCTGCACGGGCTGCGCTCGCTGGTGAACCAGCCGCTGGAACAGGCCGTGGGCAACGGGCTGGACTTCACCAAGAGCCTGCTGTTCTACACCGCCGGCGCGCTGGTGCTGCTGGCCGCCTTCGACGCGCCGTACCAGAAGTGGAACTGGCTGCGGAAGCTGAAGATGACGCGCGAGGAGATCAAGCGCGAGATGAAGGAAAGCGAAGGCAGCCCGGAAGTGAAGGGCCGCATCCGCCAGATGCAGATGCAGATGTCGCAGCGCCGGATGATGGAGGCGCTGCCCACCGCCGACGTGGTGCTGATGAATCCCACCCACTACGCGGTGGCGCTGAAGTACGAAGGCGGCAAGATGCGCGCCCCGGTCGTGGTGGCCAAGGGCGTGGACGAAATGGCCTTCCGC
Source organism: Xanthomonas sp. fls2-241-TYG-148 (assembly GCF_030208815.1). Lineage (NCBI taxonomy): Bacteria > Pseudomonadati > Pseudomonadota > Gammaproteobacteria > Lysobacterales > Lysobacteraceae > Xanthomonas > Xanthomonas sp. fls2-241-TYG-148. The sequence goes on from NZ_JARVTE010000028.1 coordinate 11,330, forward strand.
ATCCGCGAAGCCTGCGAGCAGCACCGGGTGGCGATCGTCACCGCGCCGCCTTTGGCACGCGCCTTGTATAGGGAAGCCCAACTCGGCAAGGAAATTCCCGTGAGACTCTATTCGGTGGTTGCACAGGTGTTGTCCTACGTCTACCAGCTACGCGGCTGGAACGGCGGCCCGATGCCGGATCTGCCGCCGCTCGAGGTGGATGAGTTCGGTAAGGGGGCCAGCGCATGAGCGCCCAACCCGCCCCGATGAATGCCCGCCGCGTGATGGAGCTGCTGCGCAACGGCCTGGGCGCCCCGCTGGCGCTGATGGCCATGCTGGCCATGCTGATGGTGCCGCTGGCCGCGCCGGTGCTGGATGCGCTGTTCACCTTCAATATCGCCATCTCGCTGATGGTGCTGCTGGCGGTGGTCTATGTGCAGCGCCCGCTGGAATTCACCATTTTCCCGATCGTGCTGCTGATGACCACGATGCTGCGGCTGGCGCTGAACGTCGCCTCCAGCCGCGTGATCCTGATCAACGGCCAGGACGGCCACGCCGCGGCCGGCAAGGTGATCGAGGCCTTCGGCCAGTTCGTGATCGGCGGCAACTACGCCGTGGGCATCGTGGTGTTCGCGATCCTGACCATCATCAACTTCGTGGTTATCACCAAGGGTGCCGGGCGCGTGTCGGAAGTGACCGCCCGCTTCATCCTGGACGCCATGCCCGGCAAGCAGATGGCCATCGACGCCGACCTCAACGCCGGTTTGCTGACGCGTGAGGAAGCCAAGGCCCGCCGCGAAGAGGTCCGCGAGGAAGCCGACTTCTACGGCGCAATGGACGGTGCCAACAAGTTCATCCGCGGCGACGCCATCGCCGCCATCCTGATCCTGTTCATCAACCTCATCGGCGGCATGGCGGTGGGCATGCTCCAGCACAACATGTCCTTCATCGATGCCGCGTCCACCTACACGCTGCTGTCCATCGGTGACGGCCTGGTGGCGCAGCTGCCGGCCCTGCTGGTCTCGTCCTCGGTCGCCTTGCTGGTGACCCGCGCCTCGCGGGCGCAGGACATGCGCGGCGCCATGATCAGCCAGGTCTTCGGCCAGCACCGCGCATTGGCGGTGGCCGCGGCCATCCTGGGCCTGGTCGGCCTGGTGCCCGGCATGCCGAACGTCGCGTTTTTGACGCTTGGCCTGATCCTGGGCGTGATCGCCTGGAAAATGTACAAGCGCAGCCTGGTGGTCGCCCCCACCGGCGAAGCCGCGACCGACCCGAAGGCCGCCGCTGCCGCAACGGCCGCCGCCGCCAGCGCCGAGCTGAGCTGGGACGAACTGCGCCCGATCGACCCGCTGGGCCTGGAAGTGGGCTACCGCCTGATTCCGCTGGTGGACAAGAACCAGGGCGGCGAACTGATGGCGCGTATCAAGGGCGTGCGCCGCAAGCTCACCCAAGACATCGGCTTCCTGGTGCCGCCGGTGCACATCCGCGACAACCTGGAGCTCTCAGCCAACGCCTACCGGCTGCTGGTGCACGGCGTGCCGGTGGCCACCGCCGAGATCTACCCCGACCGCGAACTGGCCCTGGACCCGGGCGGTGCGCTCGGCCAGCTGGATGGCATTCCCGGCAAGGACCCGGCGTTCGGCCTGGATGCCACCTGGATCCAGCCGCATCAGCGCGCCTATGCCGAATCGATGGGCTACACCGTGGTCGACCCGGCCACCGTGGTCGCCACCCACCTGTCGCACCTGATCCGCGAACACGCCCCGGAGCTGCTCGGCCACGAAGAAGTGCAGCAGTTGCTGGCCACCCTGGGCAAGACCGCGCCGAAGATGGTCGAAGATCTCACCCCGAAGGCGCTGCCGCTGTCGGTGGTGGTGCGCGTGCTGCAAAACCTGCTGATCGAACGCATCCCGGTGCGCCAGCTGCGCAAGATCGTCGAAGCCCTGGTCGAGCACGCCCCGCACAGCCAGGACCCGGCCGCCCTCACCGCCGCGGTGCGCACCTCGCTGGGCCGGTTCATCGTGCAGGAAATCGCCGGCATGTCGGCCGAGCTGCCGGTGTTCACCCTGGCCCCGCAGTTGGAGCGCGTGCTGCAGGAATCCACCCATGGCAACGGCGTGGCGCTGGAACCGGGCCTGGCCGAACGCCTGCACCAGAGCCTGGCCGAGTGCGTCGGCAAGCAGGAAGCCCGCAACGAACCGGCGGTGGTGCTGGTGCCCGGCCAGGTGCGTGCCGCCCTGGCCCGCCTGGTCCGCCACAGCGTGCCGAGCCTGTCGGTGCTGGCGTATAGCGAGGTGCCGGAAGACAAGCGGTTGAAGCTGGTCGGCACCATTAGCTGAGCCGGGCGCTTGGAATCACTCGGTTGAAGCTCGCGGGCACCATTAGCTGACCCAGGCCCGTCGATTGATAAGACGGGTTTGTGGTCAGCCGGCCTTCGCCGTGGTGACTGATGAGGCGGGTTCGTCGATGGGCCACCTCGTAGGAGCTAATCCTGCGCGCGACGGGCGTTATCGGGAATGCCCTCGCGCCCAAGGGCGCTCCTACGACATTCCGGCGACCCGACCACGCGCGATCGGCCAACAATCTCGCTAACACCGCTTGTGTAGGAGCGACCTTGGTCGCGAGGGCTTTACCGGAAACGCCCATAGGGCTTCACCGGGAATGCCCATCGCGCCCAAGGGCGCTCCTACGCATTGACCGGTGCCCCGCGCCTCGGCGTCGGCACTGCCTGCCGACCGGCGAGCGAATGCTGAAGCCCGGTAATCGACTGCCAAAACCCGGCGTCGGAAACCCGCCACCGCTCCGAACCTCCAATCGATTGCAGGGCGCTGGCCGTTTCCAGGCGCTCCAATCGATCCACGTTCGTCACCCAGCCCACCAGCGGCTCTGCCCGCAAGGCGTCGCCACCGCATCGCCGCCCCGAAAAAACGTCAATCAATCCAACGACTTGACCACTTCCGCCCAGGCCGAACGCCCAGCTCCGCCTCCGTCCCGTCCCCCAAATCCACGCGCCGGAACCCCGGCGCCGCGTTTTGGCACACCGCATGCATTAGCTCTGGCGAGACCGCAGACAGCCACATCGCTGCGGGGCGGGACGCAGCACTTGGACGAACGAACGGGACAGGCACCTCATGACGCTGGCAACACACCCACATTTCACCCGCACCCGTACGGCGTCCGTCGGGTCCTGTTCCTGGAGGCACTTCGCATGAAGATCAAACGCTTTGTTGCCCCGGACATGCGCACCGCATTCCGCATGGTGCGCGAAGAGCACGGCCCGGACGCGGTGATCCTGTCCAACCGCCGTACCGCCGAAGGCGTCGAGATCGTCGCCGCCAGCAACTACGACGAAGAACTGGTGCAGCGCGCCCTGGAAACCGCCCGCTCCGACGCACCGGCCACCGCCGCCGCGCCGGCTCCGGTCCAGCAGGCGCCGGCCATCCAGCCTGCCCCGGTGCACGTGCCGCGTCGCGACACCGCCGAAGCCGGCATGACCCAGCGCCAGCGCGTGGCCAGTGCCGCCGAAGAAATGATTGCCGCCATGGCCCTGCGCCAGCCGGTCAGCGTGCCGCGCCCCGCCCCGGCGGCCGCACCGGTCCGCGCTGCGGCGCCGATGCCGGTTGCCGTGCAGAGCGCACCGGCTGCCGCCATGCGCCAGCAGCCCGAGCACGCCCTGTCGGAACTGCCCGAGCAGCTGTTTGCCGAATTCCTGACCACCCCGCCGGTGCCGCGTGCACCGCTGCAGGCCCCGGTCGTCGCCACCGCGCCGGTCCCGGCGATGCCGGCCGCTGTTGCCGCACCGGTTGCGATCGCACACCACCACGATGACGAACTGGCCGACGACGGCTTCGACCTGGACGACGCGCTGCCGCAGATCCTGCCGCCGGCCGCGCTGCCGCCGCTGGTCGTCGCCCCGGTGGCGCCGGTCGCCCTGGCCGCCGTGCAGGCCGCCGCCCCGGCGCCGCAGAACGACGAAGAACTCAAGCAGCTGCGCGGTGAGCTGGCGCTGATGCGTCAGATGATCGAGCGCGAAATGAACCGCCTCACCGACGAACGCCTGCGCGGCTCGCCGGTGCGTGCCCAGGCGCTGGAGCTGATGGACGACTACGGCTTCGACGCCGGCCTGATCCGCGATGTCGCCCTGCAGATCCCGGCCGACACCGAATTGCACCGCGGCCGTGGCCTGATGCTGGGCCTGCTGTCCAAGCGCCTGCCGGTGGCCCCGGTCGACCCGCTGGAACTGGGCGGCGTCATCGCCCTGGTCGGCCCGACCGGCGCCGGCAAGACCACCACCATCGCCAAGCTCGCCCAACGCTTCGCCGCCCAGCACGCCCCGCGCGACGTGGCCCTGGTCACCACCGACACCCAGCGCGTCGGCGGCCGCGAGCAGCTGCACAGCTACGGCCGTCAGCTCGGCATCGCCGTGCACGAGGCCGACAGCGCCGAAAGCCTGCTGGAGCTGCTCGAGCGCCTGCGCGACTACAAGCTGGTGCTGATCGACACCGCCGGCATGGGCCAGCGCGACCGCGCCCTGGCCGCCCAGCTCAACTGGCTGCGCGCCGCCCGCCAGGTCACCTCGCTGCTGGTGCTGCCCGCCAACGCCCATTTTTCCGACCTCGACGAGGTCGTGCGCCGCTTCGCCCATGCCAAGCCCCAGGGCGTGGTGCTGACCAAACTCGACGAGACCGGACGCTTCGGCAGCGCCCTGTCGGTGGTCGTCGATCACCAGATGCCGATCACCTGGGTCACCGACGGACAACGCGTCCCCGATGACCTGCACCGTGCCAATGCCGCCAGTCTCGTTCTTCGCCTTGAAGATTTGCGGCGCGCTGCCGATAAGCCCTGTACTCCGGAGCACAACCATGCAGTCGCGTGAATACGCAAAGCTGACCAACGCCTTCCCCCTGTCGGCGACCCGTCCCGAGCCTTTGGGCCCGGTGCGCACCATTGCCGTGACCGGTGGCAAGGGTGGCGTGGGTAAAACCAACATCTCCGCCAACCTGGCGGTGGCCCTGGCCGACATGGGCAAGCGCACCCTGCTGCTCGACGCCGACCTGGGCCTGGCCAATCTGGACGTGGTGCTGGGCCTGTCGCCCAAGTACACCCTGGCCGACCTGATCGCCGGCCGCTGCACGCTGGACGAAGTGATCATCGAAGGCCCCGGCGGCGTGCTCGTGGTGCCGGCCGCCTCCGGTCGCCGCCACATGGCCGAACTGGCCCCGGCCCAGCACATCGGCCTGGTCAACGTGTTCTCCGAACTAGAGCGCGACCTGGACGTGATGGTCATCGACACCGCCGCCGGCATCACCGACAGCGTGCTGACCTTCTGCCAGGCCGCCCAGGACACCGTGGTGGTGGTCTGCGACGAGCCGGCCTCGATCACCGACGCCTACGCGCTGATCAAGGTGCTCTCGCGCGAACGCGGCGTGGACCGTCTGCAGATCATCGCCAACATGGTGCGCGACCCCAACGAAGGCCGCCTGCTGTACGACAAGCTCTCGCGGGTGTGCGAAAAGTTCCTCGGCGATGTCTCGCTGAACTACCTCGGCCACGTGCCGCAGGACGATTGGCTGCGCCTGTCGGTGCAGCGCCAGCAACCGGTCATCAAGGCCTACCCGGCCAGTCCCTCGGCACAGGCCATTGCCGAAATCGCACGCCGTACCTCGCGCTGGCAGGCCCCCACCGTGCCGCGCGGCAACGTCGAGTTCTTCGTCGAACGCATCATCCAACGGGGAGTGGCCGCATGAGTACCGCCACCGCAACGACCGCCACGGCCCAGTACCGTGCCGTGCAACGCAATAACGCCAACGATGTGGTCACCCAGCACGCCGACCTGGTGCGCCGGATCGCCCACCATCTGGCCGCGCGCCTGCCGGCGAGCGTGGAAGTGGACGATCTGATCCAGGCCGGCATGATCGGCCTGATCGAAGCCTCGCGCAGCTACGATTCCGACCAGGGCGCCTCGTTCGAAACCTATGCCTCGATCCGCATCCGCGGCTCGATGATCGACGAGATCCGTCGGGGCGACTGGGTGCCGCGCTCGGTGCACCGCCGGGCCCGCGACGCCGCCGCCGCCGTGCGCAAGATCGAACAGAACACCGGCCGCGCCGCCGCCGCCACCGAAGTGGCCGCCGCGATGGAGATGCCGCTGCCCGACTACCTGCGCCTGATGGAAGACGCCGCACGCGGCCAGGTGCTGAGCCTGGAATCGCGCATCGAAGACCACGGCGAACTGGACACCACCGCCAAGGGTGGCCCCAATCCGCAGCAGATGATGGAGCGCGGCGAGTTTGGTCGCGAGCTGGGCAAGGCCATTGGCCAGTTGCCCGAGCGCGAGCAGCTGGTGCTGTCGCTGTACTACGAACAGGAATTGAACCTGAAGGAAATCGGCGCCGTGCTCGGTGTCAGCGAGTCGCGCGTCTGCCAGATCCATGGCCAGGCCGTGGTGCGTTTGCGCGGCCGCCTCAAAGTCTTCGAGCTGGCTGATGCCGGTGTCGAAATTGACGACTAATTTTTCGCGTATTTTTCGTGTTAGGAGCTTGATGTGAATAAGAACATGCGGATCCTGATCGTGGACGACTTCTCGACGATGCGCCGTATCGTCAAGAATCTGTTGGCGGATCTCGGCTTCACCAATACCGCAGAGGCCGAAGACGGCAACAGCGCACTGGCTGCGTTGCGCGCGGGCCCGTTCGATTTCGTGGTCACCGACTGGAACATGCCCGGCATGACCGGCATCGACCTGCTGCGCAACATCCGCGCCGACGCCAAGCTCAAGCACCTGCCGGTGATGATGGTGACCGCCGAGGCCAAGCGCGAGCAGATCATCGAAGCCGCCCAGTGCGGCGTGAACGGCTACATCATCAAGCCGTTTACCGCCCAGACCCTGGAAGAAAAGCTGGGCAAGGTGTTCGAACGTCTGGCGGCGACCGCCTGATGAACGCCACCGTGGACACCAATGCCGAACGCGCCGCGCTGATCGACCGCCTGCAGGGCGCGCTCGATGCGTTGGAAAGCGGTGACGAAGCCGCCTGGAAGCGCGAGGTCGACCACCTCGCCGCCTTGCGCACCCGTCCGATGATGCAGGGCCTGAGCCGGCTTGCACGCGAACTGGGCCAGGCCCTGGGCGAACTGCCCACCCTGCCCGAAGAAGCCGGCGAGCTGGACGACGCCTGCTCGCGGTTGGACCACGTGGTGGAAATGACCGAAAAGGCCAGCCATCGCACGCTGGATCTGGTCGAAGAATGCCGTTTGCTGGCGAACCAGCTGCGCGATGGTGGTCTCAACCAGGACCAGGGCGCGCTGATGGAGAAGATGCGCCACAACCTGACCGAGCTGTCGCTGGCGCAGAGCTACCAGGACCTGAGCGGCCAGATCATCCGGCGCGTGGCCGGCATCGTGCGGCGCGTGCATGAAGGCTTTGGTGCCCTCGGCCTGCCGCCGAAAAGCACCGAGCCGAAGAAAGACGACGGCGGTCTTGCCGGTCCTGCAGTCAAGGGCCTGGACCGTCACGCGGTGTCGCAAGACGACGCCGACGACCTGCTGTCCGGATTGGGGTTGTAACCATGAGTGCTGTTCCAGACGATATTGCTGCCGATTTCATCGTCGAGGCCCAGGAAATCCTGGATCGCCTCGGCGAACAGCTGGTGTCGCTGGAACAGGCGCCAGACGAAGCCGACCAGCTCAACGCGGTGTTCCGCGGCTTCCACACGCTCAAGGGCGGCGCCGGCTTTCTGGCGATCAAGCCCATGGTGGAGCTGTGCCACGCCGCCGAAGAAACGCTCGGCATGGCGCGCTCCGGCCAGGCGGTACTGCAGGCGCATCACTTCGATGCCGCGCAGCAGTCGCTGGATTATCTGCAGGCCATGCTCGATGCGATGGGCTCGGGTGACCCGGTGCCGCATGCACCGGCGTCGCTGATCGCGCAGTTCGATGCCAAGAGCGGCCCGCCGGCGGTGAAGTCCGCGCCCAAGGCCGCCGCGCTCGCCGCGGTGCCCGCCGGCCAGGCACCGGCCGCCGCCGGTGCCAAGGCGGCGCCGAAAGCCGCAGCCAAGAGCGGTGGCGCCGAAGCCGAACAGACCGTGCGCGTGGATACCAAGCGCCTGGACGCCATCGTCAACCTGATCGGCGAACTGGTGCTCTCGCGCAACCGGCTCAAGACCTTGCGCACCCGCTTGCGCGACGAAGAGCTCGACCGCGCGGTGAGCACGCTCGACATCGCCACCGCCCGCCTGCAGACCGCGGTCATGCGCACCCGCATGCAACCGGTGAGCAAGGTGTTCTCGCGCTTTCCCAAGGTGGCCCGCGATGTGGCGCGCACGCTGTCCAAGGAAGTGGAACTGGAGCTGATTGGCGCGGAGACCGAGCTGGATCGCAACCTGGTCGAAGCCCTGGCCGACCCGCTGGTGCACCTGGTGCGCAACGCGATCGACCACGGCATCGAATCACCGGCATTGCGCGAAGCCACCGGCAAGCCGCGTAGTGGCCACGTGCGCCTGTCCGCACAGCAGGAAGGCGACTACGTCAGTATCGAGATCCAGGACGACGGTGCCGGCATCGACCCCGAGCGCCTGCGCGAAATCGCCCGCAACAAGGGCCTGATCGATGCAGAAGCCGCCGCGCGCCTGAGCACCGACGAGTGCCTGCATCTGATCTTCATGCCCGGCTTCTCGACCAAGGCCGAGGTGACCGACATCTCCGGCCGCGGCGTCGGCATGGACGTGGTGCAATCGCGTATCCGCGAGCTCAGCGGGCAGATCCAGATCCAGTCCGAACTGGGCCGCGGCAGCCGCTTCATGATCCGCGTGCCGCTGACCCTGGCGATCCTGCCCACCTTGCTGGTGCAGGCCGGCGAAGCGGTCTACGCCCTGCCACTGGCCCGCGTGGTTGAGGTGCTGCACGCCCCGCAGTCCTCGCTGGGCTGGTTCGACGGCCGCGCCGTGCTAGATCGCCGCTCGCACACCTTGCCGTTGATCGATCTGCGCCGCTGGCTGGGCGTGCCCGCCGAACAACCGCCGCTGCTGACCGTGGTGCTGCTGCAGGCCGGCGAAACCCGCTTCGGCCTGGTGGTGGACCAGGTCCGCGGCCGCGAGGAAGTGGTGATCAAGCCCCTGCCCCGCGCCCTACGCGGCCTGCCCGGCTACGCCGGCGCCACCCTGATCGGCGACGGCCGCATGGCGCTGATCCTGGATGTGGATGGACTGCGTTCCAGCGATCATTGAGCTTCGGGATTCGGGATTCGGGATTCGGGATTCGGCAAGACGATCCTGGTTGCCTGATCTAACGACAACGGCCGCGTACTGCGGCCGTTGTCGTTTCACTAGCAGCATCGCTGCCGGTCTATGTCGCTACGCGCGCCGGTATGGGCGCGATGGTCTGGCGACGGTGAGGCTGCCGTGGAACTGAATCTGGAACCGTTATTTCGGACCGTTATTTGGACCCCGTTATCTCGTTGCGAAACACTCAGCGTGTCATCGACGGACCAGCCTGGCTGACGGCTTGCTGGGACTGCTCCAGCGCCTGCTGCTGTTCGCGCGCCTGGGCCTGAGTCTGGTTGATTGCCTGCAGGCGATCGAACGACTGGCTCTCTGGTGTCTGCACGGCGTCCACGGTCGGCATGTGCGCACGCCGGTGTGCTGGGTCATCGAGAGCGCCCTGCACGACGAAGACCTTCTCGCCGCCGGCTAGCTGAGGCGTGGGGTTGTTGAGTACGACATGGTCCACCCGCGACAACCCTTCCTCTTTAGCTAGCGCAAGCAGGCTGGCGGTCATGCGCTCACTCGATGCCCACTGCCTGCCATGTGCGCTATCGAGCTTTTGCACCCCGCCTCTGATCTGCTGGTATAGCGGGTGATCCGCATGGCCTGAGTCTGACGGAAGACGCTGAGCTGAGGTCCCTTGCGATTGGGATTCACGTGCACGGAGCTCCTGCTCCAGCTCTTGTGCAGAAATCGGCGAGACGTGCAGATGCGTGTTCTTGCTGTGCTCGAACAAGCCCGGCGTCGGGGGCTGGGTGCTGCTATCCAGGTAAGGCATCGGGCGTGTATTGCTGCCCAGATCAATACCATTGCGCTCGAGTATTTCTTCTTTCAATCCCAGACGTCGCATATCCAGAATCATCGGCTGTTCTGGCTCTCCGGGCTTTTGCTTGTTGTAGTGGCGCTCGTAGATGGCAGCTGTTGCAACTACCCACGGGCCGTAGTGATTGGCGTAGTCGGACTGACCCGTATAGCCGATGCGAGTGCTCTTGGCGTCCTTGTCGAAGAAGTTTGCACCCATCGCCTCGACGTTGGCAGGAGTGACGGGCATCGTCATATCTGCGTTCAAGGTAAGGTTGGACTTGAGCGCGTAATTGAATTGCGGCATTCCACCAGTTCGATCAATGAAGTCGTGCATACGACCGGGTGCTTCCCGAAAGATATCTTCCAGAGAGGCGTCCGGCTTTGCTTGCTTTACCCTGCTGACGGTTGCATTCCAGCCTGCAATTTCTGCACTTGCTTCATCTACACGGTTGCTTGATAAAACCTTCTCCGCTGCGTCCGAATAATCGTGCGTGGTCTTGGCTATCTGCACCGCCGCGGTTTCGAACGCCTTACGGGAAGCAGCTGCAGTTGGGCTGTACATGGCGTGTTGCAGTTCATGCCCCAGCACAAACGTCATGTCACCGGAATCAAGCAACTTGCCACCAGGCCCATTGGAAAGCCTAGACAGCGGTAGCCGGATGGAATGCTCGCCTGGCGTGAACGTTCCGCCTGCATTCGGATCAGTCAGAGGTTTTAGACTGAGTACGCGTTGCTTGGCAACCGCATCATTGAATTGGTCAAGCAGAACGGGCGATGCGGCTAGCACACCCTGCAGATTGGTGACATGTTCGGGGGTAACACCTGGCTGGCGGCCGAAGTCATCAACAATGGCTTGCGCCTGTGGACTCAATGGCATGACCGTTCCTTGGTTTAACGAATGTAGATCCATTCGACGCAGTGGTGCTCTACCCGCTCCTGCGGTGCATCGGCCTCGCCTCGTGGAAACACTTCCACGCGCATGCCTGGGCGGCTGAAGAAGTCACTCATCCATCGCCCGTCTTCCACCATGTTGCGTTGACGTACAAACCCCATGTTTTCCAGTTTCTTGGTAAACGTATCGAAATCGATCCTGCAGATCTCCGTCATAGGCGGAGAAGCACCCGCTTGCGCTGGAACAAAGGTGAACTCGAACCAACGCCCCGCAGTAGGCGTCTGGTCCATGCCAAAGCTGTAACCCCACTCACTGGTAAGCGGAGCACTGGCGCCGTAACGCTTGGGATCAGCTGCCGCACGCGTTACCGGAACCCCCATTCTGGACTGTAGGTAGTCAGGTGTCAGATCGTCCAGTCCGTGAATTGCTTGAATCAATGCAAGCATGCGGGTGAGCGCATCCTCTGCCGTTCGTATCGGCCCACTGGGTTCACTGCCAGCGGGAGTGACTGCGGATTCGGATGGGGAACGCATGGCAGATGTCTCCGTGACGGTTGCCGGGGCTGGGGTGGCCGCCGTGTGGGCGCATGCGCCCAGAGCGAGGCTGGCGAGCAAGGCGTAGAGGGGGCGCGCGATCATGAAGCGTCCGTTGTGCGCTGGTGTGGCTGCGACGCTAGTGGCATCCGACACCGAGGTCAATCGCAAGGGGTCTGGCAGCCGCAGCATCATCGCCGCACGCTGCGCGCCTTGGCCGGCACCTCCACCAGCGGCAACACCTCCATCAACAACTGCCCCGCGCCGGCGGTGATCCGCAGCTTGGTGCCGATGGCAAAGCCTAATTGTTCCAGCCATAGGCCGCTGAGGCGGACGTGGGGCACGTGCTGGTCGCCGGCGTGGTCGTGGGCGCCGGGGTAATGGGTGTAGCTGACGGTGCATTGGCGCGGGCGGCGGGCGCGGCGGGGTGCGCGTAGCGTGCCGGGGCCTTGCGGGGAGGCGTCCGGGTCGGGCGGCAGCATCGGTGGCAGCTTGGTGCGGTCGGGTTCCACAACGACCCACTGCACCCGCTTGGGCGGCGTGGGACGCGTACGCGTGCGGGTGGGCCGTGTACTGGCAGATACCGTGGGTGGGCGGCGGCGTGTCATGGCGCCTCCCGGTGATGGCGGGTGATGGTTGCAGCGACGTACTGCTGCAATGGCACAGCCCTGCGTGCAGACAGGTGGCGCGAGGTGTGCGGCAATACACCGAGCTGGCGACTCAGCGGATGCGCGGTATGGTCTCTCGCCTGCTCAATAGCTGTGCGTGCGTCCAGCCTGCGCAGCACATCGCCCATATCCCACCGCAGGCGGTGAGCGGAAGCTGGCAACAGATCAACCGGCACAAATGCCGGCATGGATGGTGCGATAGACATGGCAATGCCCTCCTGGAACAACCCAAGAACCGCCGCCAACGGCGACGGGATGTCGGGAGGTTCGAAACCGCTAAGAGCCGGCGGGCGTATTCCCCTTGCGGGTGTTGTATTAGCCGCCCTCCCGACGCAGGCATCGCATCGGCTTGTACCTGCAGGATGCAGGCACAAAAAACCCACCGGTTTGACGGAGGTGGGTACCGCTCTTAGAGGAGTTTCGACGCTCCTTGGAACTAGATTGCAAGTACACGGTCTGGCGTGTCAATACACGCTGGCGAGTCTCGCGCGGCTGTGTGCGCCGCTGGCGCAGTTCCATAAGGGCCACGCAAGCCGAGCGTCGTCGTCTGATAAGTGCACCTGACCCCATCACGGTCCTTCCGCAGCCCAGCAGTACAACGCATTAGGTCGGTGATGACGCGCCGCCCCAACCCCACTAGCCTACCTTGATGGCCCTCTACAACATCACCGACCGGCTGGCCCGGGCAAGAGAACTTATCGCAACTGGCAACGAGCATTCACTGCTCTATGCAGCGCTTGAACTCCGATTCTGCTTCGAGTCCGTGGCCTACCAAAACTTGGCGGCATATGGAGAAGAGGTTTCGGCGGAGCTTACCCGCGAGTGGCGACCTGACCAGATCATCCGGATGCTGGCGCAATTCGACCCACACTCCGATCAAACGGCGAGCTTTTCCATCTCCGTCTCACCGCTTCCAGACGACCTCAACTTCGAAACCAGCGACTTGAAAAAGTTGTTTGGCGATCAAGAGTTCTTGCCCATCGGCGAAGCGAAGCGCATCCCTTGGTCAAAGTTCCGCACCTACTACAACGCGCTTGGCAGCTACCTCCACCTCCAGAAGGACCAGCGCACTAAGCCCCCCAGGGTGGAGAAGCTCCGGCTTTGGATTTCCGAGCTGGAAGATGTAGCGACCTCAACCTTGATAGCGGCAGCCAAAGACATCGCCACCAGCAAGTGTTCGTGCGGCCAAGTGCTGATCTTGGGGCCCGCAGAACAAGCCGGTGACAAGGCAATCTTCTGCCCTAGCACCAAGTGCAACGCCAGCTACATCGCAATCAAGAACGATCCAGAGCATCGGATCGAAAAGATTCTGGCCGTCGGCCTTCTCTGCAAATGCACCGCCATGGTTCCCTTCGCCCCTGACAAGCTTCTCAAGCCAACCGTCTGCCCCAACTGCAAGGCATCCGTTCGTGCGCATATCGGCGCTGAGGTAATGATGCTTTCCGACCCACCCATGCGCGAAGACGAATCGGGCAGCTAGTTGCACCTCAAGTCCGACACCTCGTCCACGCCCGGCAGGCCGCGCGGCGGTATGGGCTTGTTTGGCGACGGCTGGGCTGCAATGGAAATGAACCTGGAACGGTTATTTCAAGGCCAGCCCCCCTACTGGTCCGCGGTCTCTCTTTCATCGGCCGACTCTGACTGTGCTTCCTTTGAGGGCTGTGCTTCCTTTGAGGGTCGCCTATGACGTAAACAGAATTCAATATAATTGATCTGATCCTTCTTAAGTGCAGCTAAAGCTTTCAGCCGCTCGATTTCAATAGCATATTTAGCCTTCACCGCCTCCGGGGCCTGCGTTAATCCTGCGGTCTTTGTCTCAAGCCGACCGATCTTGCTTTCAGCAAGGACAAGCGAGCTTAAGCAGTACTCCTTTCGCTGAAGTGGGAAGAGTTGGCATTCGAAACGATCAATCGCTTCATAGATGGCCAAAACTTCGCGACTTGTCTTAGAATGCACAAAATTAAAGCTGAATTCATCAAATGCATGATGCTCCTGATTTTGCGCCCCCCAATTTATCAGATCGCGCTTAATGGCATGATAATTAGAAAAATCATAGGATATGTAATCCTCAACGAGACTGAAGGTTTTCTCAAGACTTATTTGTAGTAAATTAGCTTTATGCCGCTGCCGGGGAGTAAAAGTCGCGGTAACCTGTATCTTATTATCCAAACAGAATTGGACAACCATTGTTTCAAACCAAATTCTGCAATAGAGCAGAGCCTGCCTGATGTCATAAACTTCTAACGCATTCTCTATCTTGGCCTTAAAGCCGCCTGCATAGTCAAAAGACACGATTCCATGATTAGTACACGTTAATATTCTGCTACAACTTTGGTCAGCATGAGTACTACTTTCAGATACCATGCAGAATCGTTCCCAGAAGAGTCTGTCATGCGTCGTAACTACCATCTGAATTTTCTTCAAGTACGGATCATTAAAGAAAAGATGAATGATATTTGCCCTGTGCTCAGTATCAATGGCGTTCACCACGTCATCAAATACAATGAGGGGCAAATTATTCTTCTGAGCCATCGCAAGAAGCAAAGATAGCCCAAGCACTCTCAAATGACCCTCGCTTAGCGTGGCAAAAGCATCGGCAACTAGAGAGTCCTGGCCTTTGATATTGATTCTATAACCACCGTTCACACCTGAAAAACTGATACCAAGTATCTGCTCATGCTCGTCGTCGTGCGCATTGATTTCCTTGTAGTAATGCGCCGCCTTCTCTTCAATCCCTGAAATTCTGGCTTTTTCTATAGATAATTTAAAAGCGGCAAGATCTGAGTGCAGATTTGAGTATTCCACCTGCGTCTGCCTAATCAAATCGTTATAAGCGTTATCTCGACTGGTCAGCTCTTGCAGCCTTTTGACCTTAGCTAAAATATCCTGAATGCCGCGACCAGCAATCTTGTATGAGCTTTGACATTGCTTCTTATTCGAAAAAATACTTTTAATCTCGTCGAGCTTGTGCGAGATTTTTTTTACGTCGCCCAGAAGTTTCCGAACCCTCTCATCGCTGCTGCTGTACCTGTCAAATGCTTCTCGGCAGTGGCCCACGTAGTCATCCACGGCACTTTCTTGCCCCACCAAAGTTGAGGCAATAGTGCTCAATAGAGATGTGGCCCCGCCAACTCGATCAGCAGAAATATGAAACACGCTGACGCTCTCAACAAACTCTGCCATGTCTCCCTTGAATTCTATTCCTGCCTTCTCATTGTCGAGAAAATCCTGGTACCACGTAGCAATCCGTGCTGCCAATGCAATCGTCTTAAGCTCTAACGCTTGCTTGGATCGCTTTAAATCTGTTAACCTTTCAATTGAGCCAAGTTCATTTCTAGCACGCAGGAACGGGTCTCTTGAGACTTTGTCCAGGGGAGTGCAACACGCGGGACAATAGTCAGGGCGCTCATCACCTTCCCCCATTGCCTTAATCGCTTCGAAAAGCGCCTGGTAATTGATAGCTGATGAAAGTTTTGCGAACTCCCCATCGATCTTCTCAAGCCTTGATTTCAGCCTCGCCCCTATACTTATCACTCGATGGATAGCAGATTTACTGAAGACGAGCGGCTTGGCTGCCACCTTGAGTCGCTCAGCAACTCGAATCTTTATGTCGTGCAACTCTAAGAGCCTTAAATATCGAAGCCGGATTGCAGCGACCTCACCTTTAGGAATCCCCAAAAGTCTCAGGACATTCTGAGTATCCAACGCCATGGATTGGATCGCAGAAGATCTCAGCCCTTTAAGCCGATCATGTTCCTCACGTGCCCGAGCTAGCTGCTCATAGTTGCCTGACTTTAGAAATCCCAGGAGATCGAAACTAGCTGGTCGGACGAACTTTGAAATGACGTCTTGTAGCTCCTCAAGACCGAAGAGCGTTGCCACTACATCGCTCTCGTTGCTTCCTGTGTCTTTAGAGCCCAGGAGCGAGAACTCCTGCAAACGATTACGATCTACAAAGCAAGCAGACCAAGATTGGCTTTTTACTATATCGACCCCATGCTTATCGCGCACAAAAACAGACTGCTTCTTACTGCCCCTTGCAATATAGTCTTTCAACTTCGTTTTGCGTCGATCTGCCTCTTTGATAGCCCCAGTCGTCCCGAACTCTATCGCTTCGCAAAGAGAAGTTTTGCCACCTCCATTAGGAGCATAAAAGATATTCTTTACTTTACCAAATCTTATAAACGTCCCCCTATCGTCGGCACTCAACTCCCCAAATCCTCGAAAATTTTTTACATTCATTTCCGCCAAGGCACTTAGGCCAGATGGGGCAACCCAGTCCAGTTCAGCCCTGCCATCGAGAACTTTCTTGAACCTAGCAGCGTTACGGGCTATACGCTCGCTAAATAACCCCTTACTGCTTCCATCAAATATTTTATCGCTGTTTCTCGAAAGGTAGCTTTTGATTTGATCGGAATATCTACCTGTTTTGTTGTACCCTTTATACAGGCACCACAACAAAATTAGGTAAGCCTCTGACTTACCTTCTAAATTGTGCTTTGCAAAGTTCAATAAGTATTGACTCATTCCCGCCCCGCCCCCTTCGACTAATGACCGATAGTAAGCGGGGAATAAAAAGAAACCAATCACCAAATACTGTAGTGCCCGCTTAGCTCTCGACGGTGCGACAGGACTGCCTTGCGCCCTCGCCAATCATCCCGGAAAGGGTCTATGCAACTTGCTGCGAGCGAAATAACGGTTCGAAATAACGGTTCCAGGTTCACTTCTTACCGTCGCGCCCATACCCGCCGCCACGCGGCAGGCATGGGCGCGACACGCTGGGACCTAGAACTTGTAGGTCAGCCCCAGGTACGCCAGCCGGCCGGCGTAGCCGCCGGTATAGAAGCGGGCGCGGGTGTCCTCGCCCAGGTGCGAGCGGGACTCCTGCTTGGTCAGGTTCAGCACCGAGGCGGTGAGGCTGAGCGCCGGGGTGATGTTGTACGCCGCGTTCAGATCGATCTGGTAGTACGGCTCCTCAAAGACGTTCAACCCGTTGACCAGGCCTTGCACCAGCTCACCGCGACGGTTGTACGAGGCGCGCAGCAGCAGGCTATCGGCTTCGTAGAACACGGTGAGGTTGGTCTGGTTTCTGGCGCTGCCCGGCATGGAGGTCTTGCCGGCCTCAGTGCCATCCTCCAGCCGCACCGCCGCCTTGCTGGCATCGTTGTAGGTGTAGTTGAACTGCACACCGAGGCCGAACGGCAGCGTGTGCTGCGCGTAGAGCTCCACACCCTGCGAAACCGCGTCCTGGCCGCCGGCCTGGGTGCTGTAGTTCTGCACGGTGACCGGTTGCCCGTCGACCATCATGTTGACGTCGCTGATCACGTCGACCGCGAAATTCTCCACGTTCTTGCGGAACAGCCCCACACCCGCCACCGAACCCGGGTGGAAATACCATTCCAGCCCCAGGTCGAACTGGTTGGCCTTGTACGGCTCCAGATTCTTGTTGCTGCCCGAGCCGTACCAGCCCTGCTCGCTGGCACCGCCGGTCAGGCGCCGGTCGGCCACGTACTCGGGGCTGTAGAACTCCAGGCTGCCAGGCGCGGCGATGTCGTTGTAGCTGGGACGTGCGATCACCTTCGCGGCGGCCGCGCGCAGCAGCAGGCTCTCGGTCAGGTCGTAGGCCAGGTTGAAACTCGGCAGCACGTCGGTGTAGTTGCGGTCCAGCCCGCTGATGACGAACGACTCGGTGCGTTGCACGCTGTCGGACAAACGCCAGTAGCCTTCGGTCCCGCAATAGGTGTCGGCCGGGGCGCCGCTGGGCATGGCGGCGCCCTGCTGGCAAGCCAGCGGATTGCCGTCGGCGGCGTCGAAAAAGTAGTCGTTGTAGGCGGTCACCTTGTCGGTGGAATCGGCACGCTGGCCGGTGCGCGCCACCCGCACGCCGACGTTGCCGCGCAGCCGCTCGGTGTGGAAGTTGAGTTGCAGGTAGCTGGAGTAGATCTCCTCGTCGACGTTGTAGACGAAGTTGTCTTCGCTGCGGGTCTGCATGGCGCCGTAGGTTTGATTCAAGTAGCCGATGTAACCCGGGAAGTTGATCGCCGGGAACGCGCTGGCGTTGACGCCACCGGCCAGGTTGTCCTGCGCGAACAGCAGGCCCGGCGAGAACTGGGTGGCGATGGCATTGCAGCGCCCGTTCCAGTAGCGGTTGTCGTAGTCGCTCGGGTCGGTGCCCGGGCACACCCAGTAGTTGTTGCCGGTACTGCGGTGGATGCCGCCGTCGCGACGCTTGAGGCCGAACTGCAGCGAGTCGAAGACCTCGCCGTCGAAATGCCAGGTGGTATCGATCTGCGCGTACTGCTGCTGATTGGTGTTACGGGTCCAGGACGAGCCGGTCGAGCCCAGGTCGACCTGCAGGATGCCGTCGCGCAGGTTCTGCATCAGCTGCGGCGAGAATGTCATGGACGGCGTGCCGGTCAGGTCCCAGGCGCTGGCGAAGTTGCCGTTGCTCCAGCTGCCGTCGGCGTTCTGCAGGCGCGGCTTGATCGGCAGGGAGAACTGCAGCTCCGGCCCGCCCTTGGCCCAGGTGCGGCCGACCTTGAACGCCACGTCCACCTGCTCGCCACGCCATTCGCCGCCCAGGTCCACCGTCTGCGACTGCGATTTCTCGATGTTGTAGCTGCCGGTGATCTGTGGCGTCGGCACCGTGCAGTCATCGGAGCCCCAGCCGCCCGGCGGCAGTCCGGCTGCGGCGGCCTGGGCCTCGCTGCAATAGTAGGTCTTGCCCGGACGCAGGCTGTAGGCGGCGCCAGTGACAATCGTGCCGCTGGGATCGAACTGCAGCCCGTCGAGCAGACGGCCGCCGCGCCAGTTGCCGTCGCCGTTATAGCGGGCAATGTTCCACTCGGGAATCTTGATGGTATTGGTCTGCGAGTTCTGCGACAGGTCGAAGCGGAAGTAATTCGCGGTCAGGGTCAGGTCGTCGGTGGGCTTGAACTGCAAGGTCAGTTGCCCGCCCTTGCGTTCGCGCTCCTCGCGTTTGGCGTCCAGGCTGACCGCCGTCGGCATCATGAAACCGGTGGAGTAATCGCCGTCCTGGTTCCAGAAACCGGTACCGCCCCACCAGTTGGCGTTGAAGTCCGACGGATTTCCGTTCACATCGACCGCCGGGCCAACTTCGTCGCGGCCGTACCACTGCCAGCTCTCGGTACTGGCATTGAGCGTGCGTGCGGTGCGCTTCTGCTGCGTGTAGCCAACGAAGACACCGAAGCGGTTGTCCTTGTCGTGCCACGCGTACGAACCGGAGAACTGGCCGTCGGTCTTCTTGCTGGTATCGGACCAGGTGCCCTCAGCGGAGACGAAGCCGGAATTGGGCTCCAGTTCCAGCGGGCGCCGCGTCTGCAGGATCACCGTGCCGCCGATGCCGCCTTCGTCGATGCGCGCTTCCGGGGTCTTGTACAGCTCCGCGCTGCCGAGCAGGTTCGACGGCAGCAGCGTGTAGTTGAACGAGCGCGTCGGGTCGCCGTTGGACTCGGCGGTGGCGATGTAGTTGCCGTTCAATTCGGTCAGCACCAGCTCCGAGGACAGGCCGCGCACACTGACGTTCTTGCCTTCGCCACCGTCGCGGCTGATGACCACGCCAGGCACGCGCTGCAGCGCATCGGCCACGTTCTTGTCGGGGAACTTGCCCACGTCCTCGGCGGTGATCACATCGACCACGGCGTTGGCGTTGCGCTTTTGCGCCAGACTTTTTTCGATCGCGTAGCGGTAGCCGGTCACCGTCACCGCGTCCAGGTCCGTGGCCTGCAACGTGGCCTGGCCCGTCGGCGCCGGCGTGCCGTCAGCCTGCTGGGCGGAGACGCTGGTGGAGGCAGCGCTCGCGAACAAGGCGATGGCGATACCGGCGTACAGCGTGCTGTGGTTGCGTGCGAATGGCATGCAGTTCATTTCGATCGTGCTCTCCCAAAGATTGATCGGCCTCGGCGGCTTTGTATCGATCCAACGACCGGACAAGAACACCGCGCGAGTCATGCAAAAATATCCGGCACCATTGCGGCGTCCGGTTTCCCTGCTCTTCTCTCCCCTCTGCGCGGATGCGATTAGATCGTTCTAATGCGGTGGACGCCTAAGTAGCACAGCTCATGCGCCAGCGCATTCTGCCGCGCAGCAGGCCCGCGATGTTGCAAGCGCCACGATGGCGGCCGGGCTCGCCACGCTTGCACGCGGCAAGGTAGAGCCTGCCTGCCGCAGCAACTTGATCGCAGCCCGCCAAACGCACTCGCCCGCAACCAGGCGCAAGCGGCTCACCGAAACCCCTGCACTCTCTCCATCATTTGCAACCGAGCTTAGCCAGAAGCAGGATCGACATGCGTGTTGGCACACTCCAGCACATGGCAACCGCACGCCGCTTGGCTGCTATCGCCATCACAGGGATGTGCCGTGATGACGCGTCATAAGCAATGTCTCTAGCGCCGAAGAGTCGATTCCCGGCCGCATGGCGCCCCTCACCGAAACCTACAATCGACAGTCCGCGCCTGGACGTACCCTCACCCCAACCCCTCTCCCGGCGGGAGAGGGGCTTGAGTGCCGCGTCGGTCGTGTCTTCTATATCCGCCTCGGTAACGCAAGGGCTGACCTGAGGCAGCACTGAGTTCATCGAGACCTTACGACCGAGAGACCGGTCCCCCGCCGCGCTACCGCTCTCAGCGCAGTCGGCAATTCGAAGACCCATACCCAGAACGACAACTTTCTGGCGCACTGGACCGCGCGCATCTATCAAGTCCGCCCGGCCTGGGCCGATACCGCTTCCATGGACAGACTCAGCCTCATTGGACTGGTGCTTGCGATCGTGGCGATCGTGGGCGGCAGCGTGTTGAAAGGTGCCGGCATTTCGTCGCTGTGGTCGCCGGCCGCCTTCGTGATCGTCATCGTCGGCACCGTGGCCGCAATCCTGCTGCATACCTCGCCGGCGGTTTTCCGGCGCGCCTTCAAGATTGTGCGCTGGGTGATCCAGCCGCCGGCCAGCGACCGCGAGCGGCTGCTGGCGCGCATCGTGGAGTGGAGCAATATTGCCCGCCGCCAGGGCCTGCTGGGCCTGGAAGATCAGCTCGGCCGCCAGGACGATGCCTTCCTGCGCAAAGGGCTGCAGATGCTGGTGGATGGCGTGGAGCCCGAATCCATGCGCCACATGCTGGAGATCGAAGTCGACAACCAGGAGCGCCAGGATCTTGCCGCCGCCAAGGTGTTCGAAGGCATGGGCATCTATGCGCCCACGCTGGGCATCATCGGTGCGGTCCTCGGATTGATGGCGGTGATGAAGAACCTGGCCGACCCGTCCATGCTCGGCCACGGCATCGCTGCCGCGTTCACCGCCACCATCTATGGCATCGCCTCGGCCAATCTGCTGTTCCTGCCGGTGGCCGCCAAGCTCAAGAGCGTCATCCACTGCAGCACCAACGAGCGCGAAATGGCCATCGAAGGGCTGATCGCCATCGCCCAGGGCGAGAACCCGCGCAACATCGAGTCGAAATTGGCAGGCTACTTGCATTAGCCCCGTCATGGCCCGCCGTCGCAAACATCACGAAGACCATGGCAACCACGAAGCGTGGGCGATTCCGTATGCCGATCTGATGACGCTACTGCTGGCGTTCTTCGTGGTCATGTACGCCATCTCCTCGCTCAACGAAGGCAAATACAAGGTGATGGCGCAGGCGCTGACCACCGCCTTCGGTGGCTCGTCCAAGGCCGCAAGCCCCGTGCAGCTGGGCAACACCCAGAGCCTGGGCGCCGACTACGACCGCCCTTCGGTGATCAAGGCCGGCGCGCCGATGGCCGCCTCCAACGGGCCTACCGACCCCACCATCCTGCCGTCGATGGCCGCGCAGATGCGCATGCCGGTGTCGCTGCGCAATCAGGCGCAGCTGGCGCGCGCGCAGCGGCAGATGGATGCGGTGGCGCAGCAGTTGAATAAGACCCTGTCACCGCTGATCGACAAGCAACTCATCACCATCCGCCGCCGCGATCTGTGGATCGAGGTGGAGATCAACAGCGACATCCTGTTCGTCACCGGCTCTGCGCTGCTGGCCGGGAGCGCGCGCGGCACCCTGTCCACCCTGGCGGCAGTGCTGCGCGATGCGCCCAACGGCGTGCGCGTGGAGGGCTATACCGACAACCAGCCCATCGCCACCGCGCAGTTCCCCTCCAATTGGGAACTGTCGGCCGCGCGTGCCGCCAGCGTGGTGCACCTGTTCGCCGACGAAGGCGTCGCCCCGCAACGATTGGCGATGGTTGGCTATGGAGAATTCCGCGCACGTGCCGATAACAGCACCGAGGCGGGACGGAATGCGAACCGGCGTGTGGTGTTGATCATCCTCGCTGACTCGGCTGGCTCACTCGCACCCGATCCGCCATCGCAGATCCATGCGACCGCCGCCGGGGCGCCGAAGCTTCCCAAGTCTGACGGCGGCCAAACGGCCGTCACCACCGAAAGCGGCACAAGTTCCGTCCCCGCCGTAATTGAAGGAGTGCACTGAGATGCGTATCTGGGCAATCGCCAACCAAAAGGGCGGCGTGGGCAAGACCACCACGACGCTGGCACTGGGTCGCGGCCTGGCCGCGCTCGGGCACCGGGTGCTGTTGATCGACCTCGATCCGCACTCGTCACTCACCCGCGCGTTCGGCGTGGCCGTGGACCCGCCGCCGCGCGGCGTGCTGGACCTGTTCGGCACCCCGCCGAGCGACCTGGCCAGCCTGGCGCACGAAAGCGCCATCCCCGGCCTGTCCTACGTGTGCGCACAGGCCGCCCTGGCCACGCTGGAGCGCCGCAGCGCCAACCAGCCTGGCCTGGGCCTGGCCCTGCAGAACGCCATGGCCCGGCATGCCGGCCAGCACGACTACATCCTGCTCGACTGCCCGCCTACGCTGGGCCTGTTGATGATCAACGCGCTGGCCGCCTGCGACCGCGTGGTGGTGCCGACCCAGGCCGAACCGCTCGCCTTGCACGGCCTGGCCAGCATGGTGCGCACCGCCGACATGGTGCAGCGCTCGCGCCGCCGCGACTTGCCGGTGTCGATCCTGCCCACCCTGTTCGACCGCCGTACCCGCGCCGGCAACGAAACACTGAAAGAAATGCAGACCACCTACGGCCCGGTGGTGTGGGAAGACGCGGTGCCGATGGATACACGCATCTGCAACGCCGCCGCCCTCACCGTGCCGGCCACCACCACCGATTACCAGGGCCGCGGCTTGTCCGCGTATCGCCGCGCGCTGGAATGGGTGCTGGCCGATGACGCGATGCGGATGGAGCAAGCGGCATGAGCAATCACACCGCAAATGGTGAGCTGGACGATTATCTGGAAGGCCTGCTGCACGATGCCGGCGTCGAGGTCGACGTGGCCACGGTCACCGCCGTCGCCAGCGCAGCGCCGGTGGCTGCCGAGGCAGACCTCGCGCAGGCCGACGACCTGGCAGTGGCGGAACCGCCCGTGCAGGCCACTGCAGCACCGCAGGTGAGCGCTCCGGTGCTCAGCGCCGAAGCGATCGCCGCCGATTTTCTCGCCGAAATGGACGCCGACCCGGCGTTCGGCCCGCCGATTGTTGCCGCGCCGAGCGCCGACGACATCGCGGCGGATTTCCTGGCCGAGATGGATGCCGACCCGGCCTTTGCGCCGCGCGTGGTGGCACCCAGCGCTGCCGACATCGCCGCCGATTTCCTGGCCGAAATGGATGCCGACCCCGCCTTCGGCCCGCCGGTGGTGGCTGCGCCGAGTGCCGCAGATATCGCGGCGGATTTCCTCGCCGAGATGGATGCGGACCCCGCCTTTGCCACGGCCGCGCCCAGCCCATTCATGAGCACTGCAGATCTGATGGCCGAGATGGATGCCGACCCGGCATTCGCCAGCGCAGAACCCAGCGCCGACATGATCGCCGCCGACCTGCTGGCAGAACTGGATTCGGACCCGGCCTTCGGGCTGGACACCGCACCGGTGGCCATCCCCGCACCTGCACGTCCGGCACCGGCACCCGCGCGTGCTGCGCCTGCGCCGGTCTACCCGCAGGGCCTGCAGGCATTGCTGGCACCGGGCCAGGCCGAACATATCCACGCCGAGCGCCGTGCCAGCGAGCGCAGTACGCGCTGGCTGCGTCTGCGCTGCGGCGAACAGACCTATGCGCTGGAACTGCTCAAGGTGCAGGAAGTGGTGTTGCCGGTACCGCTGCTGCCGCTGCGCGGTACGCCCAGCGCCATGCTCGGCATCATGAACCTGCGTGGCCAGGTGGTGCCGGTGATCGACCTGGGCATCCACCTGGGCTCCTCGCCGGTGGACATGGACCTGCACACCCGCGTGGTGGTGCTGGAAGAGAACGGCGAAACCATGGGCCTGCGCGTGTCGGCGGTGGAAGACGTCACCAGCCTCACCGATCACCAGATCGAGCCGCCGGACAACGCCCGCCTGTGCCGCATTTCCAACAACCTGTTCCGTGGCGTGGCGCGCCTGGGCCATCACCCGATGATCCTGCTCGACGCCACCCACCTGCTGCATTAATGCGCGCATGGTGCCGCGCACCAATGCGCCGATTCAACGTTAAAGCTTTCCCGCCCGCCGCCGTTAGTACGCATAGAACCATCCGTTCGGAGCAACAATGAGCACAGTGATATTGGGTGAGGATCTCGGCATCGAGACCAGCGCCGACCTCAAGCAAAAACTGGCTGCAGTCCTGACGCAGGACGGCGAGCTGGTGCTTGACGCCGGCGAAGTCCGGCGCATCCACACCGCAAGCGTGCAGCTGCTCTGCGCTTTCGTGCAGGCCCGCCGCAGTGCGGGACTGCAGACCGAATTCGATGGCTGCAACGACACTTTTAGAGATGCGGCCCGTCTGCTCGGCGTCACTGACGCGCTCGGACTTTCCGCATCCAATGACAACCTGAAATCTGTGGAGAACGCCGCATGAGCGCACGTATCTTGGTGGTGGACGATTCGGCGTCGATGCGCCAGATGGTCTCTTTCGCCCTCACCTCTGCCGGCTTTGCCGTCGAAGAAGCCGAAGACGGCGCCGTGGCGCTGGGCCGCGCGAAGGGCCAGCGCTTCAATGCGGTGGTGACCGACGTGAACATGCCCAACATGGATGGCATCTCGCTGATCCGCGAACTGCGCCAGCTGCCGGACTACAAGTTCACTCCCATGCTGATGCTGACCACCGAGTCGGCAGCCGACAAGAAATCCGAAGGCAAGGCGGCCGGTGCGACCGGTTGGCTGGTCAAGCCGTTCAATCCCGAACAGCTGATTGCCACCGTCCAGAAAGTCCTGGGTTAACCCTTCCTCGTTTCACGATCGGATTTCACGCCCATGAGCATGGACCTGCAACGTTTCCACGCCACCTTTTTCGAGGAAAGCCGTGAAGGGCTCGACGCGATGGAGGCCGGGCTGCTGTCCCTGGAAGAGGGAAACCGCGACCCGGAAATCATCAACTCGGTGTTCCGCGCCGCGCACTCCATCAAGGGCGGTGCGGCCACCTTCGGCTTCGAAGCCGTCGCCGGCCTGACCCACGTACTGGAAACGCTGCTGGACGAGCTGCGCTCCAACAAGCGCCAGCTCGAACCCAATGCGGTCGACGCCATGCTCGGCTCGGTCGATGTGCTGCGCGCCCTGTTGCGCGAAGCCGAACACGGCACCCCGGCCGACCCGGCTGCGGTCAAGGCCGTGCACACCCGCTTGAACGCGGTGCTCGCCGGCGAAGCGCCGGCCGCGGTGGCCGTCGCCAAGCCGAAGGAAGAAGAACCCGAAGCCTGGCACATCGGCTTCACCCCGGCGCCGTCGCTGTTCATGAGCGGCAACGACCCGCTGCGCATCATCCGCGAGCTGGAGCATCTTGGCCCGCTGCAGATCGCCGCGCGTCTGGAGCGCATGCCGGGCTTTGAGAACATCGACCCGCTGGAAGCCTACCTGGCGTGGGATCTGGGCCTTATCGGCAAGATTCCGCGCAGCAAGATCGAAGACACCTTTGCCTGGGTGGTGGACGACTGCGAGCTGGACATCCGCCCGATGGCAGTGCCCGGCCCGCCGCCGAGCCTGGCCGTGGACGCTGCCGCAAGCAGTGCACCGACCGCCGTGGCCGCTGCTCCGGCTGCCGCCGCTGCAGAACCTGCTGCTGCGGCCGCCACGCCTGCCAAGGCCGCCGCTGCCGAAGCCGAAAGCTCCATCCGCGTCAGCGTCGACAAGGTCGATGCGCTGATCAACCTGGTCGGCGAACTGGTGATTACGCAGGCCATGCTCAAGCAGGTCTCCACCGGCCTGGACCCGGCGCATGCCGAACAGTTGTTTGCCGGCCTGGATCTGCTCGAACGCAATACCCGCGATCTGCAGGAAGCAGTCATCGGCGTGCGCATGCTCCCCGTGGACGCGGTGTTCCGCCGCTTCCCGCGTCTGGTGCGCGACCTCTCCAGCCGCCTCGGCAAGCAGGTGCGTCTGCGCACGATTGGCGAAAGCACGGAACTGGACAAGGGCTTGATCGAAAAGATTGCCGATCCGTTGGTGCACCTGGTGCGCAACTCGATCGACCATGGCCTGGAAATGCCCGATGCGCGCCGCGCCTCCGGCAAGGATGAAACCGGCACCATCACCCTGGCGGCATCGCACCAGGGCGGTCACATCGTGATCGAAGTCAGCGACGACGGCCGTGGCCTCAATCGCGCCAAGATCCTGGAAAAAGCGGCCGAACGCGGCATTGCCGTGCCGGACAACCCGACCGATGCGCAGGTGTGGGATTTGATCTTCGCACCGGGCTTCTCCACCGCCGATGCCGTCACCGATCTCTCCGGGCGTGGCGTGGGCATGGACGTGGTCCGCCGCAACATACAGGGCCTGGGTGGCGAAGTGCAGCTGGAAAGCAACGCCGGCAGCGGGACCCGCGTGCTGATCCGTCTGCCGCTGACCCTGGCCATCCTGGACGGCATGACCGTGTCGGTTGCCGGCGAAACCCTGATCCTGCCGCTGTCCTACGTGCTCGAAGCGCTGCAGCCGGCGCCGGAAGATGTTCGCTCGATGGCCGGCGACGGCCGGGTGCTGCGGGTCCGGGGCGAGTATCTGCCGATCCTGTCGCTCACCAATTACTACGGTTTCGGCGGACAACAGTCCTCCAAGGAATCGCTGGTGGTGGTGGTCGAAGGCGACGGCCAGAAGATCGCGCTGGAAGTGGACGAACTGCTCGGCCAGCAGCAGGTGGTGGTCAAGAACATCGAGAACAACTACCGGCGGATTCCGGGCGTCTCCGGCGCCACCATCCTCGGTGACGGTCGCGTCTCGCTGATCGTGGACATCGGTGGCCTGGTGCGCTCGCTGAAAGTGCCGCAGGCGGCCTGAGTCAACGCACGTCGCTGCGGCAAGGATGCCGCAGTGGTCAGTCCCTAAGGACACGTGTCATCCGTCGGCGGTCTAGGGCCCGCCGGCTTGCGCTGCCGCCCTGCCCCTGTGCACGCGGCGATGCGTTGGCCCCTGCAGGCCACATCGTTTGATTGAGCGACCGTCTCCAGCGTTGCGCAGTTAATGACGCCAACGGTTTCCATTGATCTTCTTGAAAGCCGACTCCCATGAACTGGTTCCGTCATCTCGCCGTTGCGCGCAAGCTCGCTGTTGCCTTCTTTTTCACCACCTTGATCACGCTGTGCCTGGGCGCGTTTGCGCTGTTGCGCATGCAGGCCAATGCGCAGCTGCTGCGCGAAATCGGCCACACCTGGGCTCCGGCCGTGCAGCAACTGAGCGAGATGCGCGCGCTGCTGGGCGAGTTCCGCACCTACGAGCTAGCGCAGCTGGCGCGTGCGAATGATCCCGAAGCGGTCACCAACTACTTCGAGCGCATGGCCAAGACCCGTGCCGATGTGGATGCCGCGCAGGCGGCGTATACCAAGACGATGACCGCCGGCAAAGAAACCGAGCTGTATGCAGCGGTCAAGCAGCAGCTGGATGGTTACTACGCCGCCAACGCGGCGATGGGCACTGCCGTGCGCGCCGGCGACTTCGCCGCTGCCAGCAAGGTGTCCGACGAACGCTCACGCCCGTTGCGCCGTGACCTGTTCGCCAAGCTGGTGGAGCTCACCAAGTTCAACATCGCGCACATGGATGCGGAGATCGCCAGCGCCGAAGCCGGGTATCAGCGTTCGGTAAAGATCATGCTCGCCGCGATGGTCATGGCCGTGATGCTAGCCGCGTTTGCCGGCTGGTTCATCGCCCGCAGCATTGCCGGCCCGCTTGGCCGCGCCACTCGCGTGGCCGGCGCGATCGCCCAAGGCAAGCTGGACAACCCCATCAGCGTGGACAGCCGCGACGAAACCGGCCAGCTGCTGCACAGCATGCAGGGCATGCAGCGGCAGTTGCAGGCGGTGCTGGCGGCGCAGTCGGACATGGCGCAGCGCCACGACGCCGGCCAGATCAGCTACCGCATGGACGCCGACAGCT
>NZ_JARVTE010000026.1:0-30602 GCF_030208815.1 Xanthomonas sp. fls2-241-TYG-148
CGACAGCGACAGCGACAGCGACAGCGACAGCGACAGCGACAGCGACAGCGACAGCCAGCGAAACATCTCCATGTAAATGGAGATACAAATTCCAGAGGCCAAACGAAAAGGGACGGCATCGCCGTCCCTTTTGGTTCTACCTAAAACCTGAGCCAACCGCTCAGGTCACTCGGTCAACCCACGACTCTCCAACAGCGCCTTGACGCTGGGATCCTTGCCGCGGAAATCGCGGTACAGCGTCGCCAGGTCCACCGTATTGCCGCGCGAAAGGATCTTGGCGCGGAAGGTGTCGCCATTCTTGCGGGTCAGGCCGCCGTTTTCCTTGAACCACTCGAACGCATCGTCATCGAGCACTTCCGACCAGAAATAGGCGTAGTAGCCGGCTGAATAACCGCCGCCCCAGATGTGGTCGAAATAAGTGCTGCGGTAGCGCGGCGGGACTTCGGCCAGATCGACCTTGAAGCGCTTCAAGGCATCGGCCTCGAACTTGCTCACGTCCTGCAGCGGTGCATCGGCCGGCTGGGTGTGCCAGGCCAGGTCGAGCAATGCCGCCGACAGGTACTCGGTGGTGGCGTAGCCGCTGTTGAAGGTCTTGGCCTTCTTGATCTTCTCCACCAGGGCATCGGGCATCGCTGCACCGGTCTGGTAGTGCTTGGCGTAGTTGGCGAAGACCTTCGGGTCAGACGCCCAGTGCTCGTTGAACTGCGAGGGGAACTCGACAAAGTCACGCGAGGTGCTGGTGCCGGCGATCGAGGGGTACTTCACCTTGGAGAACATGCCATGCAGTGCGTGACCGAACTCATGGAACAAGGTGGTGACATCGTCAAAGCTCAGCAGCGCCGGCTGGCCCGCGGCGGGCTTGGTGAAGTTGCACACGTTGTAGACCACCGGCTTGGTGCCGGTGAGGCCGTCCTGCTCCACGAACACGTCCATCCAGGCGCCGCCGGACTTGCTGTCGCGCTTGAAGTAGTCGGTGTAGAACAGCGCCATCGAGGTGCCGTCCGCATCGAACACTTCGTACACCTTCATGTCCGCGTGATAGGTCGGGATGTCGGTGCGCTGCTTGAAGGTGATGCCATACAGCTGCGTGGCTGCGTAGAAAACGCCGTTCTGCAGCACGTTATCCAGTTCGAAATACGGCTTGATCTGCGATTCGTCCAGGTCGTACTTGGCCTTGCGCACCTGCTCGGCGTAGAAGTCCCAATCCGCAGCAGCCAGCTTGAAGCCGCCCTGCTGCGCATCGATGACCTTCTGCATCTCGCCCACTTCGCGGCGCGCCTTGGCGGTCGCCGCCGGCACGGTGTCGGTCAACAGCTTGAGCGCGGCGTCGGGCGTCTTGGCCATCTGGTCGCCCAGGCTGTAGGCGGCGTAGCTGTCGAAGCCGAGCAGCTTGGCTTTTTGCGCGCGCAGCTGCGCCAGCCGCTGGATGGTCTGGCGGGTGTCGTTGGCGTCGCCCTGTTCGGCACGGGTTTGCGAGGCCTTCATCACCTGCGCGCGCAGGTCGTGATCCTTCAGCGACGCCAGCACCGGCTGCTGGGTGGTGTTCTGCAGGGTCAGCAGATACTTGCCATCGAGCTTGCGCGCCTTGGCGGCATCGGCGGCGGCGGCGATGTCGCCCTCGCTCAAGCCATCGAGCTTGGCCTTGTCGTCCACCACCACGGCGGCAGCAGCCGAGGCAGCCACCAGCTTGGTATGGAACTGCGTGGAGAGCGTGGTCTCCTCCACGTTGAGCTTGCGCAAGGTGGTTTTGTCGGCGTCGGACAGCTGCGCGCCGGCGCGCACCAGCTCTTCGTAATGGCGTTCGACCAGGCGCTTCTGTTCCGGCTCCAGGCTGAGCGTGTCGCGTTGGTCGTAGATCGCCTTGACGCGTGCGAACAGCTTGGGATCCAGATTGATCTCGTCCTGGTGCGCGGCCAACTTGGGCGCCACCTCTTCCTGGATTTTCTGGCGGGCGTCGCTGGTATCGGCCTGCACCAGGCCAAAGAAAATGCGCGAGACGCGAGTGAGCGTTTCGCCGCTGCGCTCCATCGCCTCGATGGTGTTGTCGAAGTTGGCCGGCTCGGGGTTGTCGGCAATCTTGCGCACGTCCGCCAGATGCTGGCGCATGCCTTCCTCGAACGCAGGCAGGTAATCGCTGTCCTGGATCTTGTCGAACGGCGGCGCCTGGAACGGCAGCGTGCTGGCGGTCAGCAGCGGGTTCGGCGCGGCATCCGGGGTCTGGGTGGTGGCGGTCTTCTCGGGCACGGTGGTGGACTCCTTACCGGACGAATCTTTTCCAGAACAAGCAGCCAGTGCCAAGGTGATGGCAGCGGCCAGAACGACGGTACGCGACATGGCGTGTAATTCCTGAGTGGGTAACAGCAGCCGGCCACGCTAGCGGGTTTCGTCGCGTGTGGCATGTGCCGTTGGATTGGATGGATGAACGCAGTAGGGCTGCGAGAACGCGTGCCATCCGGGCGCCATCGTGGGCCGCCGCTGCGTCGTCATGCGCGACGGATGTGGTGGTGGGCTGGCACGCCAGCCTTCGCAACGTGCTACCGGGCAAGCGCGGCAGCGTTACAGCGCCTCGTCCTTGAAGATCGCCACATGCGCAGTGCCATCGGCACCGATCCAGCCGCGGTACATGCCCTCGGTATTGAACGGAAATGCGGCATTGCCCTGTG
The DNA here is from genome assembly GCF_030208815.1 of Xanthomonas sp. fls2-241-TYG-148. Classification (NCBI taxonomy): domain Bacteria; kingdom Pseudomonadati; phylum Pseudomonadota; class Gammaproteobacteria; order Lysobacterales; family Lysobacteraceae; genus Xanthomonas; species Xanthomonas sp. fls2-241-TYG-148. Next base: position 2,664 of record NZ_JARVTE010000026.1, read on the forward strand.
CATCCAGCGCAATCGCGCCACCGTCGCCGCCGGCCTTGGGAATCTGCTGATCGATGACTGCCTCGGCCGCCTGTTGCAACGATTGCCCGGCATATTTCATGCGCGCGCAGATGTCGTAGGCGGCCACCGCGCGGATGTAGAACTCGCCCCAGCCGGTGCCGGATACCGCGCACTGGGTGTTGGCATAGGTACCGGCGCCAATGATGGGCGCATCGCCCACGCGGCCGTAGCGCTTGTTGGTCATGCCGCCGGTGGAGGTACCGGCGGCCAGATGGCCGTCGCGGTCCAGCGCCAATGCGCCGACGGTGCCGAAGTGCTTGGCGGTTTCCAGGTCGAGTGCGGCCTGCGCCTGGCGGTCGCCGGCTTCGGCCTTGCGCGCTTTCTGCAGCTGTTGCCAGCGTTTGTCGGTCCGGAAATAGCTCGGGTCGACCAGGGTGACACCTTGCTCGCGCGCGAACTGTTCGGCGCCGTCGCCGACCAGCATCACGTGCTTGGAGCGGTCCATGACACTGCGCGCCAACAGGATCGGGTTCTTGACCGTATGCACGCCGGCGATCGCGCCAGCCTTGCCGCTGGCACCATCCATGATCGCGGCATCGAGTTCGTTCTTGCCATCGTGGGTGAACACCGCACCGCGCCCGGCGTTGAACTGCGGCGCATCCTCCAGCACGGTGATGGTGGCGGCCACCGCATCCACCGCGCTACCGCCGCGCGTCAACACCGCATGGCCAGCACGCAGCGCGCGCTGCATCGCCTCGCGTGCCTGCGCTTGTTCCTCCGGCGACAGGCTGGATTTCTCCACACCGGCGCCGCCGTGGATCACCAGCATGGGCGTGGCGGCCCACACCGGGCCGGTGGCCCACAGCAGCAACGACAGGCACAACACGCGGGCAGATGACATTGGCGTTCCTCGCAAGGCGTGGCCGGCGCTCGCCACCACGCAAACAGGGGATGGTGGGCTCAGAGCGTATCGCGGTGCTTGCCGCGCCACGGGCGGTACCAGGTGCGCACGGCGGCGATATCGGCGGCCATGTCGGTGCCGGTCCAGAACGGCTCGCCGATGCCCACGGTCTTGCTGGGGTAATCGAAATACACCGGCAGGATCGGCACCTTGGCATCAGAGGCGATCTTCCAGAATCCCGCCTTCCAGTTTTCGACGCGCTTGCGCGTGCCTTCCGGGGTGATCACGTACCACATCTGCTCGGAGTTGCGGATCAACCGCACCGCCTGGCCAATGGTGCCCTGCGGCGAGCTGCGGTCCAGCGGGATGGCGCCGAGCTTGCGCAGCAGCGGCCCCAGCGGCCACCAGAACAGCTGCGCCTTGCCCAGCACGCGCACATCGAAGCCGAGCGCGAACTTGGCCGCAAAGCCGAGAAAACCATCCCAGTTGGAGGAGTGCGGGGCGACGATCATCACCAGCTTGGGCTCGTCGGGCAGACGACCGACCAACCGCCAGCCGGCCAGCCGCAGCGCGGTGCGGCCGAGCCAACGGCCGAAGCGGCCATGCGCACGCGGCATGCGTGGTGGTGAGGGTTGCAACAGGATGTTGGCCTGCGTTACCGGCGGCAACGACGGGTCAGTGTCACTCACGCTTACTCCCAGTGGGACGCAGAGCGTCCACGTTTGATCTGGCTACGCTCACGCTTGGCATCCAGCCGCCGTAGCTTGGCACCATGGCTCGGTTTGGTGGCCACGCGGCGCTTGGGCACCGACAGGCATGCATTGATGATCTCGGCCAGCCGCTCGCGCGCATCTTCGCGGTTACGGTCCTGGGTGCGGAACCGCTGCGCATCGATCACCAGCACGCCGTCAGCGGTCATGCGGCGATCGCGCCGCGACAGCAGCCGCGCGCGCAACGGTTCCGGCAGCGACGGCGAGCCGGCCACATCGAAGCGCAGCTCCACCGCCGTCGACACCTTGTTGACGTTCTGCCCGCCGGCGCCGCTCGCGCGCACGAAGCGCTCGACGATCTCGCCGGGCGGGATCGCCAAGTTGGGGGTGATCTGGATGGGTTCACTGGCCATGCGCCGGATTGTATCGGGACGGGCGTGGACGCGCGCGCGAACGCCGGCGTCATCCCGTATGCTGCGGCCGGTCCCCCGACTGCAGGATGCTCCGATGACACCCACCGCTTTCATTTCGGCCCGCCGCCATGCCCGTCGCCTGTTGGTGCTGCTGGTGCTGGCGCTTGCCGCGCCGGTAGCCTGGGCCCAGGCGCCCAGCGATGCCGACGTCAACCGGCTACTGGCCGCTTCGCGCGCACAGACCATGCTCGACACCATGCTGCCGCAGATCGAAGCGATGCAGCAGCAGCAATTCGCCCAGCTCACCGCGCAGCGCCAGCTCGATGCCGACCAGCAGGCGCAGCTGCAGCGCATCCAGGACCGCACCCGCCAGACCGTGCGCAAGGCGCTGTCGTGGTCGGAGCTGCGCCCGATGTACGTGGACCTGTACAAGCGCTCGTTCTCGCGCGAGGACGTGATTGCCATGGCCGAGTTCTACGAGAGTTCGGCCGGCCAAAGCCTGCTGGACAAGACCCCGGCACTGACCCAGAACCTGATGGGCGCCATCCAGCAGAAGATGCTGCCGCTGTTTACGGATCTGCAGAAGGATCTGGAGAAGATCGTCAATGAGCCGGCGGCGGCGCAGAAGCCCTGAAGAGCTGGGATTGGGGAGTTGGGATTGGGGATTCGTAACCGCGTGATCGCTGCGGCGAATGCGGATGCGAATGCGGATGCCAGGTCGATCGCGTTGACGATTCCGGCGGTGCCCCAGCTTTCCTCCAGTGAGAGAAGCCTGCTCCAACTCCCTCTCCGCCGGGAGAGAGAGTTGGGTTGAAGGCGGTAAGCGGCGAAGCAGCACGTGCATCCAAACTCCACCAGGCTTCGCTCGCGCCCTCATCCGCCCCCGGGGCACCTTCTCCCGAGGGGAGAAGGAACAGTCAAGCCACTCTCCGCCGGGAGAGGGAGTTGGGGTGAAGGCGGTAAGCGGCGAAGCAGCACGTGCATCCAAGCTCCACCAGGCTTCGCTCGCACCCTCATCCGCCCCTACGGGGCACCTTCTCCCGAGGGGAGAAGCAACAGTCAAGCCCCTCTCCGCCGGGAGAGGGAGTTGGGGTGAAGGCGGTAAGCGGCGAAGCAGCACGTGCATCCAAACTCCACCAGGCTTCGCTCGCACCCTCATCCGCCCCTACGGGGCACCTTCTCCCGAGGGGAGAAGGACCAGTCAAGCCCCTCTCCCGTCGGGAGAGGGGTTGGGGTGAGGGTACGGCTGCCTAGAGACGTTGCCGTTCGACGTTGAGGCACGGACAGATCAATGACCAAGCCCCATCACTGCACGTGTGTCGTGCCTTGCAACCCCGCCACGTCCCACCCGAACAACGCACACGCTTTTGCAAACTCCACATCCAGCGGCGCCACCACGCTGATGCGCCTGCCGTCGGCCGGATGCGGAAAGCCCAGGCGTTCGGCGTGCAACAACATGCGGTGGATGCCGAGCATGCGGAAGCTGCGGTTGTGGCGGCCATCGCCGTGGCTGGTGTCGCCGATCATGTGATGCGACAGGTGCTTGAGATGCCGGCGGATCTGGCGAAAGCGCCCGGTCTGCGGCTGGCAACGCAGCAAGGCATAGCGCGAGGTGGCAAAGCCGGTGGACGGGATCTCCAGCTCGCCGGTGGCCAGACGCTGGAAGTGGGTCACCGCCGGCTTCTTGATCGGTTTGCCCGGGCCGCCATCCAGGTCGTGGTCGACGATGAGCTGCACCTCGGCGGGCCAGCCGCGGCAGATGGCCAGATAATCCTTCTCTACTTCGCCGGCCATCAAGGCCTTGCCCAGCGCGCTGGCGGTGTCGCGATCGAAGGCCAGCAACAGGCAGCCGCTGGTGGCGCGATCGAGCCGGTGCACCAGAAAGATCGGGCGGCCCAGCTGCACGCGCAGGCGGTCCGCAAGAAAATCGTCTTCCCCGCGCGCCAGCTTGCTGTCGTGGACCATCAGGCCCGCGGGTTTGTCGACAACGGCCAGGACGGCGTCCTGGTAGAGAATCTGCAATGGATCAGGGGATGTGCTCACCGGCGGATTATCCGCATCGCCGACACCGCATGCCACTGCGTTGCCGCGCCACGACTCGAGGGCCGCGCTGGGGCCCGCTGCAGGCACTGCCGAAATGCAGCCGAATGCAGCGGGCCACCTATCGCAATGTGTCAGCGGCGCAGCCAGGCGATCAGCAAGGCGACCGAGCCGGCGCCGCCGCTGATCCAGCTCCACACCGGCACCGTGCCCAGATACCAGCCGTTCGGATGCAGGCCATACAACACGGCGGCGACCACCAGCAGCCCGCTGCCGGTGATGGCGGTGACCACGCGGGTCTGCAGCTTGCGCAGGCTCAGGTCCAGCGCGCGCAACTCGATCGAGCGGATATCCAGCTGGTGCCGGCCTTCCACCTGCTGCTTCAACCAGCTATGTACCAGGCGCGGCATGTCCGGCGCGTGGGTCATGATCTCCGGCAGACGCTTGCGCAACTCGCCCAGCACGCGGCGCGGGCTGTAACGCTCGCGCAGGATGCGTTCGAGTACCGGCCGCGCCACGGCCCAGATGTCGAGTTTGGGATCGAGCTGGCGGCCGACGCCTTCGATGTTGAGCAGCGTCTTCTGCAGCAGGATCAGCTGCGGCTGCAGCGTCAATTCATAGCGCTGCGCCACGCGGAACAACTTGATCAATACCTCGGCCAGCGAGATCTCCGACAACGGCCGGGTGAAGTACGGCTCGCACACCGAACGCGCAGCCGCTTCCAGTTCGTCGATACGCACGTTGGACGGCATCCAGCCCGCCTCCACGTGCAGCTCGGCCATGCGGCGGTAATCCTTGTGGAAGATCGCCATGAAGTTCTCGGCCAGGTAGTACTGATCTTCCTGCGAGAGCTGGCCCATGATGCCGAAATCCAGCGCAATGAAGCGCGGATTGAGGCGCCGCTCCGGGTCCGAATCGACCCAGATGTTGCCGGCGTGCGCATCGGCATGAAAGAAGTTGTCGCGGAAGACCTGCGTGTAGAACACGCGCACGCCCTTGGCGGCCAGCGCCTTGCGGTCGATGCCGGCGGCGTCGAGCTTGGCCACGTCATCGGATGGGATGCCGTACACGCGCTCCAGCGTGAGCGCGCGCTCGGCGGTGTGCGACCAGATCACCTCCGGCACGTACAGATCGTCCGAGCCTTCCCAGAACCGCCGCAACACGCTGGCGTTGGCGCCTTCGCGCTGCAGATCCAGTTCGGCCGACAACGTGCCTTCGATCTCGGCCACCACTTCGCGCGGGCGGATCTTGTCGGCGCGTGGATGGGTGCGTTCGACCAGCGTGGCCAGCGAATGCAGCAGCGCGATGTCGGCGTCGATCTGGCGCTCGATGTCCGGGCGCAGCACCTTGACCACCACTTCGCGGCGCAGGCCATTGGCATCGGGCGGCAAGGTGGCCGCGTGCACCTGCGCGATCGAGGCCGAGGCCAGCGGCGTGGTGTCGAAAGCGGCAAACGCCACGCTCACCGGCAGGCCCAGCGCGCGCTCCACGATCAGGCGCGCGGCCTCGCCGTCGAACGGCTTGACCCGGTCCTGCAGCAAGGTGAGTTCTTCGGCCACGTCCGGCGGAATCAGGTCGCGGCGGGTGGACAAAATCTGCCCGAACTTGACGAAGATCGGGCCCAGTTCCTGCAGCGCCAGCCGCAGCCGCGCACCGCGCGATTGCGCGGCGATTTCGGCACTGGCGCGCGGCACGAACGGCTTGGCCAGGCGCAACCAGCGCTCGGCCGGGGTGCCTTCCAGCAATGCGTCCAGCCGATAGCGCAGGATCACCCGGCCGATGCGGCTTGCCCGCAGGATCGCCTTCATGGCGTGCCTCTGGCCGCAGACAGGCGATTGATGCGCGCAGCCAGGCGTTCGACAGCGTCGCGCAGCTCATCCACGTCGTCGTGGAAGGCCTCCAGTTCGGCGCGCGGCACCACGTCGCGCGATTCTTCGGTGACGAATTCGGCTGCGCTCTGCGCCAGGTCGGTGGCGCTGCGGCGGGCCTGCTGCAAGGCGCTGCGCACGGCGCTGGCGATCTGCACGCCCAGGATCTCGCCGAACACCGCCACGAACGGCAACTGCCAGTCCGGATCGAAACGCCCGGCCAGTTGTTGCAGCTGGCGCGCCAGCTCGGCATCGCCGGAGACCTTGAGCCGGCCGGCCGGCGCACCGCTGCGGCGGGCATTGGCCAGAAACGGCAGCTGCCCGAGCAAGCCGGCCAGGCTGCTGCGCACCGCCAGATCCGGCTCCTGGCTGGCATCCACCGGGCCCACCAGCAGCCGCCGCTCGTGCACGCGGATCTGCAGCGCCAGCGCCGGCGCCTCCAGGGTCAGTGCGATGCGCTGGCCTTCCAGCGGCAGCAGGGCGTCGCGGGTATCCGGGTCCAGCGCCAGCGCGCGGTTGAGCGCGGCCTGCAGGGCCTGGCCGGCGAGCGGCTTGAGTGAGTTGAAGAGTGATCCGGGCATGGGCGCATTCTACCGTCCCTGCATGTCGCAACCGCTTGACGGGCGCGGGCCGGGCCATTGCGTCGGCGGGCCGGCGCGTGTGGCACGGCTCGGGCAGGCACCCAGCGCTTCCGTTCGGCACCGCGCCAGCGGCATCCTGTGCTCCTTCCGTGGAGCAATGACAGGAGCAGGTATGCGCAAGATTCGGGTCGGACTCATCTTTGGCGGCAAGTCGGCCGAGCACGAGGTCTCGCTGCAATCGGCGCGCAATATCCTGCAGGCGCTGGACCCGCAGCGGTTCGAGCCGGTGCTGATCGGCATCGACAAACAGGGCCAGTGGCACCTCAGCGCACCGGAGAGTTTTCTGCTCGATGCCGACGACCCCAGCCGCATTGCGCTGCGCCACAGCGGCCGTGGGCTGGCCGTGCTGCCCGGTGCCGCCAGTGCGCAGCTGCGCGCGGTGGATGCCGAACAGGCGTTGGCGCAGATCGATGTGGTGTTCCCGATCGTGCACGGCACGCTGGGCGAAGACGGCTCGCTGCAGGGGCTGCTGCGCATGGCCAACCTGCCGTTCGTGGGTTCCGGCGTGCTGGGGTCGGCCGTGGCGATGGACAAGGACATGACCAAGCGGGTGCTGCGCGATGCCGGCCTGGAGGTGGCGCCGTTCGCATGCTTCACGCGCCACACCGCTGCGCAGGCCGACGTGCAGACGCTGATTGCCCAATTCGGGCTGCCGCTGTTCGTCAAGCCGGCTAACCAAGGCTCGTCGGTTGGCGTCAGCCAGGTCCGCAGCGCTGAGGAGTTCAGCGCGGCATTGGAGCTCGCGCTGCGCTACGACCACAAGGTGCTGGTGGAAGCGGCAATCGCCGGGCGCGAGATCGAATGCGCGGTGCTGGGCAATGCCACGCCGCAGGCCAGCGTGTGCGGCGAGGTGGTGGTGCACGACGCGTTTTATTCGTACGAGACCAAGTACATCCGCGACGATGGCGCAGCGACGGTGATTCCCGCCGATATCGATGCCCACACCCAGCACCGTATCCAGCAGTGCGCACTACAGGCCTATCAGGCGCTGGACTGCGCCGGCATGGCGCGCGTGGATGTGTTCCTGTGCGCGGATGGGCGCATCGTCATCAACGAGGTCAACACCCTGCCCGGCTTCACCCGCATCAGCATGTATCCCAAGTTGTGGGAGGCAAGCGGGCTGGACTATCGCAGTCTGGTTACGCGCTTGATCGAGCTGGCACTGGAGTGGCATGCCGACGATGGGCGCCTGCACAGCAGCGTGGTCACGCACGCGTGACCGCGGCGCAGGTGCGTGCAGTGCATCCGCACGATCACGCAGCACTGTTGGCACTCAACAACGCCGATGCCAGCGCCTTGTCGTGGCTCACGCCTGATGCGCTCGCCAGCCTGTTGCAGCAGGCCTGGCACGCACGGGTGGCGGATCCGGCCGACGCCTTACTCATCGCGCTGGATCAGCACGCCATCTACGCCAATGCGAACTTCGCCTGGATGACCGAACGCTTCGCGCGCTTTGTCTATGTGGACCGCATCGTGGTTGCCGCACACGCACGTCGACGCGGCTTGGCAACGCAGCTGTATAACGAACTCATCCGTGACGCGCGCACCGCAGGCCATGCGCGCCTGGTCTGCGAAGTCAATCTGTTGCCTGCCAATCCAACCTCGTTGGCACTGCACCGGCAGTTGGGCTTTCAGCCGATCGGCGAGGCCATACTTGAAAGCGGAAAACGCGTGCAATACCTGGAAAAAGCGCTGTAATTAGCGAATTCTGCGTGCCGCAAAAGCGCACGGCCCGCCTCCTTGCGGAAGCGGGCCGTGTGATCGTCAACCGGCAGCGCCGCTGCCGTGACGTGCCGCGGACTAGACCTTGCCGCGACGGAACATCGAGATCACGGCCAGGATCAGGAACACCACGAACAGGATCCAGGCGATGTTCGTCGCCGCACCGGCGATACCGCTGAAGCCCAGCACGGCGGCAATGATGGCGATGACGAAAAAGATGATGGCGTAATGCAGCATGGCAATGTGTCCAGAAGTTGTCGTGCCGAATCGGCGCAGGCGTATCTTGTGGATGTGCCAGTCTTTATCGAGTGATGGAGATGTCGCGGGAAGATGAGGATCGCAGCCGTTGCAGGCCCTCTTCGATGCTGATCTGCGGCACATAGCCGAAGTCACGCCGCGCCGGTTCCATGCTGTACCAATGCGGCGTGCACAGCTGCTCGACCAGAAACCGCGTCAGCGGCACTTCGCCTGGCAGACGCAACAGTGGCCACAATGTTTCGCACACCGCACCGATGCGGTACGCCGTCTTGAACGATAGCGAGCGCGTCACCGCCGGTGCGTCCACCGCCGCCAGCAGGCGGTTGAGCAGTTCGCGCATCGGCAACGGTTCGCCGTTGGAGATGAAGTACGCCTTGCCCGCGCACGCAGCGTCCGGTGCCAGATGCGCGAACGCATCGAAGTGCGCCTGCGCCGCATTGTCGATGTAGGTGCTGTCCACCAGGTTGCTGCCATCGCCCACCATCCGCAGCCGCCCGGCACGCGCACGTGCCGCCAGACGCGGCAGCAGGTGGTTGTCGCCCGGCCCCCAGATCAAGCGCGGGCGCAACGCAACGGTGGTCAGCTGTGCATCGTTGGCTGCCAGCACCGCGCGTTCGGCAATTGCCTTGGTCGCCGCATACGGCGCACGCAGGTCTTCGCCGTACGGCACTTCGTCCGCGCCCAAGCCTTCCACCGGATTGGTGGCGCGATGGGTCACGCTGGGCGTGGAGGTGTAGATCAAGCGCGGCACGCCATTGGCACGGCACGCATCGAGCACGTTCTGCGTGCCCACCACGTTGGCCTGGTGATAGCTGTCGTAGCTGCCCCATGCCCCTGCCTTGGCCGCGTTATGGAACACCGCATCGATGCCGGCAAGTGCATGCCGCACCGCCTGCGGGTCAGCCAGATCGCCACGGATCTGGCCCACACCCAAGGTGTGCAGCACCGGATAGTCACCACGCTGAAAGCTCACCACCTCGTGTCCACGCGCCACCAATCCACGGCACAGCGCCTGCCCGAGAAAGCCGCCACCACCCGTTACCAGTATCTTCATTGCGCCACACCCATCGCTCCTGCAGGGCGCACACAATAGCCGGACCGGACCGTCAGAGCGACGCGGCGTGCACGCCGCCTGACGTCTTGCACCGGCAAATCATTGATTGCAAAGACCTTCATAAATCTTCATCCCGGCATCAGGTGGTTCATTCGCAAGCCTGGCGTGATGGCTGCACCTTCGATCGCTGGAGTCGCCATGACCCGCCTGTCCCTGCTGTTGTCTGCCGTGCTCGTTCTCTCCCCGCTGCACGCCGCGCCCAGTGCGACGCCAGGCATCGCCACAGCATCAGCTGCCACCCCAGCACCTGCACCTGCGCACATCGCCAGGCCGCCGGCCCTGGATGACGGCTGGCCGGTCGGCAGCCCTGCCGCCAGTGGCTGGGACCTCGCTGTGCTCGCACAGATGGAGCAAGCACTGAGCGCCGACCTGGCGCCGGCCACCACCAGCGTCTTGGTCGTACGCGATGGTGTGCTGGTCTACGAACACTACCTGGGCGATGCCGATCGCCAGACCTTGCACGACACCCGCTCGTTGACCAAGAGCGTCACCGGGTTGCTGGTGGGTGCGGCGATCGAGCGCAACGTGATCCCAAACGCGCAAGCCAAGGTCTACGACTACTTCGGCGACCGCCACTGGCAACATCCCGATCCGCGCAAGCGCGCGATCACCGTCGAAGATCTGCTGACGATGAGCTCCCAATTGGAATGTAACGACGACAATGCCTTTTCCGCCGGCAACGAAGAACGCATGTACGTCAGCGCAGACTGGACGCAATTTGCATTAGATCTGCCGATTCGCGGGTATGCGCCGTGGATGCAACGGCCCGAGCAAAGCCCGCACGGCCGTGCATTTTCATACTGTACGGCAGGCTCATTCCTGCTCGGCGCCGTGCTGGAACAAGCCACAGGCCAGAGCCTGCAGGCATTTTCGGCCAAGGTCCTAGAAACGCCACTAGGCATTGAGCAGGCGCAGTGGACTGTGTCGTCAGAAGGCGTCGGCATGGGCGGCGGCGGCACGCGGTATCGCAGCCGCGACCTGGCCAAACTCGGGCAGTTGCTGGTTACGCAAGGACGTTGGCAAGACCGCAAGGTGATTGCCGCAGACTGGATCCGAGCGATGACCAGCGTGCACACACAGGCGCGCGACGATGCCGATTACGGCTATCTCCTCTGGCACTTCCGGTTTCCGGTGCATGGCGTGCAACGCGACACCTGGGCGATGTCTGGCAATGGCGGCAACTACGTGTTTGTCGTTCCCGAGCAGAGGTTGGTGGTGGTCCTCACGCGCAGCGCTTACAACACCCGGCAGATGCATCAGCAATCGCAGCGATTGTTGACCGACTATGTGCTCAAGGCGTTGCCGACGCGGGACTGACACGACCGGTCGGAGGGCTGCTGGTTGGTGTGTCGCACACGGCCTGCGCACAACCGTTGCCGATGCCGCTCTTCTGTGCCGGCCTGCTACATGGCCGCAGCAGCCTCAGAAATCGCATCTGGGGGTAACAGCTTACGACGACGCACCTGAGCCCGCTGGTCCGCAAGGTCGGCATCGATCCGTGCCAGCAGCGCGGCAAATTCCGGCATGCCGCGCAGTGACTGCAACAACGGCGAATGACGGAGATAGCCAGCATTGCGATAGCCGGCAGTCTCTGCGCGCTGCAGTGCGCGCAGTGCTGCCTCGGGCGCATCCGCACATAGCAGCAGCACGGTCGCATCGAGGGCATCGAAGGGGTCGCCGCCGCGCTCCACGCTGATCAGCAGCTCCTGCGCACGCGTGCGCAGCGCCGCAGCTGTGGGAAGCGGCTGGGCGTGCAGCGCCCACACGACCGTCTGCGCGAAGCTGCCCTGGGGGCGGAGCCGCACTGCCTGCAATGCCGCTTTGCGTGCGAGTGCCGTGTTGCCTTGTGACCATGCAAGTTCGGCCTGCAGCACGGCGAGCCCCGCATAGTCGGTGCCGCGGCCTAGCGCCTCGTCCAACGCAGTCTGCGCCTCTGCCGCACGACCATGCGCGAACAAGAATGTGGGCCACGCCAGATTGGAGAACGGGTCATCCGGATACAGCCGGAAGTTCTGCCGATAGCGCGCCTCGGCTGCGCCCGCATACCCCAGCAGGCTCAGATTACTGGCGATCTGGATCGGCAGAAATCGCACGCGCCGGGGGTCGCGCACCTCCAGATTGGCCGACAGCGCCTGCACCAGATCTCCCTTCCGCTCGTACAGATAGGCGGCCGAGCCACGCACCGCATCGGCACCCGGATCCAGCTGCAAGGCCTGTTCATAGGACGCCAAGGCAGCCCCGTTGCGGCCCTGACAATCGAGCGCATACCCACGCGCGGCATGTGCTGCTGCAAGGCGTGGTTGCGCGGCTGTCACGGTATCGGCCAACCGCAAGGCCTGCACGGTAAAGTCGGCGTCCCCGTCGTATTGGCACACGCGTGCACTGTAGGCGCGGCTGAGGCCAAGTTGCGCCTGTGGGTCGTCCGGCGCTTCCTGCAAGCGTTGGCGATACAAGTCGATCGCGCGATCGTTGTCGTCACGCTGGCCGATCCCGGCGTAGTAATCGCCACGCTGCACCAGGACCGCCCGCGCTGCTGGCGGCGCGCGCGCGTGCAGCCACCAGATCGCGCCTGTGCCGATGCAAACCAAAGCCACGGCGCCCGCCGCGATCCAGCCGCCACGCTGCCGCATCACACGCGCTGCGGGCATCTGTTCCTGCTGCACCGGCACGCACAGCTGATAGCCTTGCCCGCGTACCGAGCGCAGATAACGCGGCCGTCGCGAGTCGTCGCCCAACGCCTGCCGCAGCAGACGCACGCGCTGGGTGACGGTTTCTTCGTTGACCAGTGCCGGTGCCCACACGTTCTGGATCAGCTCGTCGAAGCCGACCACGCGCTGACCTTGCTGCAGCACATAGTGCAGCAACCTGAAATTGAGTCCACCAACCTCAAGTGCCACACCGTCGCGCTCAACGCGCTGCCGTGCCACATCGATGCGCAGGTCATCCAGACGATACCGTGCGCACATGGTGGGGCTCAGCGCGGTTGTTGCGTCGCCCAGATCGCAAGCTTTTCGCGGCCGATCTTGGCGTTGTGGCGGATATCCACCGGAAAGCCGGAATGGCGCAGAAAACGCGCAATTCCTGCGGTGTGCGGGTGCGCAGCGCCCAGCGCACGCAACGCAGTTTCCACCTCGGCAAAGGCCGATGCCGCAACGCCGGGCTGCAACTCCACGCACAGCACCGGTTGCTGCTGTCCGGGCGCGCCGACACCCACCAACGCGGTGCGTCGTACCTGCGGATGCACGTTGAAGATCGGCTCCACCTGCTCGGTGTAGAGCGGGCCGGTGGCGGTTTCCACGCGGTGGGTCTTGCGGCCGCAGAACCACAAGCGCCCCTCGGCATCGAAATAGCCGACGTCGCCCATGCGGTGCACAACGCGCTCGCTGCCGTCGCTGCAGCGCTCGCGGATCTTGGCGCTGCGCGTGGCCGCATCGCGGTTGAAGTAGGTGTCGGTGGTGGTGGGGCCCGCCACGGTGATCTCGCCCACCTCGCCCGCTGCCAGCACACGCACACCGCTCCACTCGGGAATCGCCGCGTCGTCGATGGCAATGATGCGCACCTCGTTGGGTGCAACCACCTGGCCGACACAGGTGCCGGCGCCGGCCTCGGTGGCCGTGCGCGTGGCATCCAGGGTGCGGCCTTCGATCGCTGCCACCGGCAGGCATTCGGTGGCGCCATACGGCGTCCAGAACTGCGCATCGGCCGGCAGCAACGCGCGGATCTTGGCCACCACATCCGGCGGCACCGGTGCGCCGGCCGAGGTGGCCAGGCGTACGTTCGGCAATGGCTGGCCGTAATCAGCCAACACGCGCATCAATGCCGGCGAGCCGAACAGCTGCGTCACACCAAAGCGCGTCATCGCATCGTGCAGCTTGCGCGGATCGGCGGTGGCCGGACGGGTTGGGTCCATGTCCGGGATCACCGAGGTCAGGCCCAACGCGGGATCGAACAACGCGAACGGTGGAAAGGTCGGCAGGTCCACACCGCCCGGCTGCATGTCGAACGCATTGCGCAGCAGCTCGATCTGCCCGACAAAATGCCGGTGCCGATACACCACGCCCTTGGGCACGCCGGTCGAGCCGCTGGTGAACAGGATCGCCGCCACGTCATCGGCCGCGGTATCGGCCAGCTGGCTGCCGGCACCGGCGCCATCGCGCTCCACGCGTGCCAGCGTCACCCCACCCCAGCCATAGCGGCCGCCCACGGTGACGATCTGCCTGGCCGACCGTGCCCAGCGCAACAAGCGCCGTGCCAGCTGTGCGAGCGGAATGCCGATGAAAGCCTGCGGCTGCGCTTCGTCCAGACATTGCTTGAGTGCGCGCTTGTCGATGCCCGGATCCACCAGCACCGGCACCGCACCGGCTTTGAACAAAGCGAACATCAGCAAGAAGAACTCCGGCGACGGCCGCACCATCACCACCGCACGCACGCCGCGACCGATGCCGTGCAAGGCCAGACCGGCAGCAATCGCATCGCTGCGCGCATCCAGCTCGGCATAGCTCAGGGTGACATCGTAGGCGGCCATTCCATTGGCACCGCGTCCGCCCGGGCAGCGGATGGCGATCTGATCGGGGCGCTCGCGCGCCAGTCGCGGCAGCGAGGCGGCGATATTGCAGAGAGTTGTCATGTACCCATTATCACCCATGCGTGCCTATGGCACCGGTCGCTTGCGCGTGCAACGTTCGGTCGCGTGCATTGGCTGGCTCGCATTGCTGTAGAGAGGCCACTCGCAGCGTGCCTGCATGCACAGCTGCAGATGCGTCAACACGCTGGAAATATCGACTGGAACAGCGCGCGCTATCGCCAGCAAACGTGGCGCGCCACCGCGTGTTTGCTGGCAAGCCCGGTGATTCGCCGGCCACCAGCAACCGCCACTCGCATGAACTGCTAACCGGCCTGTACGCGCGCCCCTTGTATCGCGCCGTGATTCGGTCAGAATGCCGCGCTCTCCACGCTGTTTCGCCGCGCAAGGCCCGGCATCCATGGCACACCCCTGCCTTACCTGCGGCGCCTGCTGCGCCTACTTCCGCGTCAGTTTCCACTGGAGCGAAGCCGATCCCGCGCTGGGCGGCAGGGTGCCGATTGCGTTGACGGATGCACTGCGCACGCACGAACGGGTGATGCGTGGCACCTCGCAAGCGCAGCCACGCTGCATTGCGCTGGACGCAGACATCGGCCGCTACAGCCGTTGCAGCATCCACGACCGCCGCCCGTCATCGTGTGCCGCGGTGCCGGCATCGCTGGAGTTCGGCGAGCGCAGCACGCAATGCGACAAGTCGCGGCTGGCACATGGCCTGCACGCGCTCACTGAAGCCGACTGGGTTGGCGTGGACGACGCGCAACGCAATCCGCTGCCCACGCTGTAAGGCCTGGCCGCAGCAGCGCATACGGCGCAGCTGCAGTGCGATCCAATCCGGACCTGCGCGATGCACGCATTACCCGGTGCATCCACTTCGCGCACATCGCGCGCGGTTCTTCGGCGCGCGCATGCATGGATGCGGCACTCGCCCTACAGCGGATTGCGCTCCAGAAACGCGCGGATTGCCGGCACCAGCACCTCGTGCTTGTCTTCGAGCACGTAGTGGTTGGCATCGTCGAACGCCATCACCTCGGCGTGCGGCAGCGCGCGGCGGAAACCGGCCAGAAAGTGCTTGTCGAAACAGATGTCGCGCAGGCCCCAGGCGATGAAGGCCGGGCGGTCGGCAAACGACGGCAACGCTTGCGCCGAGCGCTCCAGCAGCGACCAGGCCTGATCGGCCGGCGACAGCGGGATGTCCTGCATGAAGCGGATCGTGGAAATGCGGTTCTTCCAGCTGTCGTACGGGGCGACATAGGCACGGCGCACAGCGGCCGGCATCCGCCGCGACACGCCCAACCACGAGGCGCCGGAGGAGAACGCATTGAAGGTGCGGATGAACCACTCGCCCAACCGCCAATGCCGGCCCATCGCGATCTGCCATGGCATCGGCTTTTCCGGCGGTAGCGGGAATGCGGCGGTGTTGGTGATCACCAGGCGCTTGACCTGCGCGTGGTGCGAAAGCGCCCAGCCAAAACCGATCATGCCGCCCCAATCGTGCACCGCCAGCGTGATCGGCCCGGTGATGCCCAGGTGCTGCAGCAGGTGGTCCAGATCGTCCACGCGCGATTGCAACGTGTAGTCGTAACGCGGCTGCGCATCGGGCGCATCGTCGGGCTTGTCGGACAGGCCCATGCCGATGTGGTCGGGCACGATACAGCGATAGCGATCAGACAGACCGCTCACCAGATGCCGCCACAGATAGCTCCACGACGGATTGCCGTGCAGCATGACCACCACCTCGCCATCGCGCGGACCTTCGTCCAGATACGACATCGACACGCCCGGGCGGACCTGCAGACGGTGTGGCGTGAACGAATAGCCCGGCAGGCGCGAAACGGATGCAGTCATCGGGTCACCAGCAAAAAGAAAAACGCCTGCGTCGCGATGGCGCAGGCGTCGGTCGTACGATCAACAGCGATGGGCGTGCGCCCGATCGATCACCAAACCACTTCGGCCATCGAGCAATTCAGGCCAGAACCGATGCCGAGCAGCGCGATGCGATCGCCCTTCTTCAACCGGCCCAGTTCCTTGAGCTTGCTCAACACGATCGGCACCGAGGCCGGGCCGATGTTGCCGTGCTCACCAAAGATGGTCATGACCTTGGCCGGGTCGATGCCGAAGGACTTCACGAACGCCGCCGTGTGCGGGCGGCTGACCTGGTGGATGACGAACTGGTCCAGTTCTTCCACGGCCCAGCCCAGCACCTGCTTGGCGGCCACGAAGGTTTTCTGCGCCAGCTTGATGCCTTCGATCAGCAGCAGGCGGGTGTCGGTGACCATGCGGTCCAGGTTGCCCCGGCAGAGCTTGTTCCACTCGGTGGCCGAGCGCGTCACGCCGCCCTTGTAGCGCGGCGCGTCGGGGACCAGCTCCGAACGTGCCATCACCATGGCGGCCGCACCGCAGCCCAGCGTCAACGCAGCGAGTTCGTTGCGGAACTCTTCTTCGGTGACGTCCGGCGAGGTCATGCGCTCGAGGGTTTTTTCGTACACCAGGTTG
This sequence comes from Xanthomonas sp. fls2-241-TYG-148, assembly GCF_030208815.1. Lineage (NCBI taxonomy): Bacteria > Pseudomonadati > Pseudomonadota > Gammaproteobacteria > Lysobacterales > Lysobacteraceae > Xanthomonas > Xanthomonas sp. fls2-241-TYG-148. Next base: position 19,406 of record NZ_JARVTE010000026.1, read on the forward strand.
GCGGTTTCGCCATCCACGACCAGGGCGTAGTCGATCTCGCCGCGTTCGAGCATGCGCGCAGCGATGTCCATGCCATTGATGAAGGCAAGACAGGCGTTGGCCACGTCGAAGGTCATGCAGTGGTCGCTGACACCCAGGTTGCCGGACACGATGGAGGCCGTGGACGGCTCCAGGTAATCACGGCTCACCGAGGTGTTGACCAGCAAGCCGATCTTCTCGATGCCGATGTTGGCATCGATCAGGGCCTTGCGGGCAGCCTGGGTGGCGGCGTCCGATGCCTGGACATCCTGGTCCCACAAGCGCCGTGCATGGATACCGGCAACATCGCCCAATACGTCGGTCTTGATCCCAAGACGGTCGTAGGTCGGTTGCAGGCGCTCGTTGATTTCCTTGGAAGTCAGCGTGTGCGGCGCATCAATATGCGCCAGTCCCGCGATGGAGACATTCTGGAAGAGCATCGAAGTAGCGCCATGGCGTCAGGCGAGGGGGCGCCATTCTATCTGCTGGCCGCTTTTACCGCATCTTTACATTTGCCCCGCGCTCGCCCCAGCCCAACGGTTCAGCGCGGCGGGCACCGGAACGCGTTGAAACGCTGGCTGCCATCGAGCGGCTGGCCTTGTGCCTGCACGGTGTTGGCATTGGCGCCAGGCGCCTCGTTACGCGCAAGGGTTTCCAGTTCTTCCTGCACCCGCAACGGGTTGCGATTGTAGAAACCGACCTTGCTCTTGACCGTCACCACCACTTCGCCCTGCTGCTGACAGCCAGCTGGCACAGGGCCTGCGGGCAGGACCTGCACGCCTTTGCCGCTCTGTTCGATGGGAACCCAGGTGCAGGCCGCAGTGGTGGCGGCAACCAGAACAGACAGCAGGATCACGCGCATAAGACAGACACCTGAGGGCAAAGCCGGATTGTGCCGTAGCTGCCTGAATTGGCAATAAGGCGTGCTACCGAGAGGCAACCGGCAGCCCCCGGTGTGCGCTGCGCTCCCGCCCAGGCCTTGGCCCGGCGCGTCCGCCCGGCCGATGTGGTGTCCGCGTGTCCGGATGCGGACAGCCCCATGCAGCACCGCCGCCTTCAAAAACAACAACTTAAAGATGGCACGGCGATTGCTCTGGTTATGGCAGCCGTCCCGACGCCCCGTGCGCTGCCAGTAAATATGACTACACGCTGAACAGAATAAAAATAACACCGAAAGTTCTTGCAGCTACCGAAACGGTGTACTACCTTACTACCACACCACTGATCACCTACACCAAGAGACCTCGCCATGACCACCAAGACCCTGCGCATCGCCCTCGCCGCCGCCCTGATTGCCGGCGCCTCCTTTGCCAACGCGCATGCCGCTTCCCTCACCACGCTGGACACCGTGCAGGTGCGCCCGGCCGCCGACCAGATCGCCCAGCAGACGCTGGAGCGCAGCAGCGGCATCCGCACCTTGACCGCCGTGCAGGTGCGCCCTTCGACCGAGCAACTGGCTGCCCTGGCCGCCGAACAGGCGGGCCCGCGCATCGTGACCCTGGCCGCCGTGCAGGTGCGTCCGACCGCCGAACAGCGCGCCGACCTGCTGGTGCATACCGCTGCCGCCACCGCGCAGGCTGCCACCGGCCACGCCGCTGCTGCACTGGGTGCGCTGGTCGGCCAGGTCATCGTCAACCTGCCGGTGCCGCAGCTGCAGCCCACCCCGGTCGAGCTGGAAGCACTGGTCAGCGCCACCCTGGGCCAGTAACTGCCGGCCGGTCATTACCGGCCGGCCCATGCGCGGCGCAGCTACACTGCGCGCATGTCAGCCCCCGTCCTCGATGTCATCCTGTTCCAACCCGAAATTCCGCCCAACACGGGCAATGTGATCCGCTTGTGCGCCAATACCGGCGCGCGCCTGCACCTGATCGAGCCCCTGGGCTTTGACCTCAGCGACAAGCAGCTCAAGCGCGCCGGCCTGGACTATCACGAATACGCGCGTCTGCAGGTGCATCCGGACCTGCCCACTGCGCTGGCCACGCTCGCACCCAAGCGCGTGTTTGCGCTGAGTACCCGCAGCACCGTGCGCTATGACACACCGCAGTTTGCCGATGGCGATGCCTTTCTGTTTGGCCCCGAAACACGCGGCCTGCCGGCAGAGGTGCTGGAGTCCATCCCGCCGCAGCACCGGCTTCGCCTGCCGATGCGCCCGGACAATCGCAGCCTCAATCTGTCCAACACCGTGGCGGTGATGGTGTTCGAGGCGTGGCGACAATGGAACTTCACAGGCGGGCAGTAGCCAAGCGCATCACCTCGCCGCGCCGGCAGCCAATGCCTGTTTGAGCACCGTGTGGCAGCTCGCCCAGAGCGCAACCGCGAGCAGCGCGATGGCGCCCAGCACCAGAAACGCGGTGCGGTAGCCGAAGGCGGCGCTGAGCCAGCCGCCCAATGCCGGGCTCAAAGCAGCACCGATCCCTTGCACGGTCATCACCGCGCCCTGGCCCACGTTGACCCGGCCGGTGCCATGCAGCAGCCGCGCGACCAATGCGGGGACCACCACGCTCTGCAAGCCAGCGCCCAGGCCATCGAGCATCTGCACTGGAAACACGCCCCAGCCTTCGATCAGCGAAGCGGCCACCAACGCGCGCAGCGGCAACGCCAGAAAGGCCACCAGCAGCACCCACCAATGGCCATGCACGCGGATCCAGCGCATCGCCAACAAGGCCACCAGCATCATCGTGGCCTGTGCCACCACGATGGTGGTAGCGGTCAACGCGCTGGGGTCGCCCGCATGGGCGGCGACGATCGCCATGCCGTACAGCGGCAGCATGGCCGCGTTGCCCAGATGGAACAGCCCCAGGGTAATCGCCAACAGCGCCAGCGGGCGGCAGGTCAGCAGCACCCGCCAGCCACTCACCGCCTCACCGGTTCGCGCTCCCTGCAAACCGCGCGCAGCGCGGTGGTCGATGGACGCTGCAGGAATCAGCAACACCGAGGCGATCGCCAGCACGCCGAAGGCGGCCGTCAGCACAAACACCGCGCCGAAGCCGTAGCGCCAGCCCAGCCAGCCGGCGAGTGCAGCGGCCAGCAGGTTGCCGCCGTGGTTGGCGACCTGGTTGCGCGCCAACTGATGATCGAAGCCCTGTGCCCGGACCAGTCCGAGCGTGATGCCGGTCAGCGCCGGGCCGATGCCGGCGGCTGCCAGGGCCGAGGCAATCTGCGCCACCACTACCCCGGGAAAACTCGGCCGCAGCCAGATCAGCGCGGTGGCCAGCAGGATCGCCAGCGCGCCAATCACCACCACCGCGCGTTTTCGACGGGTGGCATCGACCAATGCACCGGCCGGGGTGGTCGCCAGCATGCCGGCGATTCCGCCGGCGCTCATGACAGTGCCGATCGCCCCCACCGACCAGCCCCTGGATTGCAGGAACACGCTCAAGAATGGCCCCAACCCGTCCTGCACATCGGCCACGCTGAAGTGCAGCACCTCCAGCGCGCGGGTGCCACGCCGGCCGCGGCTCATGCGCACGCCACGTGCAGCACGCGCACGACCGCTGCGCACAGCCCGGCGGCGGTGCGCACACCCCAGGGACCGGAACGCCTTGCACGCAGCCGCCGCATCGCCGTCTCCTCAGTGCTTGGGCTTGGGCTTGGGCTTCTTTTTTCCGCCCGGGCCATGTGGTGGATGCGGTGGGTGTGCGATCTCGGTCAGCGTCGCCGGCTTGGCGCCCAGGGCATGCGCGTGCATCAGCACGCCCTGCGGGGTGGTGGTGAGCTCGCCTTCGGCACTGAGCGGCTTGCCGAGGACCAGTTGCTTGGCAAACGCGCCCGCGGCATGCGGCGGAAACCGCACGGTGACCGCGTCGTCCAGCAACACGCCGTGCACCTGCCCGTGTGGGCCATGCAGCAGGTGGGTGATGGTGCCGCTGTGCTGGGCGTGCTGCGGTTTGGCGGGTTTGGCTGCCGGCGGTTTCGGCTTGGGCTTGGCATGTGGGCCGTGCGGGCCCTCGTCGAGGATGCGCGCGCCGCCATCGGGGTCGATCGCCAGCGCGACCAGCATGTCCACACCGCGTGGCTTGAGCCCGCGGATGGTCAAGGCGCTGCCCGGCGCAAGCGCCTTCAGCAGGGCGGCGGACAGATGCGGCGGTGTGTGCACTTCGGTGCCGTCGGTCAGCAGCAGGCCGTCGATGTCGGCCTTGGGGTTGAGCAGAAAGCGCGCCAGGGTGCCGCGGGTTTCGGGCAGGAAATCGGGATCGACCCAATGCATGGTGGTGCTCCAATCAGGATGGCCGGCGAAGACCGGCAACGCGCGCCCCGTGCCACGCGCAAGGCGTGGCTGGTGACGGGGCGCAAGGGGGTGACGTGGGACGTGGGACGCGGCAGTGCCGCGGGGCCCGGCGCGGGACTTAGCGCGGAGCGGGCGGCGGCACCGGGGCGGGCGGTGCGGCGGGTGCTGGCGGCACGGGCGGTGCCGGTGGCACTGGGCCATCCGGGCGCGGCGGGGCGAACAGGGCCCGTTGCGAGGCACGGTCGCGGCCTAGCTGGGTGGCCTCGATGGACCGCCCGGCTGCCGTGGCCACACCGAACCCGCTCACGCTCAACGGCGCACCGGGCTGCAACAGGTCGCCGAACTGCACTGCCAGGTGCGGCGGCATCCGCACCACGGTGCCATCGCTGAGCAGGGCGCCGGTCGCTTCACCGCCCGGCCCGTACACCAGCCGTTCGATCCGCCCCTCCGCCTGCAAGGGCGTCAACGTCGCTGGCGCGGGCGGTGCAGGAGCCGGCAGTGCGGCCGATGGCGGTTGGTCCACCACCTCCTGCCCGCTGCGGGTGGAGCGGATGGCACTGGCACGCAGCACCGGCAGACGGCCCAGGCGATAGCCCTGCACGCTGACGGTATCGCCACGCCGCACCGCCGCCTGCAGGGCGGTGGATAGGTGCGGTGCGAACGCGACCTGGGTGCCATCGCGCAGCCACAGGCCGTCCACCGCGCCATTGGGATTGAGCATGAAGCGTTCGACGGTGCCGGTGACACGCACGGCGGTGGCGGCCACCGGTGCAGGCGGTGTGGGTGGGGCCGGCGGCGGTGGCGGGGCATCGGCGGGTGGGCGCGGCGCAACCGGTGCGGCCGGCGCAGCAGGGACCTGCGCGGCAGCGGTGGCCACGCTGCAGGCCAGCGCAAAGGCGAGTGCGGTCTGACGAATCATGGACAGTGTCTCCATCGCGGCAGGGGCGCCGCGTGCCATCAGGAGAACGCAGCTATCGTGCCAACTGGCAACGCCTTGATTTCATTGCCAGTGGCTGGAGATGCAAGCCATCGCGGCGTCTGCATTCCAGACAACCGCTGTCCGCTTTGCAGACAGCTTGCCGTGCGCAGCGCCTGGCTACTGCAATCCATAGTCGTCGAGCTTGCGGTACAGCAGTTGGCGGTGGATGCCGAGCTGACGGGCGGCCTCGGCGCGGTTGCCCTGCGCCTGCGTCAGCGCGGCCTGGATCATGCGTTTTTCCAGCTGCGCCACCGCTTCGGGCAGCGACTGTGTGCCGGTTGGCGCATCGGCTGGCTGCGGCTGCAGCAGGTCGCCTGGCAACGGTTCGCTCAATGCCTCGTCCAGATCGCCCGCCGCGATGGTGTGCCCGCGCACCAGCAACGCGCAGCGCTGCATGACATTGCGCAATTCACGCACATTGCCCGGCCACGGATAGTCCAGCACCCGGCGCTGCGCATCGGGCGACAGCGCGCGCGCGGCGCCACCGGCGCTCTGCAGAAAGTGCGTGGCCAGCAGCAGGATGTCGTCGCCGCGTTCGCGTAGTGGTGGCAACTCGATCGGCACCACGTTCAAGCGGTAGCGCAGGTCGCTGCGGAACTGCCCGGTGCTCACCCACGCCGCCAGGTCGCGGTGGGTGGCCGCCAGCACGCGGACATCCACCTTCTGCGCGCCATTGCCGCCCAGCGGCGTGACCTCCCCTTCCTGCAGAAACCGCAGCAGCTTGCCCTGCATCGGCAGCGGCATGTCGCCGATCTCATCGAGAAACAAGCTGCCGCCATCGGCCTGGCGAATTAGGCCGATGCGGTCGCTGGTGGCGCCGGAGAATGCGCCTTTGCGGTGCCCGAACAACTCGCTCTCCATCAACTCCAGCGGAATGGCCGCACAGTTGACCGCCACGAAGGCACGCTGCGCGCGCGCACTGGCGTGATGCAAGGCGCGCGCGGCCAGCTCCTTGCCAGTGCCGGTCTCGCCGGTGATCAGCACCGGCAGCTCGGCGCCTGCCGCCAGGCCGATGCGTTTGTGCACAGTGCGCATCGCCGGGCTGTGGCCGATCAGTGCGTCGGCCTCTTCGGCCGGTGCCAGCGATGCGGCACCCGGTTTCGGCGCGTCGGCGGCGCTGTGCAGGGCGCGCTGCACCACCTCCACGATCTCCGCACGCCCCACCGGTTTGACCAGATGGTCGAACGCACCCAAGGTCATCGCTTCGATGGTGTTGCTGCTGGAGGCGTAGGCGGTGAGCATCACCAGCGGCACCTGGCGCGCCGCGGCATGGTCCTGGCGCGCACGCAGCACCGCAATGCCATCCATGCCCGGCATGCGGAAATCCACGAACGCCATGTCCACGCCACCTTCGCGCAACCGCGCGACGCCGGCCGCGCCGTTGTCGAGCGCAATCACGCTGTGGCCGAGCGAGCGCAGCGTGGCCTGCAGCGTGGCCAGAAACGCGGCATCGTCGTCGATGATCAGGATGCGCGCCATGGCAGCTCCAGGATGAAATGGGTGATGCCATCGGCATGCGTGTAATGCACCTGGCCGGCGTGCGCGCGTGCGATCTCGCGTACCAGTGCCAATCCCAGGCCGTTGCCGTCGCTGCGGCCACTGACGAAGGGCTCGAACAACTGCGCAGCCACCGGTTCGGCGATCGGTGTGCCCTGGTTAGCAACGCATAGCTGCAACCTGCCGGCACGCACTGCCGCGTCCACGCGTACTACAGTGCCTGGCTGCGCGTGCTGCCAAGCATTGCGTACCAGGTTATGCACCGCCCGGCCCAGCTGCTGCGGGTCCAGCGCCCATTGCAGCGATGGGTCGGCCACCGAGAGCTGCGGCGGCGGGGTTCCGGTGGGCAGTTCCGCCGGATCCAGCAGTGCCGCCAGCCAGTCGCGCACCACCACGGTGTCCAGGTGCAGGCGGATCGGCTGCACCATCCCGAGCAGGCTTTCGACCACGCCATCCAGGCGCTGGATCTGCGCGAGCATCAAGGCCGCATGCGCGGCCTCGTCCGGCGTGGCGTTGCCACTGGCAATCGCATTCTCGACCGCCAGGCGCATGGTGGCGATCGGGTTGCGGATCTCATGCGCCACGGTGGCGGTCATGCGGCCCAGCGCGGCCAGGCGTTCGTGCCGGGAGAGTTCATCGCCGAGCCGGCGCGTCTGCGCCAGCGCCTGCGCGTTGCGCTGCGCATAGTCGTTCACCGCCGCGCCCAGCCGGTCCAATTCCGGCGCACCGGTCACCGGAATCTGCGGGAGTTCGGTCTCGGCCGCCAAGGCCTGCTGGATGCGATCCAGCCGCCGGCCCCAGCGCCGCACCACCACGCCCAGCGCAATCGCTGACACCGCCACCAGCGCAAAGATCAGCAGCATGCCGATCACCAACGGCCGCCAGGCGTCGGAGGTGCTGGCCGGCACCCGCGTCATCGTCCAGGCCGCGGTGCCTGCCACCAGCGGGCAGGCACTGATCAACAGCACCTCGCGGCTGCCATCGCGGCGGTACTGCACCGGCGTGTTGCCACGCGCACTCTGGCGCGCGGTGGCGACGATGGTGTTCCATTCGGCAGCCGGGATGTCGGTCTTGTGGTCGCTGCCGTCGTAGGTGGGATATGCGTAGGCGATGAATCCCTTCTCTAGATTCCACACCCCACCCTCCACGCCAGGCGCATCGGCTAGCACCAATTGCACCACCACCGCGGCCAGCCCGGCGCCGTTGTCGCCCGCGCGGGCGGCCTCGCTGGCACCGGTGTAGCGCTGCACGATGCGCCCGCACTGCGCCTGCAGTTGCTGGCGTGCCTGGTCCAGGCGCACGCCTTCGGTCTGCTGATACAGCCCAAAGAGCATGGTGGCCACGCCGATGCATGCGGCCACGATCACGATCCAGATCAGCAACAGTTGCCGCAACAACGAACGGGGCATGGGTGCGATCCGAAAGGAGACGTGCAGTGTGCGCGCAGCGCGGTGTCAGCGCAGGTTGGTCTTGGCCAGCGCCAGCACCTCATCGCCCCGCCCGCTCATCACCGCCTTGAGCAGATACAAGCCCATGCCCTTGGCCTGCTCCAGCTTGATCGCCGGTGGCACCACCAGCTCCTGCGTGGCAATGCGCACGTCGACCAAGGCCGGGCCCGAATGCGCGAACGCCTGGCGCAGTGCGCGCTCCAGCTGCGAGGAGGTCTCCACGCGCAGCCCCAGGATGCCCATCGCATTGCTCATCGCAGCGAAATCCGGATTGCGCAGCTCGGTGCCGGTGTCCAGATACCCGGCTGCCTTCATTTCCATCGCCACAAATCCCAGCGACGCGTTGTTGAACACCACCACCTTCACCGGCAGATTCAATTGCGCCAGCGAGATGAAGTCACCCATCAACATCGCAAACCCGCCATCGCCGGAGAGCGAAATCACCTGCCGCCCCGGGCAGGCCGCCTGCACGCCCAGCGCCTGCGGCATCGCATTGGCCATCGAGCCGTGGTTGAAGGAGCCCAGCAGGCGGCGCTGTCCGTTCATGCGCAGATAGCGGGCAGCCCACACCGTCGGCGTGCCCACGTCGCAAGTGAACACCGCATCTTCGTCGGCGATCTGGCTGATCAGGCGGGTGACGAATTGCGGATGCAAGGGCTCGCCTTCGTCCGCCGGTACCGCCAGTTCGTCCAGCCCCTCGCGCGCCTTGCGGTAGTGCGCAAGCGACTTGTCCAGAAAGCCGCGCTCCTCGCGCCGCTCCAGCTGCGGCAACAGCGCAGCGATGGTTTCGCCCACATCGGCGGCAATGCCCAGCTGCAAGGGCGTGCGACGCCCGAGTGCAGCCGGGTCACGGTCCACCTGCACAATCGTGGCGTCCTTCGGATAGAACTGGCGATACGGGAAATCCGTACCCAGCATGATCAAGGTGTCGCAATTGAGCATGGCGTGATAGCCGGAGCTGAAGCCGATCAAGCCGGTCATGCCCACATCGAACGGGTTATTCCACTCCACATGCTCCTTGCCGCGCAGCGCATGCACGATCGGCGCGCCCAGCGTGTCGGCCAGCGCCACCACCGCATCGTGCGCCCCGGCACAGCCGCTGCCGCAGAGCAACGTCACCGCCTTGCTCTGCTGCAGGATCTCCGCCAGTTGCTGCACGTCCTCGGCCGCCGGCAGCAGCCGCGGTGCACGTAGCACGGGCCAAGCGGCAGAGAGGTGTTTGTCGACCTCCATCAGCGCGATGTCGCCGGGAATCACCACCACCGCCACGCCTTGCTGCAGGATCGCAGTACGCATCGCACGGTGCAGCACCTCCGGCAACTGCGCCGGGTTGGTCACCAGCTCGACGAAGTGGCTGCATTCGCGGAACAGCTCCTGCGGATGCGTCTCCTGGAAATAGCTCAAGCCGATCTCGGACGACGGGATATGCGCGGCAATCGCAAGCACCGGCTGCCGGCTGCGGTGGCAATCGAATAGCCCATTGATCAAATGCAGATTACCCGGCCCGCAACTGCCGGCGCACACCGCCAGCTTGCCGGTCACCGCGGCCTCTGCGCCGGCCGCGAATGCCGCCACCTCTTCGTGGCGCACATGCATCCATTCGATGCTCTCCATCTCGCGCAACGCATCGGTCAGCCCATTGAGACTATCGCCGGTCACCCCCCAGATTCGCTCCACCCCGGCACTTTCCAGCGTTTCGGCCATGAACCGCGCCACCGTCTTCTTCTTCGCCACGATGCTGCTCCGCTTCTTCTGGGGACGCCTATGCTCCCAGTGCGCGCGTATCGGCGATGTGCTCGCTTGCAACAGCGCAATGCAGGATTTGCGGTGTTTTTGTGCGGCACCTACACGCCAGCGTCACATCGTTAGCATGCACGTAACGCTGCGTCACGCTTTGCACGTGCGCTACTCGCATACGCTGACAGCCACAAGAAAGCGCAGCTGAACTTGGCGCGATGATTCATCAACCGGTCAGTTCAAAATTCATGTCGCGTTCCATCGAATAACGGAGAATTTACATCTCGGCAGCGAACGGCATTCGCCTCAGCGCCGGCCCAAACCATAAGTACAGGTATCTCGATCATGAAGACTTCTCTGCTGGCCCTCGGCCTTCTCGCTGCCCTGCCGTTTGCGGCCTCCGCTGCCGAAAACCTCTCCTACAACTTCGTCGAAGGCGACTACGTGCGCACCCCGACCGAAGGTCGCGATGCAGATGGTTGGGGCGTGAAGGCGTCCTACGCCGTTGCTCCGAACTTCCACGTGTTCGGCGATTACAGCAAGCAGAACGCTGACGACAACGACAACGTGTTCGAGAGCTCGAACTCCGACTTCCAGCAGTGGGGCGTTGGTGTGGGCTACAACCACGAGATCGCCACGAGCACCGATTTCGTTGCCCGCGTTGCCTACCGCAAGCTGGACCTGGACACCCCGAACATCAGCTTCGACGGCTACAGCGTTGAAGCCGGTCTGCGTAACGCCTTCGGCGAGCACTTCGAAGTCTATGCCCTGGCTGGCTACGAAGACTTCTCCAAGAAGCGCGGCATCGACATCGGCGACAACTTCTACGGCCGCCTTGGCGCCCAGGTGAAGTTGAACCAGAACTGGGGCATCAACGGCGACATCCGTATGGATGGCGACGGCAACAAGGAATGGTCGGTCGGCCCGCGCTTCAGCTGGTAAGCCGCACGTTTGACTGCAGCGCGACTCTCTCCCGCGCTGCATCGGAAGCCCGGTCCCCCGACCGGGCTTCTTTCTTTTGTGCGATCGGAGTTGCATGCGCCTGTGCAAGCCCGCGCGTTTCGCAAACTCGGCGCTCCAACGCCGAAGCCGACACGTGTGCGCACGACAGCTTCTGCCGCGTCACCGTGGCGCACTGGTCGAAAGCTCTGTGCTGCTGATACACACCCCTAGTCTTCGCGTGCAATGCGAGCACGGAGATCCTGCGATGGACACGCGTCGCCAATCCGGCGTACGGCCCTCAGAACCTGTTCACGATCTTTTCTGATCAGTGCAGACTATGCGGATGCG